>CAZPOS010000202.1:0-3449 GCA_964588065.1 uncultured Reyranella sp.
GCGCCGCCGAACGGCTCGGTCGAATTCGCCAGCGCGGCGTCGCCCACGACGTTCTCCGAGCAGTCGATATAGTAGCTGTCGGCGTCGATATAGACCGCCCCGTAGGTCGCGCGGTTCGAACCCAGGATGGTCATGCCGGAACCGCTCTCGACGCCGGAGAAGGCCACTTGTCGGTTCACGGTCTTGCCGCCGCTGACATAGGCCGAGAATCCCGTCGCATCGATCGGCATGGAGAAAGTCGTCGACGACAGGACCGTGAACGAGGCAACGCGGCCGTTCATCTGGGTCATGCCGACCACGTCCTTGATCCCGACCCGGACGCCGGTCGTCATGCCGTGCGGCGCCGAGGTCGTGATGACCACCGGGTTGGTTTGGGAAATCTCGATGATGGTGGCGTTCGTGCCCGACGAAATGCCATGGCCGGGACTGGAGACGATGGCGCGCGGGTCGCCGATCGCCACCGGCGTGAAGGCATTCTCCGGCAGGTCGACCCGGTTGCTGACGATGTAGCCCCAGAGGGCGACGCCGATCGCGCTGGTGTTGCGGATCTTGCCCTTGCCGATGATGTGGCGGCTGCCACGCCCCTGGATGCCGGTTTGCGGCCCGTCGATCTCGAAGTTGGAGAGCTGGCTGCCGACGCTCGAGGCACCGAACAGCACGCCGACGCCCAGCCCGCGGCCGGTGATGTAGATGTCCTCCGCCAGAGCGCCGTCGCAGTCGAGCGCCAGGCCGGTGCCGCCGCCGCCTGCCGCCGCGATCCATGCCGGGGTGAGGTCGACCAGCTTGTAGTCGTAGATCGAGATGTGATGAGCGCCGTCGCCATTCACATTGGTGACGGTGCCGCCGCGGGCGGTGATGCCGGCGCGGCCGTAGAACTCGCCGCGCGAACGGATCGAGCGGCGGCTGAGACGGGCGCCGCGGCTGTCGATGATGCGGTCGCCGCTGGAGATATGCGGACAGAGGAAGGTGATCGAATCGCCGCCGCCGCTGCCGCTGGCATTGGCCGCAGCGCCGGTCGCCAGCCCGGTATCCGGGTCCATATGCGCCAGCCGCAGGGCGGTCGGCGTGGTGGCGATCACGTCCCATACACCCGGGATCGGCACGTTGTTGAGCGTGCCGCCGTTGCCCAGCGTCACCTTCTCGCCGACACGGGTCAGCGCATCGGTGCTGCGCGGGATCTCGATGTATTTTTCGCCGTTGAAAGTCGTAACGCCGTTGTCTGCGATGCAGGGCAGGATCTGCACCGCAGAGCCACCCCAGGACGCCGTGCTGCTCGCGGCGCCGGTGGCCGGAATGGTGAACTGGCCGGCTGAGGTCGCGGTGATGGCGACGGCAGTTGACGGGATGGTCAGCCCATTGCCCTGGACGACACCCGATATCATGACCTTGCGGCCAGTCTTCCAGCCGTGCTTTGCCCAGGCGACACGCACCGTGCTCGCACCCACTGAGGCAACCGAAAACGGATTGGCGAGGCCGCGCACCGCGCGCAGATTGGTGCCGAGGTCGCCCATCGCCGGCCAATCGTGGGTTTCGTTCTGGTAGCTTATGCTATCGTTGAGATTGAGGGTGTTCTTGTGGTCGCGGCTGTCGCCGTCGGTCCATTTGATCGACCCGTTCTTGCGCGTGAAGTTGATCGTCCCGTTGTTCTTGTCGCTGGACTCACCGTACCCCGCACCGCCGCGCACGTGGACGCCGTCGAACTCGATCCACTGTGAGATCTTCTCCGGCGAATTGGAGGTGCCGAGGTTGATCGCATGCTGCCCGGCGCCGAAGATCTGATAGCCGCGATTGTCGTAAATCCAGAGATTGCGGACGATCAACCTGGAGACGTTGCCCACGACGGGCGGTCCTCCGGCCACACCGGAGCCGACGGAATGATTGAAGACGACCGTCTGGTCCTTGGCGTCGGCCTTGAACGTGAAGCAATTGTTGCAGTCGAAGATCGCGTTTTCGACAGGACGAAGAGGGCCTGACTGAAGGTAGATGCCACCGTAGGGTGGCATCGAGACGTGACCACCGCCATGCGCGCGCAGCCAGACCGCCAGCTTGTCCAGCTCGGGCGAGGCGTTGATCAGCGTCCCCGGAACATGCGCAGTGCCGCCATCGGCATGCATCGGGCCGTAGACGGACCCGACCAGGGTAAACCGATAAGGATCCCCGGCGACAGGCGTTATCGCCCAGGTGCCATCCACCTGAGGCAGCAGATTGTTCGTCTGGTTCTTCCCGGCAGCGCGGACAGTGAGTGTCGTCGGAACCGGCGACGGCCGGCGGTCGAGCACGATATCCCAGGTTTCGGCGCCCGAGGTCTTTAGAAACCCGCCGTGATCGCGGATCGAATAGAGTTGGGGCGATACGAGCTGTGCCGTCGTATAGGTCTCGCCATCGGCCGCAATGACAGTGGCGCGCAGGCGTGATCCTGCGGGAACGCTGGCAATCTCCGGCAGGAATCGGGCCGGTATCAGTCCGTCATCGCCCAGCGGCGCAGCGCCGCCCGCGAGGCCCAGACGGATCGACGGGCCGGGCCACGCCTTGTCCCAAAGACTCATGGCGACCTCACAGACGAATGATGACCGTCTCGACGATCACCGGGTTGAGAATGGAGGCGACGTCCGTGTCGCCTGCGAAGTCGTGGGTATGCGGCGAAGGCGCCGTCGATTGGCCACCATTGGCCGCGCTGACGCCGCCCGTATTCGTTCCGGTCGAGCCGGAGAAATGAAAAGCCTTGGCGGCCACGCCGGCCTTGGCGCCCACCTTCGTCGTGTCGAGGCCCGCGTTTGCAACCGTGATGATGCCCGCCGGCGCGCCCGCCATGTCGCCGCGCCCTACCGCGAGCCGGTCGCTGTAGTTCGGAAGCACCAGGCGCTTGTTCGCGGCCCAGTCCGCGGCCGCGCTCGCGCCGCGCACCGACGCTGCACCGGCCGATGTCTGGATGGGAAATTCGTCGGCCGGCAACGGCCAGATCAGATTGAACAGGTCCTGCGTGTCGGCATTCGCTCGCTCTGTTGCACCACTGGCGGCGTTGCCGATCGTACGACCACTGGCGAGAACCCAGCCCGCCGGAGCGACCGTGCCGATGAAGCCCACGCGCATACCCGTCGGCTGCGACTGCCTGACGATCTTCTGGATCGCCTTCAGGATCTGCCCGTCGTCCGCCTTGTCCGGATCGATCGCCGCTGCCGCGAGGACGGCCAGGATCTCGGCCTGCAGCATGTTGAGCCATTCGGCGCGCAGCACCGTGCCGGGGGACGTGCCGGGGGTCTGGTTGAACCAACCCGCGGACGCGCCCAGCACGCCTCGCCCCGGCTTGTCCGGGACGGTGCCCGGGCCATCGATCTTGAACATGGAGAACTCCGAACCTATTCGGGAACGACGAAGTGCACCCGGCAGTGCGCAGGATTGGCGCGACGCAACACGCATTCGAGCGTCGAGATGTCGGGGAACGTCCACAA
>CAZPOS010000202.1:3549-10303 GCA_964588065.1 uncultured Reyranella sp.
GATTGGCGCGACGCAACACGCATTCGAGCGTCGAGATGTCGGGGAACGTCCACAAGACGTCACCGGCCGCGTTCTGATCGCCGCGAAAGAAGTCGATCGACTGGCCGAGCACGGTGACGATCCACACGAAGTCCGACTCGCCGACCGGCTCTTCAGCCATGGACAACTCGGCCACGAAGTCCTGCTGCTCGTGGATCTCGATCTCCCAGCCGGCCTTGCGGGCCAAGTCGATCATCAACCCCTTCGTCGGAACATGATCGGCGAAGAACTGGTCGACGAGCTCGGCCCGCCGCTGCGCCAGCGTGCCCGGCAGGGGCCGGCACGGGTCGGGCAGACCGACCAGCCGCTCGAATTCCGGCAACAGCTCGACCGCCGTTACCGGAAACGACTCTTCCTCGAGAAGCACCAGCGCCCGATCGTGACGCTGACGGCGCTCCTCCGCGACCACGCCCAGCAGCTTGCCCCAGCGCGATTCGAGATCGCGCGGCCAGGCGATCGGCCCGGGCGGCATCAGCGCATAGGTCGCTTCGACCCAGCCATCGATCGTCGGGCGTGGCGCCTTAGACATAGGTGATCACACCTGGTACGGCGATCTGGCCTGCAGGGACGGCCGTGTCGCCGGCCGGCAGATCGAGATCGTGGCTGTCCTCCCCCGCCGCCCGAGCGACCGCCTCCGCGATCCAGGAGCGCGATATGGCGCCACCGGGAACCGCGCGCCGGAACAGCATGCGCGTGTACTCTCCCGAGATCGCGGCCCGGACAGCATCCGTATCCGGCCGAAGGCTGGAGATCTGGAGGTCGAGAGGCGCCGGCACAAGCGCCGTAACGAAGACGCTCGCGCAGATCGGCCGCCGATCCAGAATCGCCTCCAGCACCAGCAGCTGATCCCCCGATCCGCCGCCAATCCCGGTCGTCGGACGATAGTAAGCGTCGACGCCGACCGGGATGCCATTTTCATGCAACGCATCGAAAAGCGGATAAAGAGTCACGGATCCCGGCGTCGGCGTTGCCGCCTGGCTGAAGACCCGGGTCACGCCCGGCACCTCGAGCGCCGCACGCTCCCAGTCGTTCTGATTGCCGCCGAAGCTCGGCTCCGCGAAGGCCCGCAGCGTGCGCAGGCGCAGCGAGGCGTCGCTCTCGGCGTCGGCACCGCCCGCGAACGGAGTCGCGACGGTGCCGGAATCGGCGAAGCCGGGTGGTGTGCCGACAAACGTGAGAATGGTTCCGGCCGACAGGTTGCCGGTGATGCCACCGGCAACGGCCGTAGCAGCAACGGTCGCAGTCCCCTCCCCGCCCAGCGTGACGCCCGACGACAGGGCAACGACGATGCCTGTCTTGGTCTGCAGCTCCGCGCCGAGCGGCGCCGTCATGCCAGGGGTGCCGACCAGGGCGACCGTGCCAGCGCCCGCGGCCGCGCCCTTGCGTGCGAGGCCCTTCGCGGCCGCCCAGCGTTCGAGATAGTCGACATCGGCCGAGAACGGGAAAAGCTGGCCCACCTGCCAATCGAGATAGGCCAGGTCCTCATCGGTGCTCGCGGCGATCAGCTCGACGAAGGCGCGCCCCGGCGACTGGCGCAGGTTGATGTCGGCGCCGGGGAAGCGCGTGCGGAACATCGCGCCGACGCGCTCGCGCAGCTGCCGGAAGGTCGGACGGGCGAAGGTCATTTGCGGGCCACTCCCGACCACAAGAGATCAACCGACCAATCCCGCCGAACGCCGTTCGGCTCGGTCAGCGCCACGATCAGCCGCAGCGCATCGCGCGGCCGGTCGATAAAGGCGGCCGTCACGTCGATCGAGGCCGCCAACCCATCGAGCAACAGCCATTGCACCGACGTCCAGGCCGCCGTCTCGATCATCAGGCGGGCCGCCTCGCTGCGCTTCTCGCGAAGGTGTAGCCACACCAGGCTGCCCATGCTGTCCTCCGGCGATCGCCCGGCATCGGCCCACCATCCCCGCCGGTCCGGGCCGAGATCCGGCGTCATGTCGCCCACCTCGGCGAGCGCGTCCGTGAAGATCGACACCCAGACGGCCGCCTCGAGCGCGCCGCCGTTGCCGATCCCCGCATCGAAATCGCCGGCGGCCGTCAGGGCCAGGTCAAAGGCGCCACGGACCGGGTCATATTCGAGCCGCATGGCAGGGACCCCTCGGGGCAGCGTTTGTCAGGGAGGTGGTGGACCCACCGTTATCGGTTCCGATGACACCAGTCCGTGATCGGCGTCGAGAATCAGGTATTTCTCGCCGACGCGAAGCTCGAGGCGGCGCGCACGCGCGACGATCGTGTTCGGCTTCGGATCGTCGGTGAACCGGATCCAGTGGCCGATCTCGTCGCGCGCGTGGCGGCCATAGACCGCGACCTCGCCCGGCTCGAGCGCCCTGGGGCGCGCCCGGCGATCGTCGGACGCCACGATGACCGGCGCCGAACGCTCCCCGTTGGCGAAAATCGCAAAGACTTCCGATCCCGGCAGCGGGCGCGATGCGAAGCCGAAACCCTGGGGCATCTCCCCGCGGCGCAGCTCGCCCTTGTAGAACTCGGCCTGTGGCATTTCGAGGCCGAGACGCACGTCGCTCTGGCGGACGACGCCGCGCGAGAACATCGAGGCCAGGCGACGGTCGAGATCGCTCATCCCGCTCCTCCGCCCGATCCCGTGATGCTGCCGACGTCGGCCCAACGCCCGCCTTCCCCACCCGTCGCCGCCGCCTCGGGCGGTTCGGGCGTGAACGCCTCGGGCGGCGCCAGCTCCAACTCGCAAACCGTACCCATCGCACCCTTGCGATAGTGGACCTCGGCCAGCGCGAGCTCGGCCGACAGGTTCATTTCCGGCGATTCGCACGACACCAGGATGTTCGGCACCCAGAGCGACCCGTCAGATTGACGCCAACCCACGCGGGACACGTTGAACCGCAGGGCCTCGCCGATCGCCCGGCGGGCCTCCCATTCGGCCCGCGCCAGGGCGCCGACCTTCTTGGCCGCACCTTCGTTCAGGATGGTCTTGGGCCGGTAGCGCCCGACACCCCGATCCGTGACCTGGCCCTCGACATGCGCCAGCTCCTCGGGGATCGATTCCTCGTCGCTGCCTTCGTCGATCCATCGGGCGCCGGCCTGTGCCTTCACCTTGTAGACCGAGAAGCGCTTGCTGGCGTCGCGCACGGCCTCGACCTCGAGCAGGCGATCGTCGGGATGCACGATCCGGTCGGTCGCCCGTTCGATCGCGAGCCGCGTCAGAACGACACGACCGTCCGGATCGTCCATCACCAGCAGTTGCCGTTGCCGGGCCAGGCGTTCGATCAGCTTCCAGCAGGTCTCGCCGTGATGCGCCGCGGCGACCGCGAATGTCGGGCCCGTCGCTCGCGCGTCGACCTCAATCCCGAAGGGGGCGGCGACCTTGCGGGCAACCGTCGCCAGATCCAGCCCTGCCAACTCCGTCGTCTCGAAGTCGGGCGAGCAATCGATCAGGTCGCAGGTCTTGCTGCGGCCTGAGATGGCCACCGACGCCGTGGTCGCGCTTCGCTTCTTCCGGACGATCTCGACCCAACCCGTCAGCACTTTGTCGTCGTCGATCCAAATCTCGCATGCGGCGCCCTCCGGGATCTCGAACCGCGCATCCAGGCCGGGCCAACGCTGTGTCACGGCAATCTGGAAATCGCCGGCGCCCCGCTTGATGCCACGGGAGACGCGGACGTCCAGCCAGCCACCAAATGCCTGGCCATCGACGATCAGACTGAGCTCATGGTCTTCGATGGGCATGAGCCGAGCCTTCAGAATTCCGGAGGGTGCGCGCTACCGATGGTTCACCCACACGCTAGCGAATGAAGAGGGCCGTCAACCAGAAAGCCGCTCCCCCCTGTTGGGAAGAAACGCGGGATGAGTGGCCCCCGTGCGGGCAGCCAGCTCAGCGGCGCGTGCTTCGAGATCCGTCGCTCCCCCATAAAACAGCTGGGCCAGCACGCGAGCCGGACGCGACAGCGGCACGGCATAGGGCACCAGTCGCGCCTTGTTGGCCCCCGCCGCGGAGATGGCCTGCAGCGCTGCAGCGCGCAAGTCCTGCAGGGCAATGCGCGCACCGTCATTGCGGCCGCCGGCGGCCGAGGGATCGCCGGCGATGTCGATCTCGGCATCGAAAGCTTCCGCCAATCGCTCGCGCAGGGCGGCCGCGTCATCGTAACTGGCGAACGTCATTGCCGAGGCCTGCGCCCCGATCTCCGCCAGGACCGCCCGGCGCACGCCGGCGCCGAAGGCGCCGCGGTTGTTCGCGACCGCGGCCTCGAGCGGCGTTTCGGCCGCTTCGGGCAGGATGGCGGCATCGTCGACGCCGCCGTCATAGACGCTCCACAGAGCCTGCACCGTTCGCGCCCGCGCGGCCTGGTCCGGCGACGGTCCCGCCAGGGCTTCCGCCCATCCGGTCAGCAGGCCGACCGTGTCGATCGCAAATACCGTCAGGTCGAGCGCAGGCAGAAGCGAGGCCTCGTACGCGTCGGTCAGCGCCAGGACCTCGCCTAGGGCGGTCGAGGGAAACTCTCCGGCGACCAGAGAGGCGGCGACGTCGAGCAGCCCCGTCAGGCCTTCCGCCCCCTCGAACAGGTCGCCCACGATCTCCTGGCCCGGGATGTCGAATGACAGGGCCTCGCCCAACGCCTCGGCGAACGCCGTTCGCGCCGCTTCCACCGCCGACAGCAGGGTATGCGGCCAGCTGGTCGAGGCCGCCGGGTAGCTGTTACTGCCCGGATCGATGAAGGTGATGGAGAACTCGACCCAGTGGGCGCGCCCTGAGGTCTTGCGATAGTCCCATTTGAGGGCAAGCGCCGTCTCGCGCCGGAACCCCGGCAGCACCAGCGGCCCCGGCTCGCCTTTCCAGAGCATGTCGTCGAACTGGCGGGCCTGCAGGTCGGCCAGCGGGCCCACGAAGTAGATGCTGAAGTCGCGCCGCCGGGCCTCGGCGCCGAGATCCTCGAAGAACGGCCGGTCGCGGTCCGGGTACTGGTGATGCGGCCCGCGGCGACCGCCCTCGCTGCGCTCACCGGCGATCTTGAACGACTTGCCCTTGAACGACCCCTCGAGGGCGGTCAGCGGATCGAACAGCGTTGCCATCAGTAGACATCCATGCTGCGGCCGACGTCGAGCTGATCGACACCTTTGGAGTCGCTCTCGACGTTCGCGACGGTGCCTGGCTCGGCCTTGACCGTGATGGTCGCGGCGATCGTCGCCTTCTGAGGGACCCCGCTGGCGCCGATCGACGCCGCCGAGGCCGGCGCCGGACCGGCGGGCAGGCCGTACATGCCGCCATTGAAGTCCGGGTTGAACCCTCCGGCGGCGGCTGTCGCGGCGTTGAGGCCGCCGGCCCCCGCCGAGATCCTGTCGCCGGCCCAGGTCAGGGCCCGATCGATCGGGGCCCAGACGCTTGAGAAATCCGGCAGCAGTGACTTGATCCCGTCGATCAATCGCTGCAGCAGACGCGCGCCTGCCGCATAGAGATCGACGTCGAAAAGCCATTTCGAAAGGCCGTTCACAGCCTCGCTGATCAGCGTAAAGGCATTGAAGCGCTTGAACAGCTCCCACAGTCCGCGGCCAAGACCCTGATCGAACGCCGCTCGCACGGCCGCCATCTGCTCGCCGAACCACGCGGTGATCGGCCCCCAATTCGCATACACGGCATACGCCGCCACCGCGATCGCGGTCGCGAGCAGCACGAACGGGTTCTTGAGCAACGCGACATTCATCGCCCAGACGGCCTTCGTAACGACCTGAATGGCGGCGAAGACGGGGCCGGCCAAAGTAAGGCCGAGGCCACCGACCACGATGTCGAAGGCCGAGCCGACATCGATACCTTTCAGGAACGCGTCCACGAAGGGCAACGACAGAACCCCCTTCACGGCGCCGGCGACCAGGTCGAAGCCCTCGCCGATCTTCGCCACCTTGCGCTCGAGCGCCTGGGCGATCAGCTCGCGGTTCGCAACGATCCAATTCGTCGTCCACTCGACCGCTCGCGCGAGGCCGGGGGCAATCGCGGCGCTCAGTCGTGAAGCGAGCCCGGAACCCGCCTTGTCGAGCTGCTTGTATGCGACATCGAGTCTCTCGAACGAAATGCGGTGCTCATCGGTGAGCCCCGAATAGCGCCTCATCTCGGCGCGGAGATCGGCGATACCGGCACGCCCCTTGCTGAGGAAGGGAACCATGTCGGCGCCGGCCTTCCCGAAGAGCGCGACCGCCATGGCCGTGCGGGTGGCCGGGTTCTCGGTATTCTTGAAGGACTCGGCAATGTCTTCCAGCGAGTTGGAGACGCCCTTCACCTTACCCTGGCTGTCGAACAGGCTGATGCCCATCCTCCGAAACAGGAGCGCGACGTCCTTGTTTTTGCCGGTTGCGGCGTCGTACATGGTCTTGTTGAGCTTGACCAAGCCCTTTTCGAGGGCTTCGCTCTCGACGTTCGTCAGCGCGGCGCCGTACCGCCAAAGCGACAGGTCACCCTTCGTCGCGCCGAGCTTCTCTGCAGCCATCGACAGGCCATCGTACCCGTCCGAGGCCTTGCGGGTCATGGCGATGAGCCCGGCCATCGAGGCCACCGAGCCCAGGGCACCCAGCGCCGGGAGCCATTCCGTGATCGAGCTCAGACCGCTGCGTGCCTTGCCCGCGACCCTGTCGAACACCGATCCGACCCGGCCCAGGGCCGTGGCATTCGGCTTTTCGAGCGCCTCGTTGACCGAGTTGAGCGGCGACAGCAATCCCTTTGCCGCACCACCGACTTTCCGAAAGACCTCCG
>CAZPOS010000203.1:0-10279 GCA_964588065.1 uncultured Reyranella sp.
GTTGCCGGTGGCCTGGTTGATGATGTTGCTCAGCGAGGCGATCACCACCGTGTGGCCGTCGGGTCGCGCCTTGGCCGTATAGTCGGCGCCGATGTTGCCGGTGGCGCCGGGCCTGTTCTCGACGATGACGCTCTGGCCCAGAGTGGCCGTCATGTCCTGGGCGAGCAGCCGGGCGATGATGTCGTTGGTGGTGCCGGGCCCGAACGGCGCAACGATGACGATGGGCTTGCCCGGCTGAAGATCCTGCGCGATGGCCGGAGCCGCTGCGGCCGCAACACTCGCCATTGCCGACGCGATGACCGTGCGCCGGGATAACTCACTAGCCCGCATGAGCGTCCTCCCACTGACTTTTCTTGTTGTCAGTGAGAGTTAACGGTCTCGTATCACGGGGCGTCAACACCGATGGCCGTTTCCCATTCCGCTCATCGAAGGTCGCCTGATGTACGTGGGAACGCGAATTCGCAGATCTGGTCACTATGCGAGAACGCTACACAGCTAGCCAGTGCTGCCTCACGCGGAGCGCACTCAGCGAAGTCTTCTCTTGAGAAGGCAATGGACGCCTTGCGGATGGCCTTGTCGGAGCTGTCGCGTACTTTCAACTGAAAGGGAAAGGCCACGTTGTCCTCGTCGACGACCACGACGGCAATCGTGTATGCCGACCAGTCAAAACACAATTGACGTTGTAGCCTGAAATAGGGCGCGTCGTCGGCGATCCGGGACAGAGTTAGTTGGCCACTGTTCACCGAAGCGAGGCAGACCGTGCGCCAACGCTCGGGCAAAGCGCGAAAGTCGATGGTGTTTCTCGGATCGACCACGCTCCGAGAGGTAAGGCGACGCGCCAGGCCAATCCCTGCAGGGTCCTCAATCGAGGCGCTGACATCGCAAAGTGCCTCGCTAAAGGCGGTGTGGAATTCCTGGTGTTCCGGGTCGTCTCGGAACATCGCCACGGCAATGCCTAATATCAGGACCCCAACGACTCCAGTCAGCAACCCCCCGGCGACAATGACCCAGAAGATCACCAAACGAACGAAGATCATAAAGAGCATCGATCAGGCCCCGTTCTCGGGGCAAGCTCTACGCAGGCTTTCGGGCAATGCCGGGGCCGGAAGCGGCTGGACGTGTCTTTCTCGGACAAATCGGTGCGCTTCACACCAGAGACAGACACGTGCCTGATCTTCGAGAGTTGATGGGAAGAGCGCCTATCGCCCCGTCCATTCCGGCTTCGGCTTCTTGTTCACGAACGCGTCGATGCCGGCCTGCGCATCCTCGCGCTGCAGGGCCCCGGCCATGAAGTCGGTCGCGTAGGCATAGGCCTGTTCGACGGTCATCTCCATGTGCTTGCGGAACATCGCCTTGCCGGAAGAGATCTGCTGCGGCGGCTGGGCGTCGATATGGTCGGCCAGCGCCTTGGTTTCGCGGTCGAGATCCGCAGGCGGTACGACGCGGCTGACGAGCCCGTCGCGCAGCGCCGTGGCGGCGTCGACGAACTGGCCGGTGAGCAGCATGTCGAGCGCGCGCTTGGGTCCGATGGTCCGGCCGACCGCGACCGAGGGCGTGCCGCAGAACAGGCCGTTGTTGATGCCGGAGGTCGCGAAGGTCGCGGTGCTCGACGCGACGGCGAGATCGCAGGCGGCGACGAGCTGGCAGCCGGCGGCGGTGGCAACCGCCTTCACCTTGGCGATCACCGGCTGGGGCAGACGGCCGATCGACATCATCATCGCCGAGCAGCGCGTCATGAGATCGTGATGGACCGCATAGTCGCGGGTCGCGGCGACCTCGCGCAGGTCGTGGCCGGTCGAGAAGGCGCGTTCGCCGCTCGCCTCGATGACCACGCAGCGGATGTGGGTGTCACCGGCCAGCCTGTCGAGTTCCGCCTGCAGCGCGTCTATAAGATCGCCGGAGAGGGCGTTCATGGCGTGCGGACGGTTGAGCGTGAGGAAGGCGACGCGGCCCTCGTCGCGGCGCAGCAGGACGGGTTCGTTGGAGGCGGCGGTCATGTTGGCAGTCTATGGGAAGAGGAGGGGGGCGTCATGCCGGTGATGTCGCCAGCCGAGTTGATCGACTTCCTCGGCGAACACTTTCCGCAGGCCTCCCATCTCGGGCTCGCCATCGAACATCTCGACGACCGGACCATCCGCCTGCGCCTGCCGACGCACGAACGGCATCTGCGGCCGGGCGGGACGATCTCGGGGCCGACCCTGATGTGGCTGGTCGACTGCGGCTTCTACCTGCTGATCCTGGGCCAGCTCGGGCCGGTGGCGCTGGCGGTCACGACCAACCTCAACATCAATTTCATGCGTAAGCCCGAGCCGGCCGACCTGATTGGAGAGGGGCGGCTGCTCAAGCTCGGCAAGACGCTGGCGGTCGGGGACTTCACGATCTGGAGCGACGGCAAGCCCGATCCGGTGGCGCATGCCACCGTGACATATGCCATGCCGCCCAAGGCTTAGATCGAAGGTAATATGATACCGCGCCGGCAAGTCGTTGAAACAACGGTGTTTTTTCTGGGGATTTGACAAGGCTCGAGTCTCTCTCCATAAGCGCGCGCTCATCGGAAGAAAGACCCATGCAAGCTCTCACCCACCAGACTGCCAGTATCAAGACTGCCGAAGTGCAGAAGAAGTGGTTTCTGATCGACGCCGACGGCCTGGTCCTTGGCCGGCTCGCCTCGATCATTGCCATGCGCCTGCGCGGCAAGCATAAGCCGACTTTCACCCCGCACATCGATTGCGGCGACAACATCGTCGTGATCAATGCCGAGAAGGTGCGCCTCACGGGCCGCAAGGCCGAGCGCGAGGTCTTCTACTGGCACACCGGTCATCCCGGCGGCATCAAGGGCGAGACCCTGGGCAAGCGCCTCGAAGGCCGCTTCCCGGAGCGCGTCCTGATCAAGGCCGTCGAGCGCATGATCACGCGCGGCCCGCTCGGCCGCAAGCAGATGAAGAACCTGCGCGTCTATGCCGGACCGAACCACGAGCAGGAGGCCCAGCAGCCCGAGAAGCTCGACATCGCCGCAATGAACCGCAAGAACTCGAGGATCGGCTAACATGGCTACCGAACTTTCGTCGTTTGCCGAGCTGAAGAAGGCCCCGACCGTCGCCCAGGCTCCGGGCGCGCCGCGCGAGAAGGAAATCGACGCGCAGGGCCGTGCCTATGCCACCGGCCGCCGCAAGAACGCCGTCGCCCGCGTCTGGGTCAAGCCAGGCACCGGGAAGATCATCGTCAACGGCCGCGACCAGACGATCTACTTCGCCCGTCCGACGCAGCGCATGATGATCCAGCAGCCGTTCGACGTGTCGCAGCGCAACGGCCAGTTCGACGTGGTCGCCACGGTTTCGGGCGGCGGCCTGTCCGGCCAGGCGGGTGCGGTTCGTCACGGCATCGCCCAGGCGCTCTCGAAGTTCGAGCCCGGCCTGCGCGGCGCGATGAAGACCAATGGCTTCCTCACCCGCGACAGCCGCGTCGTCGAGCGCAAGAAGTACGGCCGTGCGGGTGCGCGCCGCCGCTTCCAGTTCTCGAAGCGCTAGGCAGCGACTTCCGATATCTTCGAAGGGCGCCTCAGGGCGCCCTTCGTTTTTGTCGCCTCAGTTCCGTGGAGTTGCGCTCCGATGTCCGGTCTCATCGTGCCCTTCAATGGCTTCGTGCCGCAGGTCCACAGAACGGCCTTCGTGGCGCCCAATGCGACGCTGATCGGCGAGGTCGAGATCGCGGCGAACTGCAGCATCTGGTTCGGCGCCGTGCTGCGGGGCGACGGGCCGGGCATCCGGATCGGCGAGAACTCCAACATCCAGGACGGTACGGTGATCCACATTGCCGCGCGCGGTGTCGGCACGGTGGTGGGCCGCAACGTCACGGTCGGTCACCTGGCGCTGCTGCATGCCTGCGAGGTACAGGACGACGCCTTCATCGGCATGCATTCGACGGTGCTCGACGAGGCGGTGGTCGAGACCGGGGCCATGGTGGCGGCCGGCGCGGTGGTGACGCCGCGCAAAATCGTGCGCAAGGGCGAACTATGGGCCGGCAACCCGGCGGTGAAGATGCGCGACATCACCGAGAAGGACATCGAGTCGTTCCGGCGGTCCGCGGCCGCCTATGTCCGCCTCGGCCAGCGCTATATGGCCGATCATGCAGAGGCCGCGGAGTAGGCGCGGCACGAGCGCACGCCCCGGAACTCGTCGCGCCACGACAGCGTTCGTTGCGCATGCACTCCCTTCTCGTCCCGTCGTTCCTCCTCCTGTTTGTTGCCGCGGCAATTGCGGTGCCTGTGGCGTTTGCGCAGGTTCCCCCAAGCAAGGCCCGCTGCGACCAGTTGATCAAGTACTTCGACTACTATGGTCAGAGCCGGGGCGAGGGGTCGACCGACGGTGCCCGCAACATGATCCGGATCGGCGCACGCACCGATTGCGACAAGGGCGACTACGCGACCGGGATCGCCATCATCGAAAAACTTCTTCGTGACAAGAAGATGGGCATCCCCGGACCGGACTGGAAACGCTAAGTCCCCGACCGCACCTTCACATAACTGCCGGGGGCATCCTCGATCGCGGCCAGTCCGGCGGTACCGGGGACGCGGGCAGGGACCTTGGGGCCGGAGAGGGCCGACAGCCACCTGTCCCAATCGTGCCACCAGGAGCCGGGGAACTCTTTGGCCCCTGCCTGCCATTCCGCGAGCGTCGGCGGGTTCTTGTCGGTCTCGTTCAGCCAGTGCTGGTACTTCTTGTTGCGCGGCGGGTTGACCACGCCCGCAATGTGGCCCGATCCGGCGAGCATGAACCGGACGGGTCCACCGTAGATCTGCGTCGCCTTGTAGACCGAGCGCGAGGGCGCGATGTGGTCTTCCTTGCCGGCCTGGATGTAGATCGGAATCTTCACCTTGCTCAGGTCGATCGGCACGTTGTTGAGAACGATGCCGCCCGGCTGGCTGAGCAGGTTCTTCTGATACATGTTGCGGAGATAGTAGCTGTGCATCGCGGCCGGCATGCGCGTCGCATCCGCGTTCCAGTAGAGCAGGTCGAAGGGGAAGGGGTCCTTGCCCATGAGGTAGTTGTTCACGACGAACGACCAGATCAGGTCGTTGGCGCGCAGCATGTTGAAGGTCGTCGCCATCTCGCTGCCCTCGAGATAGCCCTTCTTCCCCATCATCTCCTCGACGCTCGCGAGTTGGTCCTCGTCGATGAACACGCCGAGTTCGCCGGGCTCGCTGAAGTCGACCTGCGCCGTGAAGAAGGTGCAGGCGACGATCCGGTCGTCGTTGCGCGCCGCCATATAGGCCAGCGTCGCCGCCATCAGCGTGCCGCCGATGCAATAGCCGATCGCCGAGGCCTTGGGCTGGCCCGTGGCCTTGGCAATGGCGTCCAGCGCAGCCAGCGGGCCGAGCTTCATGTAGTCCTCGAAAACCATCTTCGCGAGCTGTTCGTCTGGGTTGACCCACGAGATCACGAAGACCGTGTAGCCCTGTTCGGTCGCCCACTTGATGAACGAGTTCTCGGGCTTGAGATCGAGGATGTAGAACTTGTTGATCCAGGGCGGCACGATCAGCAGCGGAACCTCGTGCACCTCCTCGGTCGCCGGCGCGTACTGGATCAGCTGCATGATCTCGTTCTGGTAGACGACCTTGCCCGGCGCCGTGGCGATGTTCTCGCCCACCTTGAAGGCGTCCATGTCGGTCTGGCGGATGGCGAGCTGGCCCTTGCCGCGCTCGAGATCCGCCAGCAGGTTCTGGAGCCCCTTCAGCAGGTTCTCGCCCTTGGACTCGACCGTGGCCTTCACCACCTGCGGATTGGTCATCGCGAAGTTCGACGGCGACACCGCGTCGATGAACTGGCGCGTGTAGAAGTCGACCTTCCGCGCTGTCTTGTCGTCGACCCCCTCGACCTGCTTGATCGTGCCCTGCAACCAGCGCGCGGTCAGCAGATATGATTGCTTCAGGTAGTCGAAGACGACCTCGTCCTTCCAGGCGGGGTCGTTGAAGCGCTTGTCGCCGCGGGCCGGCTCGGCCACCGGTTCGACTGTCTGGCCCATCATGCGCTGGGCGGTGACCTGCCACAGCTTCATGTACTGCTGCCACAGCTCGACCTGGGCCTGAACCAGACGGTTCGGGTCGGCCAGCATCTTGGCCGTGAAATCCATGAAGGTCTGGGTCAGGTGAAGCGGGTCGACCTGCTTGCCATCGGCCTGGTAGCGCTGGGAAAATTCCTGCAGGAGCTTCTGGCTCCGCGTCGCGATATCCTTGAAGGCTTCCTGGAGCTTCTCGGACTCCTCTGCAGAGAGGCCGCCGAGGGCTGCGGGGGCGGGCGTATCCGACATGCTTTTCCCCTTCCGAATCATTGCCTTTTCGGCGTTTCTTGCGATAAATCCAAGGTCACGATACCATAACTAGTACCGGACCCGACCGCCACCGGCCTCTCATAGGTAGGATGCGACAACTGACGGGTCAATTTTCCTCCCGATCTCCGCTAAACAGGCGGAAAATCGGAACAAGCGTACACAGCGGGTGATGACGATGCAGCGACACGAGGACACGAACGGCAGCGGTCGCTGGCTCGGCCTGCTTGGCGTGTCCGCACTCGCCTTGCTGGCCGGCTGCGACTGGCTCGACGGTGGTACGCCGGTTGGCCCACCGCCCCGCCCCGGCGTCGAGCGCAACGTCCCGCCGTCTGCCAGCCTTCCGCCGCCTTCGGCCAATCAGCAATATGACGCCGGTGTCCCGCTCGAGGAGCGCACCGCGCCCGCCATCGGATCGGTCGTAGCCGGCAAGGGCGGGCAGAAGGCCCAGAAAGAGGCCATGGAGAAGGATCAGGCGGAGCGCGACCGCAAGGCCCGCGAGGAGCGCCTGGAGCGCGAGGCCGCCGAGAAGGAAGCCAAGGACAAGGAAAACCGGGAGGGGGGTGCACCTGCGACCGCCCCCGTCGGCGCGCCGCCGATCGGCGCCGGAACGATCACCTCCGATCAGCCCCCGGTCTCCGCCCCGGTGGCGCCACCGGGCCCGGTCACGGCGGCCCCCATCGCGCCTCCCTCGAGCGCACCGCCCTCGGCGGCCCCGGAGCCCGTCTCACCACCGGCCGCCCCGGCCTCCGTTCCGCCGCCGGCCGCCCCCGCAGCGCCCGCCGATCCCAACAAGGCCTTCACGCCGCCGCCCGACTGGACTCCGCCGGCGGCGCCGGCACCGGTCGCCGATCCCACCAAGGCCGAACTGGCTCCGAGCGGTGGGTCGCAGGACGTGAAGAAACTGGTGCTGCGACGCCCCCACGGTGTCATCGCCTCCTAGGTGCCCAAGGAAGAACGATATGGACGACTCCGAATTTCACCGGCTGAAGCGCCTGCCGCCCTATGTGTTCGCCGAAGTGAACGCGATGAAGGCGCGAGCTCGTGGCGCCGGACAGGACGTCATCGACCTCGGCATGGGCAATCCCGACCTGCCGACCGCGCCGCATATCGTGGCCAAGCTCGCCGAGGCCGCCGCCAATCCGCGCGCCCATGGCTACTCTGCGTCGCGGGGCATTCCGGGGCTGCGCAAGGCGCAGGCGGCCTACTATGCCCGCCGTTTCGGGGTGGAACTCGATCCGGAAAGCGAGATCATCGTCACCCTCGGATCGAAGGAGGGGCTGGCCAACCTGGCGCAGGCGATCACCTCGCCGGGAGACACGGTGCTGGTTCCCAATCCCAGCTACCCGATCCATCCCTACGGATTCATCATCGCCGGCGGCTCGGTGCGCCACATTCCGGTGCCCGGCTCGACCTCGATCGATGAGTTCCTGCCGGCGCTCGAGCGCGCGGTGCGGCACGCGGTGCCCAAGCCGCTGGCCCTCGTGCTGAACTATCCGTCGAACCCGACGGCGCAGGTCGTCGATCTCGAATTCTACGCGGCGATCGTCGATTTCTGCAAACGGCAGGGCATCTGGATTCTGTCGGATCTCGCCTATGCCGAGATCTATTTCGACGGCGTGCCGCCGCCGTCGGTGCTGCAGGTGCCCGGTGCGCGCGACATCGCCATCGAATTCACCTCGATGAGCAAGACCTACTCGATGGCCGGCTGGCGCATCGGCTTCGCGGCCGGCAACAAGACGCTCATCCAGGCACTGACCCGCATCAAGTCCTACCTCGACTACGGTGCGTTCACTCCGATCCAGGTGGCTGCGACCGCCGCGCTCAACGGGCCGCAGGACTGCATCGAGGAGGCGCGCAATACCTACAAGGAGCGGCGCGACGTCCTGATCGAGGGGCTGAAGGGCGCGGGCTGGGACCTGCCGTCGCCGTCAGCCAGCATGTTCGCCTGGGCGCCGCTGCCCAAGGACTTCGCCGAGCTGGGTTCGCTCGCCTTCTCGAAGCTGCTGCTGACCCAGGCCAACGTGGCGCTGTCGCCCGGCATCGGTTTCGGCGAACACGGCGACGCGCATGTTCGCATCGCGCTCGTCGAGAACAAGCACCGCATCCGCCAGGCCGTGCGCAACATCCGGCAGGTGCTGGCAGACCCCGGCAGGTCGATCGACCTCTATCTGCGCGGTGTTGGGGACAACATCACACCGATCAAGGCTCGCGCCTGATCCTATCCTGTCGTATCAGGCGCCCATGAAATCTCCTCTCAGGATCGGCATCGCCGGGCTCGGCACCGTGGGCGCCGGCGTGGTGAAGCTGCTGGCCGAACACGGCCGTCTTCTCGCAGTGCGCGGTGGACGGCCGCTCAAGATCGTCGCCGTCAGCGCCCGCAGCAGGGCGAAGAAGCGCGACATCGACCTCACCGGCGTGCGGTGGGAGAAGGACCCGATGGCGCTGGCGACCGCGCCCGACATCGACGTGGTCGTCGAACTGATCGGCGGCTCCGGTGGCGTGGCGCGCCGGCTGGTGCAGAAGGCGCTGGCATCGGGCAAGCACGTCGTCACCGCCAACAAGGCGCTTCTGGCGATGCATGGCGCGGAGCTTGCCGCGGCGGCCGAGAAGAAGCAGTCGATCCTCGCCTTCGAGGCGGCGGTGGCCGGCGGCATCCCGATCATCAAGGCGCTGCGCGAGGGGCTGGTCGGCAATCGCGTCAAGCGGCTCTACGGAATCCTCAACGGGACCTGCAACTACATCCTGACGACCATGCGCGAGACCGGCCGCGACAGGCGGCGGGATATGCCGAAGCCGATCCCACGTTCGACGTCGACGGCATCGATGCCGCTCACAAGCTTGCAGTCCTGACCGGCGCGGCCTTCGGTGCCCGGGTCGACTTTGCCGGCGTGCATGTCGAGGGCATCCGCCGCGTCACCTCGATGGACATCCAGTTCGCCCAGGAGCTCGGCTATCGCATCAAGCTGCTGGGACTGGCGCGCGAGACGCGCCACGGGATCGAGCAGCGTGTGCATCCCTGCATGGTCGCCCTCGATACGCCGATCGCCCACATCGAGGGTGTCTTCAATGCGGTCGTGGTCGAAGGCGATTTCGTCGGCACGACGATGTTCCAGGGACGCGGCGCCGGGCAGGGGCCGACGGCTTCCGCCGTCGTCGCCGATCTCGTGGACGTCGCGCGCGGACGGCACATGCCGGCCTTCGTCGTGCCGGCCGACCGGCTCGCGACCAAGAAGGCCTCGCCGATCGACCGCCATGTCGGCGCCTACTACATGCGCCTCATGGTGCAGGACCGGCCGGGCGTCATCGCCGCCGTGTCGGGTGCGCTGGCCAAGGAGCGCATCTCCCTCGAATCGATGCTGCAGCGTGGGCGCTCGGAATCGGGCGAGGTGCCGGTGGTGCTGACCACGCACGAGACCGAAGAGGCGGCGATGCGGCGCGCGCTCGCGCGCATTGCCAAGCTGGGTGCCGTCGCCGAAGAGCCATGCGTAATCAGGATCGAAGCGTTCTAGAGGGTGCCGGGAAGGCGCCGCGGAGGAGATGATGGCCGATACGAACGAACAGACCGGAAAGATGGACCGCAACCTCGCGCTGGAAGCGGTGCGGGTGACCGAAGCGGCGGCCCTCGCGGCCTCCAAGCTGATGGGCCGCGGCGACGAGAAGGCGGCCGACCAGGCGGCCGTCGACGCGATGCGCACCACGCTCAACTCGCTGGCCATCGAGGGCACGGTGGTGATCGGTGAGGGCGAGCGCGACGAGGCGCCGATGCTCTACATCGGCGAGAAGGTCGGCCTGGGCGGCGGCCCGAAGATCGACATCGCCCTCGACCCGCTGGAAGGCACCACCATCACCGCCAAGGGGCTTCCCAATTCGCTCGCCGTCCTGGCGATGGCCGAACATGGCGGCTTCCTCAACGCGCCCGACGTCTACATGGACAAGATCGCGGTGGGCGGCG
>CAZPOS010000204.1:0-10252 GCA_964588065.1 uncultured Reyranella sp.
CCACCACGGCAGCCATCGCCACGAGCAGCTTGTCCTTTTCGCGCGGCGTCAAATTCATTCGTTTCCCCCGGCCGGTTGGCTCCGACTATAGCGCGAGCGAGTTTGCATCAAACATGCCAAACGCGCGGCAGCCTGCATCCCCGAAACGCGGTGAGAAACCGGATGGTCGCATGGCGCACCGCCGTCGCCTCGCCCAGCAGGCGCGCGACCAGAATGCCGTTCACGACCGTCACGCCCGCCCGCACTTCCTCTGCAGCGTCGAGAAGCGCGCGGGCCTTCTCGAAATGCGGCTGCGGCGCATCCCACACGCCGATCACGGTCGCCAGGGCATTGGCCGTGCCGAAACCGGCGCCGTCGGGCGTCTCGCCCTCGACCCGCAGCGTGTCCGTCCAGACCAGCCGGCCGGGCCGACGCACCGACCAGGCGTCCAGCAGCAGGCCGGAGGTGAAGCGCTCGCCCGAGGCACCGCGTCCCAGCACCACCATCTCGCAGGCGAGCAGCGAGCCGCCTTCGACCACTTCGGCCACGGTGCGGCGCTTCAACCGGGCGCCCTCGAAGACGATGGTCTCCTGGGGCAGCCAGTCGAGCGTTGCGCCCTCGGCCACCCGCACCTCGACGTCGATCGTGCAGGGAGCGCTGCCTTTCGAGGCCCGATAGATCTTCTCGGCCGCCTGCGTGGTCGCCACCGCCTCGGCGCCCGGCCCGATCTCGACCGCCATCTTGAGGGCATCCCCGCCCGTCACGCCGCCCGAGGTGGTGATCATCACGGCCTGCGGCGGTTCGCCCGGCTCGGACTTGGGGAACAAAACCCGGCAGGGATCGCGTTGATAGAGGTCGCCCAGCCGCGTCTTGCCGTCCCGCAGGTCGAAGGAGACCCGGCTTTCGCCGAAGGCGCGCTGCAGGCGGGGGGAGAGGCTGGTGGTCATCGGCCCCGACTTGATAGATTAAGGATCGAAATGAGCAAGGCCTTCACCAAGGAAAGCGACGACGGCGACGAGGACGACCTGCCCGACGATGTCGGGGGATTGCCGGCCGGCGCCAAGAACTACATGACCCCGCAGGGCTTCGAGCGCATGCGGGAAGAGCTGATGTCGCTCATGCGCAAGGAGCGGCCCGAGGTCGTGCAGGTCGTGTCGTGGGCCGCGGCCAACGGCGACCGCTCGGAGAACGGCGACTATCTCTACGGCAAGAAGCGCCTGCGCGAGATCGACCGCCGCATCCGCTTCCTCAGCAAGCGCCTGGAACGTTCCGAGGTCGTCGATCCGGCCAAGCGGCCCCGCACGGACCAGGTGTTCTTCGGCGCCACGGTCACCTACGTCAATTCAAGGGACGAGGAACGCACGGTCAAGATCGTTGGAGTCGACGAGGTCGACCCCGGCCGCGGCCATGTGAGCTGGATTTCGCCCATCGCCCGCGCCGTCATGCGGGCCCACGAGGGCGACGCCGTCCGCATGAACACGCCGGCCGGGGAGGAAGAGATCGAGATTCTGAAGGTCGAATACGTCTGAGAGAGGGGCGGGAGCGAGCCCCCCTGCTGTCCTCCTTCACGCTACATCTCCACCAGCGCCAGGTCCTGGAACCAGCTTTGCGCCTGCGTATAGGACTTGATGCGCGACGACAGGGCACGCGGAGTCCTGTCGTGATAGACCCAGATCATCACGGCGTCGTCCACGGCCTTGGCATGAATCTGGGCAGCCAGCGCGTCCTGCTTCGCGGTGTCGAACGTATTCTGGAGTTCGACGACCAGCCGGTCGACCTCTGCATTCTTGTAGCTGCTCCAGTTGACGCCGACCGGCGCCACCTGGTCGGACGCGAAGAAGCGGTTCACCGCGTAGAACGGATCGGACGTGACGTGGGTGACGTTGATCGCGGTGACGTCCTTGTTCACGTCCGCCTTGGCGCCACTTCGCCAGCCGGTCATCAGCGCTTCGAGCTCGACCGGCTTGAAGTCGATGGCGATGAAGCTCTCCTTCAGCATCTCCTGGATCGCCTCGTTCACCATCTGGTTGGTGCCGCCCGCCTGGATGGTGATCCGGGCCTTCATCGGGTTGGACTTGCCGTACCCCGCCTCGCTCATCAGCTTGCGCGCCGCGTCGGGCGCGTACTTGATCTCGAAGGTGGGCTTGCCGAACCACGGGCTCGTCCGGTCGACCTCCCCATAGGCGGGCTGCACCAGCCCGTTGAGCAGCTTCACGATCGCGCCCCGATCGATCGCAAGATTGGCCGCCTTGCGCACCCTGATGTCGGTCCACGGCGAACCCTCGACCAGCGACGGGTGATAGTTGAAGACATGCGGCGTGACGTTCGTGCTGATGCGCGCACCGCTCTGCTTCAGCCGGTCGAGCATGTCGGGCCCCGGCGCATCGATCATGTCGAAGGTGCCCGACATCAGCGCAGCGCTTCGACCGGAATCCTCGGGCGCGCAGATCAGGACGATGCGATCGACCTTGGGCAGACGCCTGGGGTTCCAGTACTCCTCGTTCTTGACCAGTTCGGCCCGCTCGCGCGGCACCAGCCGGGCCAGCTTGAACGGACCGGTCCCCGCCGGCGCGGAGGCGAACTTGTTCCAGTCGCGACCGACCTTCTCCCACTGGGCCGGGCTCGACATCAGGAACCAGAGGAGCTGATAGGGAAAAAGGGAGTCGACGGACTTGGTCTTGATCTCGACCTCCATCGGCCCGGTCTTGCGATAGCCGACCATGCTCGGCAGCCGCGGCCGCACCTGGGCGGCCTGGCGCTGGTCGAACTGCGGCGCCTCCTTGTTGAAGATTTTCTCGAAATTCCAGATCACCGCGTCCGCATCGAACGGCGAGCCGTCGTGGAATTTCACACCCTCGCGCAGCTTGAAGAGCCACAGAGTCTTGTCCGCGTCGCTCACCTTCCACTCGGTCGCGAGGCCCGGGATCATCTTGCCCGGCCGGTCCGACACGTCGAGCTCCCATGCGATGAGCGGATCGTAGATCGTGAGGCCGGTATACTGGTAGGCATTGGCGCCGCGATCCGGCTGGCCCGTGGTGAGCGGGATGTCGGTCATCGGGATGCCGTAGCGAAGGACTTTCTCCTGCGCCCAGGCGACCCCTGGCAGGGAGAGCGCCGTCGTTCCAGCCAACACCATACGGCGTGAGATCTTCATGATCGTCTCCTGACGGGAATACACCCGCCAGGGTCATGCGACTCCCGTGCCAGAGTCGGCTGCCTTCACTTGCGCTTCAGATCCGCCAGCAGCCGATCGACGAACTTCGAAGAGTAGCCGAGCAGCGCCGCTTCGTCGGCCAGCTCCTGCTCGAGCCGGCCGAGCGCCTCGACGAAGGAGCCGCCTTTGGCGAGTGCCTTCTCGACCAAGGCGTGCGCCTCGTGCTTGCCCATTTTCCGCGCGAGCAGGAAGGTCGCCCGTTCGGCGAGCACCGCGGCCTCGGCGGCATCCATGTTGGCCTGCAGCGCATCCGGCTCGACGACGAGCCCGGAGGCGACTTCCGCCATCGCCTCGACCGCCGATCCCAGACATTCGACCAGCGCGGCCAAGGTCGGCCATTCGGCCTGCCAGCCGCCCAGCGCGCGTTCGTGCTCCTGCGGCATCGCCGCGACGATCGTCGCCGCCAGCATCGGCGCCCGCGTCGCCGCCGACAGGATCAGCGCCGCGCCCACGGGATTGCGCTTGTGCGGCATGGTCGAGGAACCGCCGCGACCGGGCCCCGACGGTTCCGCCGCCTCGCCCACCTCGGCCTGCATCATCAGGGCGATGTCGCGCGACGCCTTGGCGAGAGCGCCGACGACCAGCGCGCAATCCTGCGCGAAGGCCGCGATCCTGACGCGCTGCGTGAACCAGGGACCCGGCGGCAATGCGAGCGTCAGCCGCTTCGCCAGCACCTTCATGACCGGTTCGGCTTCCCGGCCCAGCGCCGTCAGGCTTCCCGAGGCACCGCCGAACTGCACGATCTGCGTTTCCCCGAAACTCTCCACGAGCCGCCGCTTCGCGCGGTCGATGTCGGAGGCCCAGCCGGCGACCTTCTGGCCCAGCGCCAGCGGCGTGGCCGGCTGCAGCAGCGTGCGGCCCAGCATCGGCGTCGACCGGTGCTTCTTCGCCAGACGCGTGAAGTCCGACACGATGCCGTCGAGAGACTTCAGGAGCGGCGGCAGCGCCTCGCCGAGCTGCAGGACCATGGCCGTGTCGATCACGTCCTGGCTGGTGGCGCCCCAATGGACATAGTCCGCCGCTTTCGGATCGCGCTCGGCAACCCGCTCGGTCAGCGCCTTCACGACCGGCACGGTCAAGGTCGCTGTCCGGCGCGCCGCAGCGGCGAGCGGCGCGGGATCGTAGAGCGACGCATCGCAGGCCTTGACGATGACCGACGCCGCCCGCTTCGGGATCAGGCCGGCGTCTGCAGCCGCTTCGGCGAGCGCCGCCTCGAAGCGCAGCATGTGGCGCAAGGTGGCCGTGTCGGAGAAGCACTCCGCGGTTGCAGCGGATGCCCCCAGCGCGGAGACCAGACGAACCGTCATGACTTCAGCAGTCGAAGAAGACGGTTTCGTTCGGTCCGCCGAGGTAAAGCGGAAGCCGCCAGAGACCCGCATCGTCGCGCGTCGCGATCAGTGTCGCACGCCGCTGCGGCTCGACGAGGGCCAACACCGGATCCTCTGCCAGCGCCGGGTCGCCCTCGAAATAGAGGCGCGTCGCGAGGCGATTGAGGACGCCGCGGGCAAACACCGAGATGTTGATGTGCGCCGCCTGCAGGCCGCCGGCCGGCCACGGCACGCGGCCGGGCTTCACGGTGCCGAAGCGGGCGCAGCCCGAAGCATCGGTCGAGGCACGGCCGAACCCTTCGAACCCAGGATCGAGCGGCAGGTTTCGGCGATCGTCGGGATGGTTGTAGCGACCGTGGCTGTTGGCCTGCCAGATCTCGAACAGACCGTCCGGCACGATCGCGCCGCCCGCGTCATGCAGCGTGAGCGCGATCTCGATTCGCTCGCCCGCGACACCGGCCACTGCCAGGTCCTGCCGATAGGCGTTGGTCACCGTGCCGAAATAGAACGGGCCGATGGTCTGCGACGGCGTCAGCGCGCGGCTCATGTGTTCTCCATCGGCGTGGCGGCGCGGCCGCGCAGAACGATGTCGAAGCGATAGGCGAGCGCCCATTGGGGCTGGGTCGCCTCCATGTCGAACGCCGCCTGAAGCCGCTCCCGCGCGCCTTCCGGCACCGAATTGTAGATCGGATCGAACGCCAGCAGCGGATCGTTCGGGAAGTACATCTGCGTGATCAGGCGCGTCGCGAAGGCCGGCCCGAACAGGGAGAAGTGGATGTGCGCCGGCCGCCAGGCATTGTGATGGTTGCCCCAGGGATAGGCGCCGGGCTTGATGGTGATGAACTTGTAGTTGCCGTCGGCGTCGGCCCGGGCGCGGCCACCGCCATAGAAATTCGGATCGAGCGGTGCATCGTGCTGGTCGCCGGGATGATGGTAGCGACCGGCCGCGTTGCACTGCCAGATCTCGACCAGCGCCTCAGGCACCGGCCGGCCGTCCTCGTCGAGGACGCGACCGTGCACGATGATGCGTTCGCCGAGCGGCGCGCCCATGCGCTGCCGCGTGAGGTCGTTCTCGCCCGCGTCGAGCCGCTCGTCGCGCAACAGCGGGCCGGTGATCTCCGACAACGTGTGCGGCAGCACGATCGCCGGCTGCGACGGCGCGCGGCTCAGCGTCGACTTGTACGCGGGCGAAAGATTGGGCGGGTGATGCCCGGCCGGCGGCCGGCGGTACGTTTCCTCTTCCATGCCGCCGAGCTTAGCGCGCGCTCAGGCGGCGCGCACCTCCAGCCCCTGCGGAGTGGCGCGGTAGCCCGTGAGCGTCCGCTCGGCATAGCCCAGCCGCCAGTCCAGCATCTTGCGGGCATAGTCGGCGACCGTGGCCGCATAGGCCGGATCGGCGGCGCAGTTGACGAACTGGCCGGGGTCCTTGGCCAGGTCGAACAGCAGCGGCGGCAGCGCGGCGAAGTGCACGTACTTGAACTTCTCGTCCTGCACGACGGCGAGCGAACACTTGTCCATCGGGACGCCCAGCGCCGATTCAGGCTTGCTGTAGTGGAGGTCGCGGAAGTCGAACTCGTAGTGAACCTCGGTGCGCCAGTCGGCCGGGACGTTGCCCTCGCAGAAGGGCAGCAGCGAGCGGCCGTCGCACTGGCGCGGCACCGGCAGCCCCATCCACTCGAGCAGGGTGGGCATCGTGTCGATGGTCTCGGTAAAGCGATCGACGATCGTGCCCCGGGTCCCGTTGGCCTCCGCCCTCGGATCGCGGATGATCATCGGGATGCGATAGGATTCGTCGAAGTAGCCGATCTTGCCCAGCAGATGATGATCGCCGCCCTGCTCGCCGTGATCGCAGGTGAAGACGATCAGCGTGTCGTCCCACTGCCCCGTCTCCTTCAGATAGTCGAAGACGCGGCCCAGATGATCGTCGATCTCGCTCATCAGGCCGCAATAGGTGGCGCGCATCTGCGCCACCTCGGCCTCGCTCATGTCCGAACCGAGCGCCTGACCGTCCTGGAAGAAGCTCGCCTGCTTGATGTTGCGCACATAGTAGTCGAGCAGCGCATTCTGCTTTCCCTCCTCGGCCGGAGAGGCTGCGCGGACGGGCTTGGGCATGTCCTCGGGCCGGTACATGCTGTTGTAGGGCTCGGGCGCGATGAACGGCGGATGGGGCCGGTAGTAGCCGAGATGCAGGAACCACGGCTTGCCGCCGCGGCCGCGGAGATAGTCGAGACCCCGCTCGGTGAACCAGGCCGTGTCGGACAGTTCCTTGGGGATGACGGCCGGCCGGCCGGTCGCGCCGGCCCCCGGCGAGCCTTGCGGCAGCCAGATATCCTCGCGCGTCTTCGGCAGCTCGAACCCCTGGCTGGCGACCCAGCCGAAATAGGCGTCGCGGTTCTCGAAGGCCCCCACCGAATGGAAGCCTTCCATGATGTCGCCCAGCACGAAGAAGCGCGGATCGTTGGGCGCGGTCAGGCGCGGGTCGGGGGTGGTGGTCGTGTAGCCCACGAGCGCGGGATCGTAGCCGCCGCGCCGCAGCTCGTGCGCCAGGTTGGTGAAGCGCGAGGCCAGCGGAATCGTGTTCTGCACCGCGCGATGGTTCATCATGTACTGGCCGGTCAGCAGGCTGGCGCGCGCCGGACCGCAGGGCACGGCTTGGGTGAAATGGTTGCGGAACGTCACGCCCTCGGCGCACAGCCGGTCGAGATTGGGCAGTTTCAGGTAGTCCGCCCCGAGCTTGGGCAACATGGCTCCGCGCCACTGGTCGACGACGATCAACAGGACATTCTTGGACGCAGGCATGTTCATACACCGAGGTTGGACGGCGGCGGGATTGCGATAGAGTGCCGCCAAATCGACGGAGGAGACAACACGTGGCGCGTTTCAAGATCGTGACGACCGGACCGGGAAAAACCGATCATTCGCTGGAGATGGAGACGCTCGGTCCCATCGGCGCGGAAATCGTCGAGGTCTCGGGCGACGAGACCGAGCTCATCAAGGCGGTCGCCGATGCCGACGCCATCTACGGCAAAGGCCGTCCGCGCATCACCGCCCAGGTGATCGAGGCGGGCAAGAAGCTGAAGGTCGTGTCGCTGGGCAGCGTCGGTGTCGATTCGGTCGATGTGGATGCGGCCACCCAGCTCGGTATTCCGGTCACCAACGTGCCCGACACCTTCATCGAGGAAGTGGCCGACCATGCCATGACCCTGATCCTGGCAAGCTGGCGGCGCCTGGTGGTGCAGGACCAGATGGTGCGCAAGGGCGAGTGGGCCAAGGGCCGGCCGCACCTCTACCAGTTCCCGCGCCTCATGGGCATGACCCTGGGCTTCATCTCGTTCGGTCATGTCGCGCGCGCGGTGGCCAAGCGCGCAGCGCCGTTCGGCTTCCAGATGCTGGCCTACGATCCCTATATCGAGGAGCTGGTGATGTCCGACTACGGCGTCCAGCCGGTCGGTTATGACGAGCTGTTGCAGCGCTCCGACATCGTGAGCATGCATGCGCCCGGCACCAAGGACGCCCATCACCTGATGAAGGAACAGCATTTTCGCCAGATGAAGAAGACGGCGCTGTTCGTGAACACGGGTCGTGGCTCGACGGTCGACGAGCCGGCCATGATCAAGGCGCTGCAGGAAGGCTGGATCGCCGGCGCCGGTCTCGACGTGCTCGAGACCGAGCCGGTCGGCCACAACAATCCTCTGCTCGCGATGGACAATGTGATCCTGACCGCGCACGTCGCCTCGGCCTCGAGCCGCTTCGATCCCGCGCGCAAGCGCCGCGTCGGCGCCGAACTGGCGCTTGTGCTGGGTGGCAAGTGGCCGCGCGCCTGCGTCAATCCGGCGGTGCTGGAGAAGTCCAGGCTGCAGCGTTGGCAGCCCTTCTCGATGGAACGCGGCCCCGGCAACTGAGCCGGCGTGCCCAGCCGCGACGGCTCACAGCTTCTGTTGCTGCAGCCGGTCGCGGATCGCGCGGTCGCATTGGGCGAGGCTCTCGAAGGGCCCGAGGATGACGTGGTCGCCATCGTCCATCGCATACCAGCCGGTCTGGGTGAGGTTGTAGTCGCCCAGATCCTCGGTCGGAACGTGGACGGCGATCAGGTCCTTCGGTGTGCGCATGCACTGCACATGCGCCCGCCGAAGATGCTTTTCAACCCCGGCGGGTCCAGCTCGAAATGTTGACCGCCCCTGGAGGCAACTCGCCCTTCACCAGCGCCTCGACCTGGCGGACCGTGTCCATCGCCTGGCTCTCGCTGGCGGGCGGCGTGAGACCGCCGATGTGCGGCGTGGCGATGACGTTGGGCAGGCGTGCGAGTTCCGGCGACGGCATCTGGTCGGGCGCGCGGCCGACATCCATGGCGGCACCGGCAATGCGCCCCTCGGCCAGGACCTTCGCGAGCGCAGCTTCGTCGACCAGATTGCCCCGCGACATGTTGATGAAGAAGGCGTCCGGCTTCATGCGGGCGAAAGCCTCGGCATCGAGCAGGTTCTCGGTCTCCTCGTTGGCGATCGCGAGGCAGATCACGTAGTCGGACCGGGCGAGCAGGTCCCCCATCGGCAGCTTCACGAAGCGCGGATCGTCGACCTGGGCATAGGGATCGGCCACCAACACGGTCATGCCGAGCTGGGCCAGGACAGGCGCGAGCGCGCGCGAGATGCGGCCATAGCCGATGAGGCCCACGGTCGAGCCGCCGAGTTGCCGTCCGACCCTGATCTCGGGCTTCGCCCCGTCGTGATAGGCCGTCGCCGCCCGCGTGATGCCGCGCGACAGATCGATCAGGAACCCCAGCGTGAGTTCGACCACCGACGGGACGAACCCCGCCTCGGCGTGGGTCACCAGCACACCCGCCCTGGTCGCCGCGGCCACGTCTATGTTGCGGATGTCGATGGCGCTGCGCATGACCGCGCGCAGCCCCGGCAGGCTCTCGAACACGACCGCCGGCACCGCCGTCGCGCGATCGGCGACGATGAAATCGGCACCACGCGCCATCCCGATCACGCCCTGCGCATCGAGCGGCGCCTCGCCCTCATGCAGCACGACCTCGACCAGTTCCTCCAGACGCGTGAGGGCCCGGGCACCGTAATACTGCCGCCGCGCGAGGGGGGCGTGGGTCAGGAGAAGCCTTTTCATGCTGCCGAGCTTACGCCGGCGACGCTGGGAAAGAACCCGCCCGAGGTCAAAAAGGCCCTCCAAGGGCGCCAAGAAGCAAGATTGTTGCGCAAACGGTCGCCGCGACCAGGAATTCGAGGGGGTGCGACGTTCGTTTCAGATATTTCGTTTATTTCGTTCGTTTCGTTTATTTGTCCCGATTCCAACCAGTCCGACGGTTTGCTAGCTCTTCATCGGCGTCGCTTCGCCCAGCAGGGAGACATGGGCGGCGACGATGCGCCAACCCTCCGGGGTCCGCATCCAGGTGTGGCTCTGCCGGCCGGGCTTGCTGGCACCGTGGCGCTGGAACTCGCAGTTGGCCGTACCGAAATCGCGGCCGTAGGTGACGATCCAGAGCTTCAGCAGGTCGCGGTTCGGCACGAACTGCGGGTTGCGGCCGGAGCGGAAGGCGGCGATCTGGTCGTAGCCGTAGAGCTGCTCGCCGACGCCGTAACGCAGCGTGTGCGGGCTCTTCCAGAAGAGCTCGTCGAGCACCGCGACGTCGTTGCTGTTCAGCGCCGCCTCGTAGCGATTGAATGCGGCCGTCACCTCGGCGACGATCCGGGCGGCGGGGGTCGTGCCCCACGCATCG
>CAZPOS010000205.1:0-584 GCA_964588065.1 uncultured Reyranella sp.
TTGACGACCATCAGCTGCGGCCGCTTGATCAGCGCACGGGCGATGCCGAGTTTCTGGCGCTGCGTCGCCGGCAGTCGTTTGCCGCCGACGCCGACATTGTACTCCAGGCCGACCTCGATCACCGAATCGCGCAGGCCGAGCTCGTCGAACACCTGCGCGATCAGCGTGCCGATACGCTCGCCGGCCTGCGCCTGGCCATAGACCAGACGTCCGAACAGGATGTTGTCCTGCAGGGTGGCGGCGCTGTTGTAGCGTTCGAAATCGTAGAACTCGACGGCATCGCGCAGATTGGCCGGCAGGCCTTCGGCGAAGGCGCGGCGGGCATCGAGGATCCGCTCTTCCATGGCCGCATCGATCAGGCCGAGGCGATGGCGGGCCTCGATGTAGCGGAACGGCAGGGTCATCAGGCGGATACGGTCGGCCTCGGGCACCGCCTCGATGCCCTTGCCGCCGAGGCGCTGCAGCAGCAGGCGGACGTTGGGCAGCTCGTCGGCCGAGATGAAGCTGTACTGCTCGAACAGGGGATTGTCGGGTGACAGTCCGGAGAACAGTTCGACCATGGTCTCGGCGATGCTGAGACCCAT
>CAZPOS010000205.1:594-10182 GCA_964588065.1 uncultured Reyranella sp.
GCTGCAGGTCGACGTCGAGCCCCGTCTTCTGCAGCACCGACATCACGTAGGGATCGGCCGCGAGATTGTCGCCGTCGAACTGTTTGCCCAGCGCCGTGCCGAACAGCAGGTTTTCGGCGACCGAGAGGTTCTTGTTGTAGTGGTCGCTGTTGAACGGCTCGACCAGTCCGGCATAGGTGCCGTCCTGGAGATGCTCGTGCAGCGTATGGCGCGCCTTGAGGATCTTCTCCGCCAGGTCGGGCCGCCGGGTCGCATCGACGGTGCCGCGCAGGCCGAGCGTGTAGATGTCCTCGTCGAGATCGACCTGCTTCAGCACCCGCACCATGCAGGGCAGCAGATCGGCCGGGCCGGTGGCGCCGGCCAGCTCGTAGTCGACCCAGTCGGCATTGGGGTCGAAGGCCGGGTTGCCGGCGCGCTGGGATTCCTTCCAGAACGTCTCGCGCAGGGCCCTGGTGGCATCGTCGTAGCTTGCCGGCGCGACCGGCCGCAGCTTCAGGCCGAACAGGAGATTGTCGCGGACCGACAGCGGGAAGAGGTAGGTGTCCTGGCCGACATAGGCGAGCCGTGCGCCGATGACATACTCCGGCACCTGGAAGAAATCCTTGCCGTCGATGCGGATCGAGCCGCTGGCCGGCAGGGTCTGGCGCGCCAGCACCTGGGCCAACACGTCCTTGCCCGACCCCGAGCTGCCGATCACGGCCACGCGACTGTTGGTCGGCAGCGTGAGCGAGAGGTTGTCGAGCTGCTTCACGCGACCGTCCTCAGTCACGACGATGCCCGCCAGGGCCAGTTCCTTGCCGAGCGGCGGCGGCGGCCCGTCCGGCAGCGCCTGCAGTTCCGGCGGCATCATGCCCTCGGGCTGGAACTGGTCGATCACCTGCTCGTACTTGATCTGCACGTCCTGGCGCTGCTGGTCCCAGTCGATCAGCTCCTTGATCGGCGAGGGCAGGTCCTTGTAGGCGAGCAAGACGCCGACCACGGCGCCCACGTCCATCTGTCCGGTGATCGCGAAATAGCCGCCCACCAGATAGATGGCGAAAGGAGTCGCCTGCGACAGGATGTTGTTCCAGAACTTGGCGACGAACTTCTTCTGGTAGAGGTCGAAGCGGATCTTGAAGATCACGCCCAGCCGCTCGGCAATGTCGGCGCGCTCGTAGTTGGCGGCGCCATGGACATGAATTTCATGCACGCCGTCCGCAGTCTCGGCGATGCGGCCGGCAAGCTGGCGGGCCGAGATCTGGCGCTGCCGGCCCAGCACCAGCACGGGCTTGCGCAGGCGCGGGATGATCGACATCTGCACCGCAAGCAGCACGATCACGATGATCCCGAGCAGCCAGTTCTGCATCATGATGAAGATGATGGCGGTCAGCGCCTGCCCGCCCAGGAACATCGGCTGCACGAAGGCGTCGCCGATGAAGCCGCCCAGCGGCTCGACCTCGTCCTTCACCATGGTGGCCAGCTCGGCCTGCTTCACCTTCCGGAAATGGGCCGGCGGGAAGCGCAGGATCCGGTCGTAGAGCTCGTAGCGCAGGCGACGCAGCATGCGCTCGCCCATGCGGCCCTTCTGGGTGTTGATCGTCTTCTTGAACAGGCCGTTCACCACGACCGCGCCCAGGAAGACGAAGCTCATGACCACCAGGTACTGCAGCTGGTCGACCTGGAAACCGTCGAAGAACCGGATGACCCTTCCCGGGAAGATGGCGGAGAGGTCCAGTTCCCAGACCAGGAAGGGGATGGTCTTGCTGTCCTTGAACGCGTTTCCCTGGATGCCGTTGTTGATGACCGACTTCGGCACCGTCAGCGACATGAAGTAGAAAATCTGGGCCAGGACCACCAGCAGCAGGATCACGACCTGTTCGGGTCGGCTGTGCCGCCAGATGTAGGAGAAGAGACTGCGTTCCATGGATCCTGCGCCGCCGCGATCTTGATCTCCCCTATAGGCGATCAGTGCCTTGATTACATTAGATATTTGCCGGTTTGCCGCACCCGGCTTCGCGTCCCCTGCGGCTTGTGGCATAGTCGGGCCGTCGTTCACCGGTCGGGGCAGCCGCTTCGGCGAGGGAGAGGCCAATGCCCGCCAGCACCCGGTCCAAACGCGTACTGCTCTACAGCCACGACTCGTTCGGTCTCGGCCATGTGAGCCGCTGTCGCACGATCGCCAATGCCATCGTCGAGGCCGACCAGTCGGTGTCGGTGCTCATCCTGTCGGGCTCGCCGGTCGTCGGTTCGTACGAATTCCGCTCGGGCGTCGACTTCGTGCGCATCCCCGGCGTGGTGAAGATCGAGACCGGCGAATACGACTCGGCCAACCTGCGGATGAACGTCGAGCATACGCTCGAGATGCGGACCCGCATCATCCGCGACACCGCCGACATCTTCCGGCCCGATCTCTTCATCGTCGACAAGGAACCGCTCGGCCTGCGCGGCGAGGTCGGACCCGCCCTGCGTCTGCTCAAAGATCGCGGCACGCCGCTGGTTCTCGGCCTGCGCGACGTGATGGACGATCCGACCCAGCTCGCCAAGGAGTGGGAGCGCAAGAACGTCGTTCCCGCCCTGCGCGACCTCTACGACGAGATCTGGGTCTATGGCCTGCCGCAGGTCAACAAGCCGCTGACCGGCATCGACGTCCCACCCTCGGTTCGTCACAAGATGGTCTATACGGGCTATCTGCGCCGCGAACTGCCGCTGCATGGCGACGTGCCCCACGAGATGGAGGAGATCGACGGTCCCTTCATCCTGGTGACTCCGGGCGGCGGCGGCGACGGTGTGGAACTGGTCGACTGGGTGCTGGCCGCCTACGAAACCGATCCCAACATTCCGTATGGCGCGGTCATCGTGTTCGGGCCGTTCATGTCGGCCACGGCGCGCGAGGCCTTCAAGGAACGCGCCGCGAAGTTTCCGAACGTCCGGACGCTCACCTTCACCAACAATCTCGGCGCCCTGATGCAGAGCGCCGCCGGTGTGGTCGCGATGGGCGGCTACAACACGTTCTGCGAGATCCTGTCGTTCGACAAGCGGGCGATCATCGTGCCGCGGACCCATCCGCGCCTGGAGCAGTTCATCCGCGCCCGGGCCGCCCGCAACATCGGTCTGATCGAGATGCTGGATCCCAACCGAGGCCGCGATCCGCAGGCGATGGCCACGGCGCTGCGTCACCTGCCGCAACAGGGCGTGCCGAGCGACGTGGTGGTCCCGGGCCTCCTCGACGGGCTGGGCAGCGTCTGGCGGCTGGTCTCCAAGCAGCTTTCGCATCCCCATCGCGGACCGGCCTCTCTCGATGCCGGGGAAGGGATCAGCGCATACCCGGGCGGCGAACTCGCCTCGGCGGACCCGGTCCCTCTCTCGGGCCGCACTCGCAGCTGATTTCCTGACGCCGATGTCGAATTCCCAGAACGGGCCCAGGGTCGCAGTCGTCCTGAAGGGATGGCCGCGCCTCTCCGAGACCTTCATCGCCCAGGAGATCGCCGGCCTCGAGGCGCGCGGCGTGGCGCTGGAACTGTGGTCGATGCGGCATCCTACCGACGAGGCCCGCCATCCCGTCCATGATCGGGTCGCTGCGCGGGTCGTCTATCTTCCCGAATATCTGGAGGACGATCGGCGCCGGGTCTTCGCGGCCCGGCACCGGGCCCGCCGCCTGCCCGGCTATGCCGCGGCGCGCACCCTGTTTCTCGCCGACTTCCGGCGCGACCGGACCGCCAATCGCGTGCGCCGGTGGGGCCAGGCGCTGGTCCTCGCTGCCGAAATGCCCGACACGATCGAGCATCTCTATGCCCACTTCCTGCATACGCCGGCGTCGGTGACGCGCTACGCGGCCACGATGAGAGGCCTGCCGTGGAGCGTTTCGGCCCATGCCAAGGACATCTGGACCAGCGAACCCTGGGAGGTTCGGGAGAAGCTCGAGGACTGCGCCTGGCTGGTGACCTGCACCAGGGTCGGGCTGCAACGCCTGCAAGAACTGGCACCGACGCCCGCCAAGCTGCGTCTGGTCTATCATGGGCTCGATTTCGCCCATCTGCCGCCGCCCCCGCCGGCGCGGCCGCCGCGCGACGGCTCGGACCCGGCCGATCCGGTCGTGATCCTGTCGGTCGGCCGCAAGGTCGAGAAGAAGGGCTACGACGATCTCCTGAATGCCCTGGCGTCGTTGCCAGCCGGCCTGCACTGGCGCTTCGAGCATGTCGGCGCCGGCGATCTCGGCGACGCCTTGAAGGCGCAGGCGGCCGCGCTCGGTCTCGCCGACCGTTGCCTGTGGCGCGGGGCCCAGCCGCAGCAGGCGGTTTTCGAGGCGCTCGCCCGCGCCGATCTGTTCGTGCTGGCGAGCAAGCGGGCGGCCGACGGAGACCAGGACGGGCTGCCCAACGTACTGATGGAAGCCGCCCATCAGGGCCTGCCGCTGGTGTCGACCCGGGCGGCGGCGATCGGCGAATTCGTGGAGGATGGCGAGACCGGCCTGCTGGTCCCGCCCGCGGCGCCGCGGGATCTGGGCCTGGCGCTCGCCCGCATGATCGCCGATCCCGCGCTGCGGCAGCGGCTGGCCCAGCGTGCCGGCGAGGTCGTGCGCACGCGCTTCTCCTACGAAGCCGGCGTCGACTGGATCGCCTCGGCCCTGCAGGGGACGCCCGCCGAGGGAACCGTCACCGCCGCCCGCGCCGCGGAGTAGCCGTGCGCGTCCTGCTGCACACGCCGCTGAAGGCGCCCGACAGTCCGGTGCCGTCCGGCGACCGGGAGATGGCGCGGGGGCTGGTCCGCCTTCTCGAACGGCTGGGCCACCGCGTGCTGATGCCCGCGCCGAGCCGGGTCGCGCCCGGTGTGCCGCCGTTCGACGCTCATCTGGCGCTGGAGCGGCGCGCGCGCGCCCAGGCAGGGCGCCTGATCGCCCGCTGGCGGGCCCTGCCACCGCACCATCCGGAGCGGTTCGATCTCTGGTTCACCTATCACTGCTACTACCGCAAGCCGGACTGGCTCGGCCCCGCGGTGACGCGGGCGCTGGGCATACCCTACGTCATCGCCGAGGCCTCGCACGCGCCGCGGCGGGCGCAGGGTCCGACGCGGGCCGGCCATCGCGCCGTCGAGCGGGCGCTGGCGGCGGCCGACCTCGTGTTGACCGTCAATCCGCGGGACGTCGCCGGCGTGAAGGCGCGTCTGCGGCCGGGCGCGCGCCAGGTCTGGTTGCCGCCCTTCATCGATGTTGCGCCGTTCCGGGGGTCGCCGCGCCGTGACCCGGGCCAGCCGCCCCTGCTGCTCAGCGTCGGCATGATGCGGACGCGCGACAAGCTCGAGTCCTACCGGGTGCTCGCGCGCGCCTTCGCCCTTCTGACGGACAGGGACTGGCGCGCCCTGCTGGTGGGCGACGGTCCCGCCCGGGCCGAAATCGAAGGGTTGATGGCGCCCTTCGGCTCACGGGTGCGGTTCGCCGGCGCCGTACCGCACGGCGAACTGCCGGCGGTCTACGCCGCGGCGGACCTTTACCTTTGGCCCGCGATCAACGAAGCCTATGGCATGGCCTTCCTCGAAGCCCAGGCGGCCGGCTTGCCCGTGGTCGCCGGCCGCACCGGCGGCGTGCCCGCGGTCGTGGCCGATCGTGTCACGGGTCTGCTGACGCCGATCGGCGATGCGACGTCCTTCGCCGCCGCTGTCGCGCGGCTGCTCGATCGGCCGGCGGAACGTGCGAGTTTCGGAGCCGCCGCTGCCCGGCGGGTGGCCGCGCATCATGACGAGCGCGCCGCGGCGCACGCGCTTGGGGCGGCGCTGGCGACCCTGCCCGGCGTCACCCGATGAGGGCCGTCCCCTTCGCGATGCTGCGCCATGCTCCGACCGTCTGGAATGCCAGCGGCCGGCTTCAGGGCCTCACCGACACCTGTCTCAGCGCCGAAGGCGAGAAGGCGGCCCGCTGCTGGCGCCTGCCCGCGCCGGCCGACGCCTGGAAGCGGGTCAGCAGTCCGCTGCAACGGGCCCGCCGAACCGCAGAACTCGTCCGGCCGTCGATGCCCGTCACCACCGATTCGCGGCTGCGCGAGATGAGCTTCGGCGTCTGGGAAGGATTTTCGGTGGCGGCGCTGCGCGAGACCGGCGGCGAGGCCTTCGCAGCGGCGGAGGCGGCGGGCCTCGACTTTCATCCGCCGGGTGGGGAATCGCCGCGCATGACGATGACCCGCCTGTCGACGTGGAGCGCGACCTTGACCGAGCCCGTGGTCGCGGTGTCGCACAAGGCCGCGATCCGGGCGCTGCTGGCGCTGGCGACCGGCTGGAACATGCTGGGACGGCCGCCGCACAAGCTCGACTGGAAATGCGCGCACTTCTTCGTGGCGCAGGGTGGGGGCCGCGTGGCGATCGAGCGTCTGAACGTGCCGCTCGCGTCATGAGCGCACGCGTCTTCTTCTATGTGCAGCATCTGCTGGGGATCGGCCATCTGCGGCGGGCCGCCACGTTGGCGCGGGCGCTCGCGGCCGACGGTTTCGACTTGCTAGTGGTTTCCGGCGGCGCGCCCGTCGACGGGCTGGCGCTGGGCGGGGCGCGGCTCCACCAGTTGCCGCCGGTGCGGGCCGCCGATGCGCGGCTGAAGGAACTCGCCCGGCTCGACGGTTCGCCGCTCGACGAGGCGTTTCGCGCCGACCGCACGCGACGGCTGCTCGACCTGTTCGAGGCCGAGCAGCCCGACATCCTGCTGACGGAGCAGTTTCCCTTCGGCCGCACGCAGCTGCGCTTCGAACTGCTGCCGTTGCTGGAAGCGGCGCAGGACCGACCGGCGGCGCCGTGGATCGTCTCGTCGATTCGTGACGTACTGCGCCGCACCGCCTCGCCGGCGCGGGTGGACGAGATGGTGCAGACCTTCGAGGCGTTCGATGCCGTCCTCGTCCATGCCGACCCGGCCCTGGTGCGTCTCGACGACAGTTTCCCGGCCTGGCCCGACATCCAGGCGCGAGCACTCTATACGGGCTACGTGTCCGACCAGGACCCCGAAGTTGCCGACATCGCCGTCGGCAAGGGCGAGGTCATCGTGTCGGCCGGCGGCGGGGCGGTCGGGGCGCCGCTCCTGCAGGCGGCCCTGGCCGCGCTACCCCTGACGGCGCTGGCCGATCGGCGATGGCGCCTGCTGGTCGGCCCGAACATGCCCGAGCAGGAGCGCGCGGCGCTCGCGGCCTCGGCCTCCGGCGTGGACGTGATCGTCGAGCCGGTGCGCGCCGACTTTCCCGCCCTGCTGCGCAATGCCGTCCTGTCGATCTCGCAGGCGGGATACAACACGGTGGTCGAGACGCTCTGCCACGGCGACCGGGCCGTGCTGGTGCCGTTCGGGACGGCGCGCGAGACCGAGCAGGCCGACCGGGCCCGCGTGCTGGTCGAGCGCGGCATGGTCGCCGCCGTGCCGCCCGGTGAGCTGACGCCGGAGAGCCTCGCGGCCGCCATTGCGCGTGCCTGGGCGGGGCCGTCGATCCGCAGCTTCCCGCCGGTCGATGCGCGCGGCACGTCGGCCACGGTCGCGGCGCTGCGGCAGATGGTGTCGCCGTGAGCGGCTGGCAGGCGCTCGCCGACGAGGACGCGCGCTGGGGCGAGGCAGGTCGCGTCGCCGAACTCTGGTGGCGCGACGACGATGCGAGCGACGTCGACCCTGCGCTCGATCGCCTGCTCGACCTCGTGCGGGACACGACCATGCCGCTCGCGCTCGCCGTGGTGCCGGCCGGCGCGACCGAGGCGCTGGCGGGGCGGCTGGCCGATCGACCCCTCGTCGACGTGCTGCAGCACGGCTATGCCCATGCCAACCACGCGCTCGCGGCGGAGAATAAGAAGATCGAACTGGGCGTGCAGCGTCCGGCCATGATGACCCTGGGCGAGCTGGCGACCGGATGGATGGCGCTCGAGCGTCTGTTCGGACCGCGGGCGCTGCCCGTCATGGTGCCGCCCTGGAACCGGATCGCGCCCGTGCTGGTGCCCACGCTCCCCGAGATCGGCTATCGCGGCCTCTCGACCTTCGGTCCACGCCCGCGGGTCCATCCGGTGCGCGGTCTGCTGCAGGTGAACACGCATGTCGATCTGATCGACTGGAAGGGCGGCCGCGTCTTCGCGGGCGAGGAGGCCACGCTGGCTGCGCTCGTGACCGCGCTGGAGCGTGCGCGCACCGGCAGCGCCGAGCCGGTCGGCATTCTCAGTCATCATCTTGCGATGGACGCCGGGGCGTGGGATTTCCTAAGGTCATTGTGGGAAAAAATGAAATCGCTGGAGAACATCCGGGTGCGTCCGGCGCGCACGCTGTTCGGCCCGTGATGCCGAACGAGGGAGGGCGCAGGTGAATTCCGTCGATCTGCGCTATCCGCAGCAGACCCTGGTGGCCGACTATCTGCGCGCCGGCGCCGGCGTGGCGCTTTGCGGCGCGCCGCTGCTGCTGCTCGACGTCAACCGCTGGCTGGCGGCTCTCCTGCTCGCAGGTTTCGGACTCTTCGCGCTCTTCCTGATCCGCACGGCCCTGCGTCACCAGACGCGCTACGTGCTCGCTCCGGATTCCCTGCGGGCCGAAGGTCCGGCCGGGACCGTGGTGGAATGGAACCGGCTGGACAGGATGAAGCTCAGCTACTTCTCGACCAAGCGCGACCGGTCGGACGGCTGGATGCAGCTCGCCGTCGGTTCGACAGGCGGCAGGATGGTGAAGGTCGATTCCTCGCTGGAGGGCTTTCACGATATCGTCGCGCGCGCGGCGGAAGCTGCCGAGGCGACGGGCCTGGCGCTGGGCGATGCGACGCGCGCGAACTTGAGGTCGATGGGGATCGTGGTGGCGGGTCAGGAAGAGACGGTATGAAGGATCTGCTGCGAGTCGAGGACCTGACGGTCGAGTTCGGCGTCCATGAGGGCGTGCTGCGTGCCGTCGACAAGGTTTCCTTCTCCATCCCGCCGGGGGGCACCGTGGCGCTGGTGGGCGAATCGGGCTCGGGCAAGTCGGTGTGCAGCCAGGCGATCATGGGCCTGCTGCCGCGCACCGCCAAGATCACCAACGGCTCGATCCTGTTCCTGGATCCGCGCGTCGATCAGGGCGTCGTCGACATCGCGCGCATCGACCGCGCCGGTCCGGAGATGCGGCGCATCCGCGGCGGCCAGATCTCGATCATCTTCCAGGAGCCCATGACGTCGCTGTCGGCGCTCCACACGGTGGGCGACCAGATCGGCGAGGCGGTGGAGCTGCACGGCGCGCAACCGGGGAGTCCGCTGGGCGGCGTTGCCGGGCGCAAGCTCAGCCGTGCCGAGATCGACGGGCTGACCGTCGACATGCTGCGCATGGTCGGATTCCCCGACCCCAAGCGCGCGCTCCGCACCTATCCGTTCGAACTGTCCGGCGGTCTGCGCCAGCGTGCGATGATCGCCATGGCGCTGGTCTGCCGGCCGGCGCTGCTGATCGCCGACGAGCCGACCACCGCGCTCGACGTCACCATCCAGGCCCAGATCCTGCGCCTCATGAAGGACCTGCAGTCCGAGCTGGGCATGGCGCTGCTGATGATCACCCACGATCTCGGGGTGGTCGCCAACGTCGCCGACGACGTGGTCGTGATGTATCGCGGCAAGGTCGTCGAATCGGGCGACCTGCGCGACATCTTCCGCGATCCGCAG
>CAZPOS010000206.1:0-10054 GCA_964588065.1 uncultured Reyranella sp.
TGGCCGACGCCTCCAAGGGCGGCCTCTCGAAGATCGCCTTCGTCAGCGAACCGGCACGGTGAAGGTCAGCTGCGCGAGCCGGCGAAGCTGACCGTCGCCACGCCCGCACCGACCAGCAGCCCGCCGCCGACCTTGTTGACGATGCCGATGGCGCGCGGATCGGACGCGAGCCTGCGCGCACGCGAGGCGACCAGCGCGTAGCCGAAGGCATTGGCGAAGGCCAGCACCAGGAACGTCGTCTCGAACACCAGCATCTGGGTGAGGAAGTCCGCTTTCGGATCCAGGAAGGCGGGCAGGAAGGCCACGAAGAAGGTGATGCTCTTCGGGTTCAAGGCCGTCACCAGCCAGGCATGGCCCAGCATCTTCGCGGCAGAGACCGCATCGGTCCGCGGGGCGGCGTCGAGCGTGCCGCCGGCGCGCCACAGCTTGATGCCGAGATAGACGAGATAGGCGGCGCCGACCCACTTCAGGATCGTGAACAGCGTGGCCGATGTGGCGAGCAGGGCGCCCAGCCCCAGCATCGAGAGCGTCATGGCGGTGAAGTCGCCCAGGGCCACGCCGACCGCCATCGGCAATGCCGTCCGCCAGCCCTGGCCGAGGGCATATGAAACCACCAGCAGAACGGTGGGGCCGGGGATCACCAGAAGAACGCTCGACGCCGCCGCGAAGGCGACCCAGGTTTCGAATGACATGAGAACCTCGTGGATTTCTGCGATCAAGCCACGACGCGAAGAAGGCGTCAGCCGAAATTTGGCCTCTTTCCATCGTCAAGATTGACGCTGTATGATCTTGCTGGAGGCTGAATGACCCGTTCGAAGACGCGAGGCTATCACCACGGCGACCTGCGCGAGGCGCTGGTGACGGCAGGGCGGAAGCTTGTCGAGGAAAAGGGCATCCGCGGCTTCACGCTGCGCGAGTGCGCCCGCCGCGCGGAAGTCTCGCATGCGGCGCCGGCCCACCATTTCGCGTCGATGGACGATCTGCTGGCCGAATTGGTGCGCCGTGGCTTCACCGAGTTGACGGCTGCCATGACGACCGAGGCCGATCGGGTGGCGGGCGAAGAGCCGGCGTCGCGGCTCGTGGGCTTGGGGGTGGGCTACATGGCCTTCGCCGCGGCCAATCCAACCCTGTTCCAGCTGATGTTCAGCCGCGAGGCGAACCATATCGAGCCAAAGGAAGGCGATGAGGGTGCCGAGAGCGTCCGTCGCCTCCTGGCGTCGGTAGTCGACGACGTGATCGGCGAGGTGGCAGACGACACGCGGCAGCAGGCAGCGGATCTCGCCTGGGCGACGATGCACGGGTTCATCACCTTGGTGCTCGAAGGGGAGATCGGGCGTCGCGACTCCTCCAGGACCCTGAAGTCCCGGGGCCTCGCGACCCTCGCGGCGATGGCCGAAACGGTGACGCGCCTCGCCCAGCCCTGACCGGCCCGGCGCTCAGAGCGGAATGCGGAACAGCAGCGCCTCGGTGCCGCCGTGCGCGGCGACCTTGGTGAAACGCTCGACCAGGACGCCGCCATTGGCGGTGATGACCTTCTGCGAAGGGAGATTGTCGGGATCGGTCGTCAGGTCGACATGCGGCAGCCCGTGCCGGCGCACCTCCTTCAGCATCATCCCCAGCGTCAGGGTCGCATAGCCGCGCCGGCGCTTCCACGGCGCGACGGCGTAGCCGATATGGCCGAGAACGTATGAGGGGAGTGCCGCCGTCCCCGGCTGCCAGCGAAAGCCGATCGAGCCACAGAACTCGCCGTCCCACATCCAGCGCCGGTAGCCCGGCATGCGCGGCACCATCGTGCCGTCGGGCAGCGTAACCGGCCCGGCCTTGGCTTCGGGATCGTCCAGCGAGGCCACGAAAGCCGCGGGATCGGCCTCGATGCGGGCGAGCTCCTCGCGCGGCGCCTCGTCGACGCGCACATTGTCGGGCGACCAGCCGCGGCGGAGCGCGTCGGCATAGCCGTCGAGATGGGCGAGGTCGGGCACGATCAGCTGCAACGGACTTTCCTTTTCGAACCGTGGGTGCTGTAGCATGCCGGCCCATGACTTCCAGCCCCGTCCTCGTCCTCGACATCGATGGCGTCGTTTCCCTGGCCCAGCCCGGCTCGCCGCATCCCTGGTACGCGACCCTGAAGGAGGACTGGGGCCTCAGCCATGACGAGGAGCTGGCGCCGGAGTTCTTCCTGAAGCCGGAGTTCATGGAGGTGCTGCGCGGCCGGCTCGATCTCTACGTGGCGCTGCACGACTATTTCGAGGCCAAGGGCCTGGCCGAGCGGCTCGAGGAATTCGTTTCCTACTGGTTCGAGAAGGACTCCGACATCGACCGCGGCGTCCTTGCGCAAGCCGATGCCTGGCGGCGGCGAACGGGTGGGCGCGTGTTTGCGGCGACCAACCAGGAGCATCATCGCATCGCCTACCTGCGCGACCGCATGGGCCTCGGCGCGCACTTCGACGAGATCGTCTATTCGGCAGCGCTGGGCGTCTGCAAGCCGGAGCGCGTGTTCTATACGAACGCGCAGGCCCGCATGGGTGTCACAGTCGCCCAGTCGATCCTGTTCGTCGACGACAAGACCAGCAACGTCGACGGCGCCCGCATGGCCGGCTGGCGTGCCATGCTCTATCGCGGCCCCGAGAGCCTGGAACGCGCCTTGGCCGAATGGGGCTAGGCGTCGTCGCAGCAGCGCGCGACGAGAAGCGTGCAGGCCAGCAGGTCGGCGCAGCCGCCGGCCGACAGGTTGCGTGCGATGAAGGCGCGGTGCAGCGCTTCCGCCCGTTCGAACCAATCGCGGCGGTGGCAGCCGCCGACGGCCAGGAAATCCGCCGCGGCCTGGCGCACGAACGAGCCGGCCTCGAGGCCGCCGCGATAGAGCACCGTCGTATCGTCGAGCGACGCCATCAGGGCAAACAGGGTGTGGACGGAAGCGGCGTTGTCGTCGAGCCCGGCCGCCCGGGCCGCACGATAGGTGGGCAGGCCGGTCTCGAACACGCCCGGGAAGGCGCGGGCGGCCTCGCGGCGGGCGCCGTCGCGGCCGGTCCTGCGCCGCACCAGGCCGCCATGGCTGGCCGCGTGGTCGCGTTCGGCATGGGCGTCGAGCGCATCGCCCCAGGTTTCCTTGAGCGCCGCACGTACGGCGGAGGGTGAAGGGGACGCCGTGCAGGTCTGGCTGCGGGCGATGGCCGCGACCATCAGCCCGACCGAGAAGATCGCGCCGCGATGGGTGTTGACCCCACCGGTGACCGCCAGCATGCCGCGCTCGGCCTCGATCCCGAGCGGCATCAGCGCCTGCTTGAACGAAGCGGCGGCGCGGCCGGCCGCGGCGAGCGATGCGAAAGGCCCCAGCAGCGAGTCCGCCGACCGGCACATCAGATCGAAGTCCATGTCGGCATGCGCGCCCGAATCGACCGGGCTCACGAGACCCGGCTTGGGATAGGCCTGCAACTCGTCGCGCATCGCGTTCACGGCGGCGCGCGCCAGTGCCTCGTCATCGGGGCTCATCGGGGAAGGTGGGTGCGCGGCACGAGTTCGAGCCTGTCGACGGACTTCAACAGGATCTCGTCCCGGTCCTGCAGCAGTTCGCGCCAGGGGACCTCGCCCACACCGGGGAAGGACAGTTCGCCGTCGATGCGGAAGGGCAGGTCCTGCTCCGCACGCGCGAGGAAGGCCGCTGTGCGCAAGGCGCCGTCGAGGCCGGTGACGTCGATCACCACGTCGAGATCCGACCCGGCATGAACGTGGCGCTCGGCGGTGAGGGCCTGCCACATCCAGCTTCCATAGACGTTGATCTTGATTCCGGTGTCGGCCGTGTCGGCGATCAGCCGGGAGAAGGAGGCGGCCTGTGGCGTCGCCGCTGGGCAGCGCGCGATCTCGTCGAGGCCTGGCGGCCTCGCGTCGCGCAGGATTCGATCCGGGTCGGTCAGGGCCGCGACGCGGCGTGGCCGCAGTTCCGGATGGGCGGGATCGGTGGTGCAGAAGCCCAGGCCGATCGCGCTGCCTTCGCCCCGCCGGCGCGTCACTACGAAGGGACGGTCGGCCGCGTGCCAAGCCGCGGCCCGGGTGCGGTCGTCTTCGGTGTCGGCTCCCGGCGCCTGCGACAGCCAGACCAGCGTGTGGCGCCGCAGCCCGGTCATCGCGCCGATTCGGCGAGGACCTTCTTGCGAATATCGAGGGCGAGCTTGCGGCCACCGCGCTTCTTGCCCAGCTCGGCGCGGTTGTCCTCGACGGACGAGGCCGCGATGGCGGCGGCGAGCCTCGCCTGGACGTCGTCCGTCTCAGACCAGACTTCCTCCACGCCGCCCAGCAGCGCGAAGGGGGCGGCGCCGAACTCCAGCGACGGCATGGTCTTCGAGAGCTTCTCCAGCACGGGCGCGGGAATCTTCGTCACTGCCGACATCGCCGCGATCGGCATCAGGCCGACGCTGGCCTGGTCGAGCGCGTAGATGCGGTCGGCGAACATGCCGTAGCAGAGGAAGGCGCCGCCCACCGCCTGGCCGGTGGCGACGGTGATGAGCTTGTGGCCCTTGCGCCGCGCCAGTTCGAGGCACGACAGGAGATGGCCGAAGTAGCTGGCGAGGCCCAGCATTTCGGCGACACGGTTGGGCTCCTGGCCGGCGCTGTCGACCAGCATGACGATCGGCGTCCTGGGCTGCTTCTCGATGCACCCGATCACGTGCGCCGCGAGACGGAGGGCCGCGGCGTTGTCGATGTACGTTCCATCGCAGGTGCCGATGACGCAGACCTTCTTGCCGTCGACCGCGGCGTAGCCGGTCAGGACGGACTTCTCGATCGCGATGCCCTTGGCGGACGGGCCGAACAGGCGGGCCAATACGGCGCGGGCGGACGGCTTCTTCGGGGTCGGCTTCTTCATGACCTACTTCCCACGCTTTGCGAGGGCGGCGAATTCGGGGCCCGACGCCAGCGACGCCGCTTCGATGTTCCGTACGCCCATGCCTTTCCAGACGGTGTCGGGATCAGTGGCTGCGCCGAACTTCTTCAGCCGCTTCTCCAGTTCCTTCTGGCGCGCCTTGACGGACGCGAGGCTGACGGCACTCGACTTGCCCAGGAACTTCGATATCCCGTCCCGCACGGCGTCGGCCGAGTCATGCACCAGGGCATCGGCGTCACCCAGCAGGTACTTGGTCTTGCCGCCGCTGGTCTTCCACACCAGCGCGCGGTTGGCCGAATCATACGCCTTCTTGCCCATCCACTTCTCGATCACGATCGGGCCCGAGATGCCGAGGCGTCCATGCTCGGTCATGATGCGGAAGTCGCAGCAGGTCGAGAGGATGCCGATGCCGCCATAGGCGCCGATGTCGGTGGCAATGACGGCGATGGTGGGAACCTTCAGGGCGCGGCATTCGAAGATCGCGCGCATCGTCTCGGCGATCGCGATCTCGCCGGACGAGCCTTCGTGCAGGCGCACGCCGCCGCTCTCGACGATCAGTACGCAGGGCACCTTGTCCCTCGCCGCCGCCTTGAAGATACCGGTGAGCTTCGCGCCGTGAATCTCGCCCACGGCGCCGCCGACGAACTGGCCGACCTGGGCCGCGAGGTAGATTTTCCTGCCGCCGATCCTGGCATGGCCGATCACGAGACCGTCGTCGAACGACACCGGGATGCCGAGCTGGGCGAGGTAGGGGCTAGTGAGCCGTTCCGGCGGCGGCAACAGCTCCGCAAAGGAGCTCGGGTCTACAAGGGCCGCGATGCGCTGGCGCGCGGTCAGCTCGTGGAAAAGAGGTGCGCCGGTCATTTGTCGCCCTTGGTGAGATGGTCGTAGGCCTGGCGCAGGCGCAGGTTGACGAGCACGGGCGGAGCGCCCTGGTCGTTGATCGTGACCTTCGTGCCGCCGGCCGGATAGTGGTGGGCGAAGTCGGCGAGGGCCGCGAGCCAGGAGGCCTTGTAGCCGGGGATCGAGGTCTCGACGTGGCACTCCATCGCGTCGGCTGGCTTGCCGCCGCGCTCCATCAGGACTTCGAGATTGCCGGAGCCGACGACACCGGCCAGCGCCCACGGCTTGGCCGTCTTCGGGCCGATCGGTTTGGACGGGAAAGACTTGGCGAACTTTTCCATGTTGATCCGTCCTACCAGTCGACGAATTGCGGGGGCGGGTCGTAGAGCCCGTTCGACCAGCGCACCAGGCCCTTGATGTCCTGCGTGGCCAGCAGGCTGCGGCTCGCTTCCGAGGGGCGGACGCCGACATCCTCGGGCAACTGGACAATGCCGCGGGCCCGCAGGTCCTCGGTTTCGCGCTTCTTGCGCTTGAGGCCGACCGGCGTGTAGCCGGCGACCGCGCGGATGGCCGCCTGCCGTTCGGCCACCGAGCGGCAGGCCGCGAGGTTGGCGATGCCTTCCTCGGTGACGATGTGGGTGACGTCGTCGCCGTAGATCATCACCGGTGTGACGCCATGCAGGGCCTTGCGGATGCCCGGGTCGGTGGCGTCGAGCTCCTCGACGAAGGTCGGCACGCGGCCGGCCTGGAAGGTCTCGACCATCTGGACGACGAGCTTGCGGCCGGGCGGCGAGCCAGGGCCGGGATTGGCTTCCGCGCCGGCCTTGAGCCAGGCCTTCGTCGGATGCCGACGGCCAGTCGGCTGGCAGCCCATGTTGGGCGCGCCACCGAACCCGGTGATGCGGTTCTTGGAGACGGTCGACGAGTTGCCGTTGATGTCGATCTGCAGCGACGCGCCGATGAACATGTCGATGGCGTAGTGACCGGCCAGCTGCCCCATCGCGCGATTGGAATGGAAACTGCCGTCGCGGCCGGTGAAGAAGACGTCGGAGCGTGCCGCCGTGTAGCGTTCCATGCCGACCTCGCCGCCGACGGCGAAGACGCTCTCGACCCAGCCGGACTCGATGGCGGGGATCATCGTCGGCAGAGGATTGACCATCCAGTACTTGCAGATCTTGCCCTTGAGGCCGAGCCGCTCGCCGTAGGTCGGCAGCAGCAGCTCGATGGCGGCCGTGTTGAAGCCGACGCCGTGGTTCAGCGACTGGACTTCGTATTTCTCGTAGATGCCGCGCAGCGCCACCATCGCCATCAGAACCTGGACGTCGGTGATGGCGGCCGGATCGCGCGTGAACAAGGCCTGGAGGTGCATCGGGTAGGGGGCCTGGACGACGAGGTCGACCTGGTCCGCCGGGATGTCGATGCGCGGTAGCTTGTCGACGATCTCGTTGACCTGGGCGAACACGATGCCGTCGGAGAAGGCGGTCGGCTCGACGATCGCCGGTGTCTCCTCGGTGTTGGCGGCAAGGAAGAGATTGCCCTTGCGATCGGCCTGGGCGGCCGCGATCAGCGCCACGCGCGGCGTGAGATCGATGTAGTAGCGCGCGTACAGCTCGTTGTAGGTGTGGATGGCACCGACCGGGAACTTCTTCGCCTTGACCAGATCCGCGACCGCGGTGCCCTGCGGCCCGGCGTAGCAGAAGTCGACCTGCTTGATCATGCCCTTCTTGAAGAGTTCGATATGGGCCGGCAGCGTGATGCAGGACATCACGAGATGGATGTCGCGCAGGTCCTTCTTGCCGAGGGTCGCGAGCTGGTTGGCGAGGAAATCGGCCTGCTTCTGGTTGTCGCCTTCAAGGCAGAGGATGTCACCCGGCTCGATGATGCGGCGCAGCACGTCGGCCACCTTGTCGACGCCCACGAACTTGCCGCGGGCCAGCTTGCCGACACGCGTGAGGCGCTCGGCCTTGTTCTGGCGTCGCTTCGCCGATTTTGCAGTGATCATGTTGCCTTTTTGGTCTATCCATCGAGTCCGGTCAACGTGCTAGAGCAAACCATGCTTATGTTTGAGATACCCTTCGGGACCACTGACTGGGAAACCGTCGAGCGCACGGAGCATCCGGGGGAGACCGGCAAGGCGTTCTGGCGGACCAAAACCTTCAACAACATCCGCGTCCGGATCGTCGAGTACACGCCCGGTTATCTCGCGGACCATTGGTGCCAGAAGGGCCATGTCCTTCTGGTGCTCGAAGGCGAGCTCTCGACCGAGCTGGCGGACGGCCGCACCGTCACGCTGAAGCAGGGGCAGAGCTACCAGGTCGCCGACAATACGCTCGGCCATCGGTCGAGCACGCAAACCGGCGCCAAACTCTTCATCGTGGACTGACATGACGGACATGATCGGATTCATCGGCGTCGGCACGATGGGCGAGCCCATGTGCCGCAACCTCGCGCGCAAGAGCGGCATGACCCTCCTCGCCGCCGATCGTGACAAGGCGCCTCTCGACAGGCTGGCGGCCGACGGCGTGAAGACCGCATCCGTCGACGAGATCGCCGCAAGCTGCCGGACGATCTTCCTCTCCCTGCCTGGCGGCCGGGAGGTCGAGGAAGTCTGTCTGGGCGAGGGTGGTCTGGTCTCGAAGGCAAAGCTGGGCTGGACCGTGGTCGATCTCAGCACGGCGCCGCCGATCCTGGCCCGACGTCTCTACGAGGAGTTCCAGGGCAGGGCTTCGGCCTTTGCCGATGCGCCGGTGGCGCGCACGCGACAGGCCGCGATCGACGGCACCCTGTCGATCATGGTGGGGGCGACCGCGCCGACCTTCGAGCGCATCGCGCCGCTGCTGCGCCACATGGCGAGCGAGGTTACGCATTGCGGCGACGTCGGCGCGGGCCAGACGGTCAAGATTCTGAACAACATGATCCTGTTCCAGACCGTCGTGGCGCTGGCCGAAGGCCTGTCGATCGCCCGCGCGAACGGAGTCGATGGCAAGGTGCTGTTCGAAACCCTGACCAAGGGCTCGGCGGATTCCTTCGCGCTGCGCAATCACGGCATGAAGGCGCTGCTCACCGGCGTCTTTCCGGAACGTGCCTTCTCGACGAAATACGCCCTCAAGGATCTCGGCTATGCCATCGACATGGCCGAGCAGGCAGGCATTCCGGCCCTCGGCGCCGACGTGGCGCGGGAGGTGATGGAGCGCGCCGTCGAACTGGGCCATGGCGAGGAGTACTGGCCTGTCCTGCTCAAGGCCATCGAGGACGCGACCGGCAAGGGCGGCGCCTGACGTCACCCGGCCTGCCGGTATCCCTTTTTCTGCATGCAGGCGGATGACGATCGGGATTCCTCGTAGGACTTGAAGGTCTCGAGCCGCTGCTGCCATTCGAGATAGCTGACCTGACGGCCGCCGTTCCAGCCGAGCGGATAGGGGTAGGGGAAGCTGAACGAGTAGAGGCGATCGAAGTTGGCATTTGCTTCCTGTCGACAGGAAGCCAGATCGCTCGCGGCTTCGGAATGGGTCGCACCCGGCTTCCGCCAGTCGCCGGGACCGGCACAGGCCGCCAGCGCCAGCACGACGAACAGAAGGGCGGCCCGCAATGGCGCTGCGCGGGCCTACAGCCTGAATCGCAGGCTGGCGCGCGTGCCTTCCACGCCGGTGTCGTACTCGAGCTTGGACTGGAGGTTGGCGGCCATCGCCGTGACCACGCGGGTCCCCAGTCCCGTGCCCTGGGCCGATCCGGAGCCCTTCCAGCCCACGCCATCGTCCTCGACGGCGAGGGAGACGGCGTCGTCGCCGATCCGCTGCAGGATCACCCGGATCTCGCCGCGCATGCCGGCCGGGTAGGCGTACTTGTAGGCGTTGGTCAGCAGCTCGGTGACGATCACCCCGATCGAGACGGCCTTGTCGGTCGGCACGCGGATGTCGGCGTCGGCGTGGAGCGCCACTGTGTTCTTCTTCTCGACGGCGTCGATGGCGGCGCTCAGTTCGTCGATCAGGCTCATGAGGTAGGAACCGAGTTCGACGATGCGGACGTCGGACGAGGTGTAGAGGCGGCGATGGATGCCGGCGACCGCCATGATGCGGGCCTGCATCTCGAGCAGGGCGCTGCGCGCCGCCTCGTCCTGCACGGCGTTCGCCTGCAGGCGAGCCAGCGATGCGACCAGCGCCAGCGAGTTGGCGACACGGTGATTGACCTCGTGCAGCAACAGCTCGGCGCGATCGCGTTCCTCGCGGATCGTGCGCTGGGCCTCCTCCGCCTCCGCTTTGAGGCGCTGCTGCTGCAGCGAAGACCGGATCGCCGAGCCCAGCAGCTCGCGGAAATGGCCCTGCACGTCCTTCCAGA
>CAZPOS010000207.1:0-10047 GCA_964588065.1 uncultured Reyranella sp.
GCCAAGCTTTCCGGCAAGCACGAGATCGAGATCTGGGGCGACGGCGAGCAGACCCGGTCGTTCATGTACATCGACGACTGCACCGAGGGCACGATCAAGCTCGCGGAGAGCGACATCATCGAGCCGCTCAACATCGGCAGCGACGAACTGGTCAGCATCAACACGCTGGTCGACATCGTCGAGAAGATCGCCGGCATCAAGCTGAAGCGCAGCTACAAGCTCGACGCGCCGAAGGGCGTGCGCGGCCGCAACAGCGACAACACGCTGATCAAGAAGCTGATGAACTGGGCCCCTTCCATCCGTCTCGAGGACGGCATGGAGAAGACCTACAAGTGGATCTACGACGAGATGACCTCGGGCAAGGCCTCGGTCGTCAACGCCCTGCCGAAGCAGGCCCTCGCGGCCCAGTAGCCCTCGGGGAACCGGATCACGAACGCGCCGCGAAGGAAACTTCGCGGCGCTTTGCTTTGCACGCTAGCGACCGATCCCGCTCAAGCCCCTGTTGCTCTTCAGCAGTTCATCGAAAAAGGCAATCGTCTTGGCGAGCCCGTCGTCGAGGGGAACCTTGGGCTCCCACTTCAATACCTCTCGGGCGAGCGTGATGTCCGGGCAGCGCTGCATCGGGTCGTCGGCGGGCAGCGGCGCAAACACGAGCCGACTCTTACCGCCGACCTTGTCCAGGATCTTTTCGGCCAGGTGCCGAATGGGCATCTCGACCGGATTGCCGATGTTCACCGGTCCGGTGAAGTCGTCCGGGGTGTGGTCCATCAACCGCTGCCATCCGTCGAGCAGGTCGTCGACGTAGCAGAAGGCGCGGGTCTGCATGCCGTCGCCATACACGGTGATGTCCTCCCCCTTCAGCGCCTGCACGATGAAGTTCGACACCACGCGCCCGTCGTTGGGATGCATGCGCGGGCCGTAGGTATTGAAGATCCGCGCCACCTTGATCCGCAGCCCGTGCTGGCGGTGGTAGTCGAAGAACAGCGTCTCGGCGCAGCGCTTGCCTTCGTCGTAACAGGCGCGCGGCCCCAGCGGATTCACATTGCCTCGGTAGCTCTCGACTTGCGGATGAACGGTCGGATCGCCGTAGACCTCGCTGGTCGAGGCCTGGAAGATCTTGGCCCGCACTCGCTTGGCCAGCCCAAGCATGTTGATGGCGCCATGGACGCTCGTCTTGGTGGTCTGCACCGGATCGTGCTGGTAGTGGATCGGCGAGGCCGGGCAGGCAAGATTGTAGATCTCGTCGACCTCGACATAGAGCGGAAAGGTCACGTCGTGCCGCATCAGCTCGAACCGAGGATTGTCGAGGCAGGCCAGCACGTTCGCCTTGGTGCCGGTGAAGTAGTTGTCGACGCAGAGCACGTCATGTCCGGCCTCGAGCAGGCGCTCGCAAAGATGTGAGCCGAGGAAGCCTGCGCCGCCGGTGACCAGAATCCGCTTGCCCATGTGTCCCTCGGAATCGCCTCTCACGTCACCGTCGACACTAGGCCATCAAGCTCTTGAATTCACTTCAAAATCACCGAAGGATGACGCGGCCTGGCTATTGCGGGACTGGGCCAATATCGCAGGGGGAGCGTCCTATGAGCATAGAGATGGTCGGCCTGGCCGACATCGTGCGCATCCATGGTGCGGCACGGCCGGATACGGTGGCGATCGTCCATGAGGACCGGCCGACGACCTATGGCGAACTCGACCGTGCTTCCAGCCGGGTCGCCGCCGGCCTGGTCTCGGAAGGCGTCAGGCCACAGGTCCGCGTCGCCCACCTCGACAAGAGCAGCGACCTCTTCTTCGAGTTGCTGTTCGGAGTCGCCAAGGCGGGTGCCGTGATGGTCTCCGTGAACTGGCGCCTGGCCGCGCCGGAGGTGTTGCAGATCGTCAACGACGCCGAGGCCGAGATGCTGTTCGTCGGCGAAGAATACTTCCCGATCGTGGAGGCGATCCGCGACCGGCTGACGTCCGTGCGCCGGATCGTCTGCCTGGGCGGCCGCCACGGCGACTGGGAGGCCTTCGCGGCCTGGCGCGACCGGCATCCCGACACAGACCCGTGCCTGCCCGCCCGTCCCGGGGACACGGCCGTCCAGTTCTACACCAGTGGTACCACGGGCTTGCCCAAGGGCGCCGAGCTGACCAATGCCAACTTCGCTTTCATGTTCGAGCAGTGGACGCGCAGCTGGCTCCTGAAGCCCGGGACCCAGAACATGGTGTGCCTGCCGATGTTCCATATCGGCGGAGCCGGCTGGGCCATCGCGGGTCTGTATGCGGGCGCGACCAATCATGTCGTGCGGGAGTTCGTGCCCGCCCGCGTGCTGGAGATCATCGAGCGCGACCGTATCGAAGTGATGCTGCTGGTGCCGGCGATGATCCTGTTCCTGGTGCAGGCACCGCAGATCCGCGAGACCGACCTTTCGAGCCTGCGCCTGATCGTCTACGGCGCGGCCCCGATCCCGGGCGAGCTTCTGAAGCAGGCGCTCTCGATCTTCGGCTGCGGCTTCCAGCAGGTTTACGGTCTCACCGAGACGACCGGTGCCATCACCCTGCTGCCGCCCGAGGATCATGATCCGTCGGATGCGAAAAAGCTGCTCTCCTGCGGCTATGCCCAGGTAGGCGTCGAACTGCGAATCGTCGACGATGCCGGCGCCGACCTGCCCGCCGGCAAGGTCGGCGAGATCGCGGTCCGCTCGCCGCAGGTGATGGCCGGCTACTGGCGCCTGCCCGATGCCACCCGGCGTTCGATCAAGGGCGACTGGTTCTTCACCGGGGACGCCGGCTACCTCGACGAGAAGGGCTACCTGTTCATCCATGACCGCGTGAAGGACATGATCGTGTCGGGCGGCGAGAACATCTACCCGGCCGAGGTGGAGAGTGCCTTGTTCGGTCATCCGGCCGTCGCCGACGTTGCCGTGATCGGGGTGCCCGACGAACGCTGGGGCGAGGCGGTGAAGGCCGTCGTGGTCTGCAAACCCGGTGCCGACGCGACGCCCGCCGAGCTCATCGGCTGGGCGCGGGAGCGCATCGCAGGCTACAAGCTGCCCAAATCGGTCGATTTCATCGACGCCCTGCCCCGCAACCCGACCGGCAAGATCCTGAAGCGCGAGTTGCGTAAACCCTACTGGGAAGGCCGGCAGCGCAACATCAATTGACCGCCCGGACCTGACCGCCCTGCGGACCCGATCGCAAACGCGCCTCGAATTCCCGATGCCACGGTTCTAGAAGAGTCCCATGTCCAACCTGCCCGACAATCTCACGCCCGTCCGCCCGGCTCACGTCTTCGACGAGGCCAGGCTTGCCGACTACATGAAGGCCAATGTCGAGGGCTATCGCGGCCCCATCAGCATCCTCCAGTTCGAGGGCGGCCAGAGCAATCCGACGTTCCATGTCACCGACGGCGCCGGCAACATGTACGTGCTGCGCAAGAAGCCGCCGGGCAAGTTGCTGCCGTCGGCTCACCAGGTCGACCGCGAATACCGTGTGATCAAGGCCCTGGCCGATCATACCGACGTGCCTGTCCCCAAGCCCTATGCGCTCTGCCAGGACGATTCGGTCATCGGCACTGCGTTCTACATCATGCAGTTCCTGCCCGGCCGGGTCTTCGCCGACGTGCGCATGCCGGGCGTGTCGCCGGCCGATCGCGGCAAGATCTTCGACTCGATGAACGACGTGCTGGCCCGTCTGCACAATGTCGACTATCGCGCGGTCGGTCTCGGCGACTATGGCCGCGAGGGCCAGTACATCCAGCGCCAGGTCGCCCGCTGGTCGAGCCAGTACGATCTCGCCCGGACGGAAGAGATCGAATCGATGGAAGCGCTGAAGAAGTGGCTGCCCGAGAACATCCCGCCCGGCGACGAGACGCGCATCAACCATGGTGACTATCGTCTCGGCAACACGATCGTGCACCCGACCGAGCCGCGCATCATCGCGGTGCTCGACTGGGAGCTTTCGACCCTCGGGCATCCGCTGGCCGACCTCGGCTACAACTGCATGATGTATCATTTCGGCGAAGGCTTCGGGGCGTCCGGCGGCTATGCCGGCCAGGACCTGAAAGCCTTCGGCATTCCGACCGAGCAGGAATACCTGGCCGCCTACGCCCGTCGCACCGGCCGCCAGGAAGTGCCGGCCTGGGACTTCTACCTCGCCTTCTCGCTGTTTCGCCTCGCTGCCATCGTGCAGGGCGTCTACAAGCGCGGCCTCGACGGCAATGCCTCGTCGGAGACGGCGACCAAGTACGGCAACCGCGCCCGCGCGATGGCCGACCTCGCGTGGAAGATGGTCGAGAAGCGCGCCTGAGCGCGCTTCCCCGTCCTATTCGTCCGTGTACGGCACCATCGAGGCGTCGTTGCCCTTCGGGCAATTGGCGCTGTCGATGATGGCATTGGCCGGATTGCGATAGCGCGCAATGTCGTAGGGCGCGAATTCGCTCGGCGGCTGCGGTGGGGGCGTCCGCAGCGTCCAGGACACAAGCTGCTTCATCACGCTGCCCAGCGCCTGGTTGAAGGCCTCGACGACCTTGGGCACCTTGTCGGCGCGCGCCCGGACGCAACGCTCGAACGAGGCGACGCCGATGATCTGCCGGTCCGGCATGCGCACCAGCTTGGCAATGATGCGGACTTTGACGATCGGCGGCTGGCCGTAGAAATACATTGCCTCGAAGTTGCGCAGGTCGGGCTGCAGCACGTAGTTCGCCCTCAGGGCGATGGACTCACGGGACACCGCCACGATCTTGCGGGTGTTTTCGAACGAATCGACGATCCGGGTCTGGACCATCAGGGGTGCCCGATCGGTCCAGGCCACCTTGGCATAGTAATCGGCCCAGGTTGGCGTCATCGCGATGGCGATACGGCCCGTATCGATGTTCGCCGCGGCCACGGGCGCCTCGACCGCGAGCTGCCAATAGACCGACGGCAGATCGGCGTCGAAGGTGCTCTTGGGCGAGACGGTGTAGAGGTCGGTCGGATCGCCCACCGAATCCACGGCGCTGACGAAGGAGCAGCCCGACAGGAGGGCGATGGCGGCCGCGCAGGCAGCCAGGCAACGGATCATTTCGGCGTGTATCCCTGCTTGCCGCTGAACACGAAGTTGGCCGGGTCGCGCTCCAGTCGTGTGGCGATGACGTTCAGGTTGGCGGTGAGCTGGCGCAGATCCCGCAGCGCGAGCGAGAACTCCGTGAGACCGATCTCCGTGAAGTTCTTGATGGGGCGGCTGTTGTCGGTGACCAGCTTGTTGAGCTGATTGGCGGCGGCGTTGATGTTGGCCAGCGCCGCCCGGGTCTCGTTCAGCGTCTTGCGCAGTTCACCCGGGTCCTTGCCGGCCAGCGCCTTGCGCGTTGCGGCGTCCTGCGGGCCGATCTCCTGGGCGATCAGGGTGAACGACTCGGAAAGCTCGTTCAGCTTGGTGAAGGTCTTGCGGAAATCGGCGATCGCCCCCGGAAGTTCGGCCAGGGTCGTCTGGATCGCACCGTCGGACTTGGCGAAGGCGTTGGTCGCGGTCTGCAGGTTGCGCAGCGTGTCGGTGACCGCCCCGATATTATCCGGGCTCAGGAGGTCGTTCAGCCGATCCACGGTGGTACTGGCCTTGGTCAGCAGTTCCTGTGCCGAGGTCGAGGTCGCCTGCAAGAACGAGGCCCCCTCGCGAATCTCCGGATAGGGTTTGTCGCCGAGCTTCTTTTTGGGCTTCACCTGGTCGACGTCGAGCCGTCCGACGATCTGGATGAACGGCGCGCCGGCGATGAACGGCTTCTCGAAGACTGCATAGGAGCGGTCGCGGATGTCGATGGACCAGTCGACCGCCACGGTGACCTCGATTTTTTCGGTCAGGCGCTCCCGACCCGTCGACCGCTGGGTCTCCGTCCTCGACGTGAGCTGGATGTCGGCCACGCGGCCGACGCGAAGCCCGCGGTAGAAGACCGGCGAGTCCTTCGTCAGGCCCTGAACGTCGCCTGAGAACAGGATGTCATAGTAGGCGTAGGACGTGCGATCACCCGCGCGCAGCTTCCAGATGACGAATCCGGCCAAAGCGGCGACGAACAGGATCATCGCCGCACCAATCAGCACGTAGGGCGATTTTCTTTCCATCCGATACTACTTCTGCTCCCGCCGCGCTGCGCGCCCACGCGGTCCGTGGAAGTATTCCCGGACCCAAGGATGGTCGTATTCCAGCAACTCCGCCATCGTACCTACCACGACGCGCTTGTCGAGAAGGACTGCGATGCGATCGCAAATTGCATTCAGGCTATCGAGGTCGTGCGTCACCATCAGGACGGTGAGCCCGAGATTGTGGCTAAGACCCTTCACCAACTCGTCGTAGTGCGCGGCGCCGATCGGATCGAGACCCGCGGTCGGCTCGTCGAGGAACAGCAATTCCGGATCGAGCGCGAGTGCCCGCGCCAGGCTGGCACGTTTGCGCATGCCGCCGGAAAGTTCCGAGGGCTTCTTTTCCCCCGTGTCGCCGGGCAGGCCGACGAGCGCCACCTTGAGCGCCGCGATCTCGCGCATGGTCTGCTCTTCCAGCTCGGCATGCTCGCGGATCGGGACGATGATGTTCTCCGTGACGCTCAGGGAGGAGAACAGCGCCCCGTCCTGGAACTGGACGCCGGTCCGGGCCAGCATCTGGCGCAGAGACTTGCCGTGCAGGGTGCTGGTATCGACACCGAGCATCTCGATCGTGCCCTCGCGCGCCTGGTTGAGGCCGATGATGGTCCGCAGGAGCACCGACTTTCCGGTACCGGACCCGCCGACCAGACCGACAATCTCGCCGCGGAATACGTCGAAATCGAGGTGGTCGTGGATGACCTTGTCGCCGAACTGCGTGCGGATGCCGCGCAGGCGAAGCACCACATCCCTGCCGTCCCGGTGATCGACGATCTGTCCGCCTTCCAGCTTTGAACCTTCGGGCATCAGACGCCGGCGAGGAGGAAGATGATCGAAAACAAGGCGTCCAGCACGATCACGCAAAAGATCGATTCCACCACCGATTTGGTCGTGAGCTGGCCCACGCTCTCGGCGCTGCCGCGGACCTGAAGTCCCTCGAAACAGCCGATGGTGGCGATCACGATCCCGAAAACCGGCGCCTTGATCATGCCTGTGTAGAAGTGCCACGCGCCCACCGTGTCACGCAGCCTGTCGAAGAACTGCACGAAGGTGAAGTCTAGATAGATCGTGCAGGCGACCGCCCCGCCCAGGAGACCCGCCATGTCCCCCCAGAAGGCGAGCAGCGGCATCGAGATCAGCAGCGCGCTGATGCGCGGCAGGACCAGCCATTCGACCGGATTGAGGCCGATCGTGCGCATCGCATCGACCTCCTGGTTGACCTGCATCGTACCGATCTGGGCGGTGAAGGCGCTGCCCGAGCGGCCGGCCACGATGATCGCGGTCAGGAGCGGCCCCAGCTCGCGGAACATGCCGATGCCGACTGCCTCCACCGTGAAGGTCTCGGCGCCGAACTGGCGCAGCTGCTGGACGCCCTGATAGGCAATGACCACGCCGATCAGGAAGCAGAGCACCCCCACGATCACGAGCGCGCGAATCCACACCTCGTACATCTGCCGAACGATGGCGTTCGGCCGGAAACGCTTGGGCTGCAGGATGGCCTCGACGACGACGATGATGATCTCGCCGAAAAAGGCGCAGAGATTGAGTACCTGCTTGTAGAAGTCGATCGTTCCGTGGCCGATCTCCTCCAGCCAGTGCGCCAGCCAGTTGACCTTCCGGTCCGGCTGCGCCTGGCACATATTCTCGCGGACCACCTTGAACAGGGCGGCCTGGGCCTCGGTCCGGGTTTCCACCTCGGCGTCGGCCCCACACCCGGAGATCTCCAGAATTTCCAGCGCGCCGGCCGTGTCGACCCGTTCGACGCCGGTCGCATCGATGGCAGGACGGTCCTTCGAGCGGATGCCGGCGGCCGCGAACGCGCTCTCCGCCTTCTTGCGGATGCCGCGGACGCTGAAGACCGTCCAGGTCCCGCCGACTTCCATCACGGGCCTGCCCGCGCGCTCGGTGTAACGAATTGTGGGTTCGGCTTGGGCCATCGGCGAGATTAGTCGTCGGGCAGGTTAGCGCTGTCAATCTCCGTGCATTGCCTCGACGCCACGCCGCTGTCACGATCCGGCCGGGAGGACCGGATGGGCAGATGGCCACGGCTGGACAAGATCGAGATGATCGACGGTCCGATCGACAAGCAAAGCTATGAGCGCCAGATCAAGAAACTGCAGGATCGGCTGCTCGACCTCCAGATTCACGACCTGCGGACGGGCGGGCGGGCTCTGATCTGCCTGGATGGCTGGGACGCCGCCGGCAAGGGCGGCATGATCGAGCGGCTGGTGTCGGGACTGGAGCCGAAATCGGTGCAGGTCTGGCGCATCGGCGCCCCGACGCCCGAAGAACAAGGCCAGCACTATCTCTGGCGCTTCTGGAACCGGCTGCCGGCCCCTGGGAACTGGGCGATCTTCGACCGGACCTGGTACGGCCGGGTTCTCGTCGAGCGCATCGAGGGCTTCTGCGAAAAGGCTGCCTGGGAGCGCGCCTACCGGGAGATCAACGAGTTCGAGCGGCAGCTCGTCGACGATGGCGTGCGGATCGTGAAGCTGCTGGTGCATGTGAGCGCCGAGGAGCAGAAGCGGCGGATGATCGAGCGACTGGAAAAGCCCAGCAAGCACTACAAGATCGGCCTCGAGGACTTCCGCAACATCGCCAAGCGCAAGCAGTATCTCGACGCCTATGACGACATGCTCGAACGCACGGACACGGAACATGCCCCCTGGCATGTCGTCGCCAGCGACGAGAAGATGCACGCCCGTCTCAAGGGTCTGAAGTTCGTGGTGGACCGGCTGGGCGAAGGCACAAAGATCGAGGGTCATGAACTGGACCCGCGGATCCTCGAAGCCGCCTACGAAGCCTGGGGGTGGCGGCCGCAGAAGGGCGGCAACGGCAAGAAGTAGCGCGGCCGTTCCCCGTGCTCACGGCTGCGCGGGCGCCTCGGTCGGCGAAGCGAAGATTCGCGACCTGGCGCCTTCGCCGAGGCGTGCCGCGATCCAGGGCAAGGCCTCGCGCATCGCCTCGTCGAACCTCCACGGCGGATTGATCACGACCAGCCCGCAGGCGGCGAGCTTTCCTTCGGGTGTGCGCGGGCCGAGATCGAGTTCCAGGCGCACGTGCTTCGTCGCCGCCAGCTGCTCGAGGAGGGGCGCGACCGCCGGCTCGTCCTTGATCGGATACCAGATCGCATAGCAGCCGATTGCGAAGCGGCGCAGCCCGTGCCGCACGGCGCGCGCCAGGACTTCGAACTCGTCGGTCGCCTCGAAGGGCGGATCGATCAGCACCAGGGCCCGGCGCTCGACCGGCGGCAGCGCCGCCTTGATCGCATGGTAGCCGTCGGCTTGGCGCACCTCGACCGCCCGGTCGCCGGCGAACTCGCGCTTCAGCAGAAGCGCCTCCTCGGGATGCTTCTCGCAGGCGATGAAGCGGTCACCCGGCCGCAGGGCCGCCCTGACCAGCCGCGGCGAGCCCGGATAGCGATGGAGCGCCCCGCCCGGCGGACCGAACTTGCGATCGTAGGCTTGGACCGCCGCCAGATAGCGCGCAACGGCGGCCGGCATGCCGGCCCGGCTCTCGGCCATCAGGCGTCCGATTCCTGCCTCCGCCTCGCCCGTGCGACGGGCCTGGGAGCCGGCGAGGTCGTAGCCTCCGGCGCCGGCATGGGTGTCGAGTACGAACAGCTTCTTGTCCTTGGCCGTCAGCAGGCGCAGCAACTCGCAGAGCGCTGTGTGCTTCAGGAGATCGGCGAAATTGCCGGCGTGATAGCCGTGGCGATAGTTCACGGAAGACTTTCTGGCCCGAATTGAGATCAATCCCCGGGCACGGTATGTGCTTCGGGCGCAGGACACTACAGTTGAGGATAGAAATGGCCAACCACGAGCTGCATTCTTCGCCGGAGACCTGCCACTGGGGCTATTTCGACAGCCAGCTCCCGCCGCAGCTTCGCATCAAGTCGGGCGACACGGCCACCATCCACTGCGTATCGGGCGCCGCCGAGATCCTGCCGGGCGAGCCCTACAAC
>CAZPOS010000208.1:0-5702 GCA_964588065.1 uncultured Reyranella sp.
TCTCGAGCAGTTGAGCGCCGACATCCGACAGGCCCTCAAGGCCGATTCGGGGACCACGGGTAAGCAGGAAGTCTGCAAGCTGGTGTCGAAGGTGTTGCTCGACGAGGCGTTCGTCGCGAAGCACCTGACCGCCGACCAGTGCCGTCCGCGCAAGGTGCTCTACGAAGATCCGGAGCTGGGTTTCTGCATCTGCGGTCATGTCTACGAGACGGCCGCGCACGGGGCGCCGCACGATCACGGCCCCAGCTGGGCGATCTACGGCCTGGCGACCGGCGACACCGAGATGACGGACTGGCGGATCGTGAAGAAGGGCGAGGGCGACGAGCCGTCGCTGGTCGAACCCACGAAGACCTACGTGTTGAAGCCCGGCGACAGCCATTTCTACGATGTCGGCGTGGTCCACTCGCCGAAGCGGGATGGCCTTACGAAGCTGGTGCGCATCGAGGGCTCCAACCTCGACCGCATCAAGCGCTCGAACATCAAGGCGGCGTGACGCGGAAGGTCCCTCGCGCGCGAGGGACCTTCCGCTTTCAGCGCCTGATCTGCATTCCCAGATACTTCTTCAGCGCCGCACCGTAGGGCGGGCGCAGCATGCGCGACGGCGCCAGATCCCATTTGATCTGGTGGTAGATCGACTTGCGATGGCTGAATTCTCGGAAGCCGTCATGGCCGTGATAGACGCCCATGCCGGCCGGGCCGATGCCGCCGAACGGCAGCTCCTCCTGCGCGACGTGCATCACCACGTCGTTCACCGTGACGCCGCCTGACGTCGTGCCGTCCAGCACCCGGTCGCGCTCCGCCGCGTCGCTGCCGAAATAATAGAGGCCGAGCGGCCGGTCGTGGGCGTTGATGTAGTCGATGGCCTCCTGCACGTCGCGATACGCCTTCACGGGCAACAGCGGCCCGAATATCTCTTCCTGCATGACCTTCATGTCGTCGGTCGGATTGAGGATGAGGGTCGGCGCGACGCGGCGATGCGGCTGCTGGCGCAGATCCTCGGCGCCGGGATTGATCTCGACGATCTCCGCGCCCTTGGTCCGGGCATCGTCTAGATAGTCCATCAGCCGCGCATAGTGACGGTCCGTGACGATGGCGGTGTAGTCGGGGCTCTCGCGGATGCTGGGGAACATCTGGCCGACCGAGCTCTTCGCCGCGGCGACGAAGTCGGGGAGGCGGTCGGCAGGCGCCAGCACATAGTCCGGCGCCAGGCAGATCTGGCCGGCGTTGAGCGTCTTGCCGTTCATGATGCGCGCCGCGGCCACGGACATGTCGGCCGAGCGGCCGATTACGACCGGGCTCTTGCCGCCGAGTTCCAAGGTCAGCGGCACGAGATTCTCCGCAGCCGCCCGCATCACGTGGCGGCCGATGGCGGTCGCGCCGGTGAAGACCAGATGGTCGAAGGGCAGGGACGAGAAGGCCTGTCCGATCTCCGGGCCCCCGGTCACGACCGCGATCTCGCTTTCGTCGAAGGCGCTGGCGAACATCTGCTTCAGCAACTCTGACGTGGCCGGCGTCGTCTCGGACGGCTTGATCATGGCCCTGTTGCCGGCCGCCAGGACTCCGGCCAGCGGCGCGAAGGTCAGGTTGACCGGGAAATTCCAGGGGCTGATAACGCCGACCACGCCCTTGGGCTGGTGTCGGATCTCGGCCTTCGCGCCAAGGAATCCCAGGATGTGTGGCGTCGTGCGGCGGCGCTCGCTCTTCATCCAGCTCCGGACATGGTCGCGCGCATGTTTCAGCGGGCCGATCGAACTCGCGACGTCGGCGAACGCGGTCACGGTCGGCGAGCGGGCGCCGAAATCGGCGGTGAGGGCCGCTTCGATGTCCCGCCGTCGGTCGACCAGCAGGCCAATGCAGCGGTTGAGCCGGTCGATGCGCTGCTCGGCGGTCGGCGCACCGTCCTTGAGCTGCGCCTCGCGCTGCTTCAGGAGGATTTCGATCAGTCTCGGTCCCGGCATGATCTCTAGGACGCCCTTCTCAGGTCCGGCACGTAAAGCTTGCTGGCGAAATGTTCCTGCCCGTCGCCCCGGGCGAAGCGGAGGCCGGCGCGGCGGATCGCGTCGTCGTCGACCGGCTCCAGCGGAACGTAGTAGCGGTCGTCGACCTTGGTGAAGGTGTCGTTGTCGACCCGGTTGTAGCAGATCAGCAGGGTCCAGCGCCGGTTGGCCGAGCGGTTGGCGTCGGAGCGGTGGATGGCGTTGCAGTGGAAGATCAGCGCGTCGCCGGCTTCGAGCTCGCAATACTCGATGGGACACTTCTCGAGGATATGCGGCATGCGCTTGGGATCGACCTCGTTCTGGGTCGGCGACAGCGGCGTGTGGTCGATGCGGCCGAGCCGGTGGGAGCCGGTGGCGATCTGCAGGCAGCCATTTTCGCGGTTGGTGCGGTCGAGGCCGATCATGATCGAGAGCATGTCGGGGCGCAGGCAGCCATTGTAGTACCAGTAGCCATAGTCCTGGTGCCATTCCCAGGCACCGCCGACCTCCGGCTCCTTGGCCGTTAGCTTCGACTGGTAGTGATAGACCGGCCCGCCCAGCAGTGCCGCCGACGTGTCGACCATGCGCCGCACGCGCGCGGCCAGTCCGTAGACACTGTCGCCGGCGCGGTTCCAGAGTGCGATGCGGGTCGAGCGGCCCTCGCCGTCGCGACGGTCGAGGATACTGTCGCGCACGGCCGGATCCTCCTCCATGGCCCGGGTCAGCAGCTTCACCTCGTCCGGCGCGAACAGGCCGCGCGCGTAGGTGAAGCCCTTCTCGTTGAATTCCGCGGTCTGTGCCGCGCTCAGGACGTTCGGCATCGCCACCTCGCCTCAGACAGGGCGGAAGACGTTGCGTCCGCCCGTTTCGGAGACCGACACCTTACGCCCGAGCTGCTCGCGGGTCAGCATGTCGGCAACCAGGGCGGGATCGTCCGGGGTCATGGCCACGAAGCGGTCGCCGGTGGCGTCGAGGCGGCCCAGGATGTAGCCGCGCTCCGGCGCCTCCTTGCAGTAGGTCTCGATCGTGCCGGTTCCTGTTGGCTTGGTCTCGACCTTGCGCCTGGGGCCGGCGTCGAGTTCGGCCTGCAACTTCTTCGGGTCCTCGCGCTTCCATGGCCCCTTGGTCGGCTCGGTCGAGTAGAGTCCGGCCGAGTGCTTGGTGAGATAGTTGCCGTTGGCCGTCACCATGCCGAACGAGCCGGGTTTGGACCGGACCACGTTCATCATCTCGGCGATCGAATGGGTGACGTAGTTGTTGCCGGGACCGCCGAAGAACGGGAGCCCGCCGGTGACGCTGATCGGGCGCGGATCGTCCTCGGCGAGGCCGATCTCCTTCATCGCGACTTCGACCGCCGAGGGGAAGCAGCTGTAGAGATCGAAGGCATCGATGTCGGAAACCTTCTTGCCCGCCATGTCGAGGGCGATGCGGGCACAGCCGCGGATCGCGGGGGAGGAATCGAGCTTCTCGCGCTCGGACACGACCCAGGTGTCGGTGCCGTCGGCACAACCGTGCAGGAACACCCAGCGATCCTGCGGGATACCCCATTCGCGGGCCTTCTCGACCGAAGTGACGAGCACCGCCGCCGCTTGGTCGACGATGGCGTTGGCGTTCATCAGCCGCGGATAGGGGAAGCAGATCCAGCGATTGTCCGGCGAGATGGTCGACAGGGCGTCGGCGCTGTAGCCCTCGCGGCGTGTCGCCAGCGGATTGTCCTTGGCGACCGCGGCGAGGCGTTCGAACAGCCGGCCCATCGCCTTCATGTGGCTGTCGACGTCGCGCTTCAGCCCACCGCGGATCGCGTTCTCGAGCAACGGGTAGAAATGGATGGCGGCGCGCAGATCGTGGCGCGCTTCCTCCTCGCTGAAGCCGAAGCGGGAATCGCCGATGCGGGTCGGTTCGCCGCCGCCCGGATCCTCGTTCCAGTCGATCTTCATGTTGGCGCGACGGGCGTTCTGCGTGCTGCGCAGCAGCTCCGCGCCGCAGATCAGGGCCAGCTCGGTCTCGCCCCGGGCGATCTGCTCGGCGAACTTGTTGACCAGGTACTGGGGCATGTTGCCGCCCGAGTGGGTGTAGAGCAGCTGCTTCGGATCGGCATGAAGCCGGTTGGCGACGCTCTGCGGCGGGTTGCTCGAGCGGCCGTAGGGCGACGCGAAGCGCGGGCTGATGTCGCTGAAGAACTCCATGACGGCGATGGCGTCGACCAGATGGCCGAGCGCGTGCCCGCCGATCGCGGCTCGGGTATCCTCAAGTGCCAGGTTGGCGGCCTCGGCGCAGAAGGCGACCCGCGAGCGCTCGCTCGAAGGCTTTCCGACCATATCGGTGATCTGGCCGGCGCCGACCAGGATGGGGGTACGCGGGTCGATCATTTGACGAGGGCCTCGATTTCGGAGGGAGTCAGCCCAGCCTGGGCCAGGACGGCCTTGGTGTCTTCGCCGAGGGCAGCGACCTTGGGGCCGCTCTGCAGCGGGGAGCCGGAGAAACGGAAGGGCGGCGCCGGCGACTTGTAGCTGCCGCCGCCATCCTCGATGGTGCACAGCGAGCCGCGATGCTCGACCTGCGGGTCCTGCAGCGCCTCGGTGACCGTGACGTAGGGCGAGCAGGGGACACCCTGCTTCTCCAGCGCCGCAACGACTTCCTTGACGCTCATCTTCTTGGACCACTCCTCGAGTTCGTCGACCAGCACGCCCCAGTTCATGCGGCGGTCCTGGTACTTTTCGAAGCGCGGGTCGGTCAGCCAGTCACGCCGGCCGGCGGCGGTCGCCATGTCTTGGAAGGTCTTTTCGCTGGCCGTTGCCAGCATCACGTAGCCGTCGCTGGCCTCGATCGGGCCGTACATGGGCCGCGAGGGCATCTCGAAGTCGAACTGCGCTCGATTGACTTCGCCCAGCAGCATGCCGACCAGCGTCTCGAACATCGACACGTCGACCATCTGGCCCTTACCGGTGGCATGGCGCTGGTGGACGGCCGCCAGGATGGCGCCCATGGCATAGGCGCCGCTCGCATAGTCGGCGACGAAGATCCCACAATTGTCCGGGCGCTGACGGCCCTGCTGATAGAAAAGATGTGCCATGTCATAGCCGGTCGAGGCATGGATGACCGGCGCGTAGGCGGGACGGCCGGCGCCGGGCCCGGTCTGGCCGTAACCCGAAATGGCGCAGTAGATCAGCCGCGGATTGACCTTGGACAGTTCGGCATAGTCGAGCCCCAGCCGCTTCATGACGCCGGGACGGTAGTTCTCGACCAGGATGTCGACCGTGGCCGCCAGCTTCTTGATGGCGGCCACCGCCTCCGGCTTCTTGAGGTCGAGCACGATGGATTTCTTGCCGGCATTGAGCTGGCCGAACATCGTGCTGAAGCCGTCGCGCTGCACCGGCCTCGAGCGCATCAGATCGCCTTCCGGCGATTCGACCTTGACCACGTCGGCGCCCATGTCGGCGAGCAGACGGCTGCAGTGCGGGCCCGCTATCGTGGTCGAGAAATCGAGGATGCGCAGGCCGTCGAGCGGCCTCGTCATGTCTGTCATCGGGTCACCGTGTTGCGAGGATGAGAACGACCCCGCCCACCACCAAAATACTGCCGATCCACTCGCCGAGGGACGGCCGCTCCTTGAGGATGAGGCGGGAGGATATGAACGTGAACACCAGCTCGATCTGGCCGACGGCGCGGACCAGCGCGGCGTTCTCGAGCGTCATCGCAAGCGCCCACCCGGCCGAGCCCAGCACG
>CAZPOS010000208.1:5712-9997 GCA_964588065.1 uncultured Reyranella sp.
GACGCTGAAAATGCCGACCCAGATCGAGGAGCGCCAGTTGAACCAGACCTTGGAGAGTTGCGGACGGTCGCGCCGTGCGAGGTAGAGCGCCATCAAAATGACCTGGATCGTGTTCATGCAGGCCAGCACGGTGATGCCGCGCACCATGAAGTCGCCGTCGGGCAGCAGCTTCGAGGCCTCGCGGATCGTGCCGGCGGCGATGGCGAAGATCGCGCCCGACAGGATACCGTACATGGCCCCCTTATGCGTGAGGTCTGCCAGCACGCCACGCACGTCGGAGAACTTGCCGCGCACGCTCAGGATGGCCACGCCGCCCAGGCAGACCAGGATGCCGGCCCAGGCGCCGAGCTTCAGCGGCTCCCCGGCGATGAAGGTCGCGAACAGGGCGACGAATACCGTCTCTGTCTTGGAGTAGACGGTTCCCACTGCAAAGTTGCGCAGCGAGAAGGCGTGGATCATCAGCGACGTGGCCACGATCTGTGCCACGCCGGCAATGGTCACCAGCACCAGGAAATGCAGCGAGAGGGACGGCACGTGCCGGCCGGTCACGAAGACCAGGAAGGCCAGCATGCCGAGCGCCAGCGGAGCCCCGTAGAGGTAGCGGACGAAGTTGGCGCCATCGACGCTCAGAATCCCGCGGATCTTCTGCTGCATCGTCGTGCGGATGTTCTGGCACAGAGCGGCAGCGACGGTGATCGGTATCCAGAGCGGCACGGCATTCATCTCCCTGCGCGGGAGTGTATGGGCTCATGAGCCCCACGTCTGCGGTTCAGATTTTCGCGATGCAGGAGAGACGCGCGACCTGGTTCAGGCGTTCAGATCGGCGCCCACCGCATCGGTGACCGAAGCGAACCCGTCGCGGGCCAGCAGGGCCGCCAGCTCGTTCTTGATGCGGCGAATGATCGGCGGGCCCTCGTAGACCATCGCCGAATAGAGCTGCACCAGCGTGGCGCCGGCGCGGATCTTGGCATAGGCGTCGGCGCCCGAGCCCACGCCGCCGCAGCCGATCAGCGGGAACTGCCGCTCGACGCGCCGGGCGGTCTTGCGCAGCACCTCGGTCGACAGCACCGTGAGCGGCGCGCCGGACAGGCCGCCGGTCTCGGCACGCCGCGCCGACGTCAGCGAGGGCGGGCGCGAGAGGGTGGTATTGCCGATGATGATGCCGTCCAGCCGCAGGTCTCGACAGACGAAAACGATGTCGTCGAGATCGTCGTCTGTCGCGTCCGGCGCGATCTTGACCACGAGCGGAACCGGCTTGGCCGCGATCGCGTCCTGCACGCGCTTCAACAGGCTCGCGAGTTCGGTCCGCCCCTGAAGGTTGCGCAGGCCGGGCGTGTTGGGCGAGGAAACGTTGCAGACGAGATAGTCGGCATAAGGCGCCAACGCCACGCAACCCGTGACGTAGTCGGCGGCGCGGTCGGTGCTGTCCTTGTTGGCGCCGATATTGACTCCGACAAAACCGCGGCGCGGACGAGCGGCCAGGCGCGCGCGCGCTGCGTCCAGCCCGTGACCGGGGAACCCCATGCGATTGATGACGCCGCGATCCTCGGGCAGCCGGAAGAGGCGGGGACGCGGATTGCCGTCCTGCGGCCGTGGCGTGACGCTGCCGATCTCCACCAAGCCGAAACCCTGGGCCAGCATGGCGTCGGCGACCTCGGCGTTCTTGTCGAAGCCGGCGGCGAGGCCGATCGGGTTGGGCAGCGAACGTCCCCAGACCTTCGTGACCAGGGAGGCGGCGTCTGGCCGCCCGTCGCCTGGGAGAAGGCCGGTCTTCAGCGCGCGGATGGCGAGACCATGGGCGGCTTCCGCATCGAGGCGGGAGAGCGCGAGATCGAGAAGGGAATACCAGACGGCCATTGCCGTCTGGTTAGCAGATGTTCCCTGTGGAGCGCTTGGGTGCCCCCGGGATCTCTAGAAGCGTCCCATGCTGCCGCCCTGGTTGGGCCGGAGGGAGGGCGAATCGGAAAAAACGACCATGAACAACTCACGGAACAGCTCACCGATCCGCGGATCGGTCGGACCGCTGGCGGGGGTCCACGCAGTCGTTTCGGACATCGTCATGTCGTTGCGGCAGTAGATGGCATAGACGTTGAAGATGCCCGGCTTGCCCGGCTTGAAGCGCACCGTACCCTTGCACACCGAATCGCTGTTGAGGTCGTTCGCCGGATCGAAGACCAGCATGAGGCGGTAGTCGGGGCGGGGGGGCTCCGGGGGCGATTCGTAGGTGAACGTGAGCCGCGGCATCGGCTTTGCCGCCTGCATCATCGGGAGAAGGTCGCGCGCCACCACCGCCGGATCCGTGCCGGGGAACGGATTGCCATGCAGCACCACCTGGAAGTTCTTTCCGTCTGTGGCGGCGAAGAACTCGCGATAGTCGTACTGCACCGCGTAGTAGGTGCCGCCGATCACGGCGGCATAGGCCGCAGCCGGGAGGGCGGCGACCGCCAGAAGCGCGGCGGCAATCTTCGACCTGAAACGCATTGGGCAAACTCCTCCGCGGGATTTCCGCCAATCATACGCCCGTCCCGGTGCTCCCGGAACGTCACATTTCTGCGCGCGGCCCGTCAGCTGGCGCGATCAGCAGGCTCATACGTCGAGATCGCGGGCGAAGCGCGCGTTTTCCTGGATGAAGGCGTAGCGCTTCTCCGGCTTGCGGCCCATCAGATCCTCGACGAGGGTCCGGGTCCGCATTTCCTCGACCCGGCCATCGGGCTCGGCGCCCGTGATCAGCGGCACGTCGACCTTCAGGAGGACGCGCTTGGCCGGATCCATCGTGGTCTCCCGCAGGTGGACCGACTGCATCTCACCCAGACCCTTGAAGCGCGTGATGTCGGCCTTGCCGTTGAACACCGTCCGGACCAACTCGTCCTTCTGGGCATCGTCCTGGGCATATTCGGTGCGACCGCCCTTGCTGATTCGATAGAGCGGCGGCTGGGCGAGGAACAGGTGGCCGTTCTCGATCAGCTTCGGCATCTCGCGGTAGAAGAACGTCATCAGCAGCGAGGCGATGTGCGCGCCGTCCACGTCGGCGTCGGTCATGATGATGACCCGCTCGTAGCGCAGGCGGTCGTCGTTGTAGTTGGTGCCGGCGCCGCAGCCCAGCGCCTGGATGAGATCCTGGATCTCCTGGTTCTCGCGCATCTTTTCGGAGCTGGCGCTGGCCACGTTCAGGATCTTGCCGCGCAGCGGCAGGATGGCCTGGGTCTCGCGATTGCGCGCCGCCTTCGCAGAGCCGCCGGCCGAATCGCCCTCGACCAGGAAGATCTCGGTGCCGACCGAGGAGGAACTCGAACAGTCGGCGAGCTTGCCCGGCAGTCGCAGCTTGCGCGTCGCGGTCTTGCGCTGCTGCTCGCGATCCTGCTTGCGCCGCAGCCGCTCCTCGGCCTTGGCGACGACATGCTCCAGCAGGACGTTGCCGGCTTCCTTGTCGCCGATCAGCCAGTGCTCGAAGTTGTCGCCGACGATGGTCTCGACCAGCTTGGTCGCCTCGACGCTGACCAGCTTTTCCTTGGTCTGACCCTGGAACTGCGGCTGCTCGATGAACACCGAGACGAGGGCGGCCGAGCCGTCGATCACATCGTCGGCGGTGATCACCGAGCCCTTGCGGTTGCCGGTCAGCTCGGCATAGCGCTTGAGGCCGCGCACCAGTGCGCTGCGGAAACCCGATTCGTGCGTGCCGCCCTCGGAAGTCGGCACGGTATTGCAGTAGGAGCGGACGAAACCTTCCTCGTCGTTCGGCCACCACACGGCCCATTCGACCTTGCCGTTGGCGGAGCCCTCGCTCCTGGCCTCGCCGGCGAAGGGTTGCGGTACGACGGTCGGCCGTGGTCCGATTTCGGAGGTGATGTAGTCCTTCAGCCCGTTGGGAAAGTGAAAGGTCTCTTCCTCGGGTATGCTGACGTTCTTGAGCAGCGACTTGTCGCACTTCCAGCGGATCTCGACCCCGCGGAACAGGTAGGCCTTGGAGCGCACCATGCGGTAGAGGCGCTCGGGCACGAACTGCTGCTTGCCGAAGATTTCGGGATCCGGATGGAAGGTGACGATCGTGCCGCGCCGGTTGGGTGCGGGGCCGGCCGGCTTGAGTTTGGACACCGGCAGGCCGCGCGAGAAGCTCTGCGTCCAGGCCTGCCGGTCGCGGGCGACCTCCACGACCAGATCGTCGGAGAGGGCGTTGACGACCGAGGCGCCGACGCCGTGCAGGCCACCCGACGTGGCGTAGACCTTGCTGTTGAACTTGCCGCCGGCATGCAGCGTCGTGAGGATCACCTCCAGCGCCGACTTGTTC
>CAZPOS010000209.1:0-9729 GCA_964588065.1 uncultured Reyranella sp.
CTCCGCCGCGCAGGCGCGTCATCTGACGGAGCAGGGCGTCAACCAGAACGAGGACGGCACCTACAGCTGGAAATTCGACAACTACGTGCGAGTCAACCAGCCGTATGACATGACTTACGAAGCGATCGAGGAATTGTGGTCGCGCATCACCTGTCCGACCCTGCTGGTCTACGGCAAGGAAAGCTGGGCCTCCAATCCGGAGAAGGACGGCCGCATCAAGCATTTCAAGACAGCCAAGGTGGTCGAATTCGAACGTGCCGGCCACTGGGTCCAGCATGACCGGCTCGACGATTTCGTGGCGACGACGCGGGAGTTCATCAAATGAGGGCGGCGGTCCTGCGGGGCGGCGAGATGCGGGTCGCCGAGGTGCCGGAGCCGGTACCGGCGGCCGGACAGGTGCTGGTCAAAACGCTGTGCTGCGGCATCTGCGGTTCGGATCTGCACTATGCCAAGCACGCGCCGCACATCGTGGAACTGTCGAAGCGCATTCCCGGCCGCCAGCCGCTCGACCTGTCGCGAGACGTGGTCTTCGGCCATGAGTTCTGCGGCGAGGTGCTGGATTACGGTCCCGGCACGGAGCGCAGGGTGAAGCCGGGCACGCTGGTCTGTTCGATGCCGGTGATCCCGCAGGCCGACGGCCATCGCACGGTCGGCTACTCGAACGAGTTTCCCGGGGGCTTTGCCGAACGGATGGTGCTGGCGGCGCCTCTGCTGCTCGAAGTGCCCAACGGCCTGCCGGCAGATCACGCCGCGCTCACCGAACCGCTCGCGGTCGGCATCCACGCGGTTGAGAAGGCGGCCCTGCAGGACAACGACGCTCCGCTGGTCGTGGGCTGCGGCCCGGTCGGCCTCGCCGCGATCGTCGGGCTGCGGCTGAAGGGCATCCATCCGATCATTGCTGCCGATTTCTCGCCCAAGCGCCGCGAGCTGGCGGCCAGGATGGGCGCCGACATCGTGATCGATCCCAGGGTCGAATCGCCCTATGGGAAGCTGACGCCGGGCAAGCGCGCCGTGATCTTCGAATGCGTCGGCGTGCCGGGCCTGTTGCAGCAGGTCTTCGAGGCGGCCCCGCGCGACGCACGCGTGGTCGTCGCCGGCGTCTGCATGGAGCCCGACCGGATCGAACCGCTGTTCGGAATCCTGAAGGAGCTCTCGCTTCAGTTCGTGCTGGGCTACACGCCCGAGGAGTTCGCGCGCTGCCTTCGCCTGCTGGCCGAAGGCCAGGTGGACGCCGAGGCGCTGATCACCGGCAAGGTCGGCCTGGACGGCGTGAAGGGCGCGTTCGAGGAACTCGGCAACCCCGAGCGGCACACCAAGATTCTCGTGGAGCCGTGGCGCTGACTTTGATAGCGCTTCGGTACAATCGAGGAGGAAACGCACAGTGAAATTCTACAATTCGGTCGGCCCCAACCCGCACATGGTCCGGATGTTCATGGCCGAGAAGGGCTTCGAGGTGCCGAAGGTCGAGGTCGACCTGCGCGGCGGCGAGAACCGGCGCGAGCCCTTCCTGAAGCTCAACCCGTCCGGCCAGTGTCCCGCGCTCGAACTCGACGACGGTACCGTGCTGGCCGAGATCACGGCGATCTGCGAGTACATCGACGAGATCAAGAAGGACACGCCGTCGCTGATCGGCGACACTCCGGAAGAGCGGGCCAACACCCGTATGTGGGTGCGCCGCATCGACCTCAACATCCTCGAGCCGGCGGCCAATGGCTTCCGTTTCTCGCAGGGCCTAAAGTTCTTTCAGGACCGCGTACACTGCATTCCTGAAGCTGCCGACGGGCTCAAGGAAACCGCGCGGAAGAAGCTGGCCTGGCTCGACGAACAGATGGGCTCGAAGCCCTTCGTCACCGGAAACAAGCTCACCATGGCCGACATCCTGCTGTTCACCTTCCTGGAATTCCTGGGCAAGGTCGGCCAGCCGCTCGATCCGGCGAACAAGAATATCGCGGCCTGGATGGAACGCATGAAGGCCCGGCCGAGCGCCGCGGCCTGATCGAAAGAGAGGACGTGCGCGCGTGAAAGACTGGACCGTCGCGGCAGCGAGCAACAATGCACGCTGGTGCGATGCGGTCTGTCGCGCGCACGGCCAGGCGGGGCGCTTCCTGCCGCATATGTGGGTCAACGCGGCCATCGTGCCGCGCTTCTATCCCAACGCGGTCACGCTCGCCGTCGGCGAGACCGCGTTGGAAGAACAAAGGACGACTGTCGAGATCCTGCAGAAATCGAACCTGCCCGGCCGCTGGTCGGTGAAAGACAGTTTCGGGACGCTCGATCTGTCGCGCCGTGGCTTCGACCTGCTGTTCGACGCGAAGTGGATCCGCAGTGTCATGCCGGCCGAAGGTCCGTCGAGCGATATCGTCTGGGAGCGGGAAGACAAGGGCGAGGGACTGCCGGTCGGCGATCCGGACTTCGCGATGTTCAAGGGACGGCGCGGCTTCAAGGTCGTGGCCGGCTTCATGCTCTATCGTGCCGAGGACGTCGTGGGCGTGTCCAACGTCGTCGCAGAGGCCGCCGATGCGCCGGCGGTCTGGCGGTCGCTCACCCTGCTGGCGGCGCAGACTTTCCCGAGACTGCCGCTGGTCGGTTACGAATCGGGCCGCGAACTCGACGCCGCCCTGAAATCCGGCTTCGAGGCCGGCGACACGCTCAGGGTGTGGGTGACGGCCCGGGACTGAAGCCGCACGCCGTCAGTGCCGCCAGCATGTGAGGGGGCGGCGGCGCCGTGACGACGACCGGCGGCTTGCTCTTGGACAAAGGCAGCACGATGCCGTGCGACTGCAGATGGAGCTGGCTGTCGGGCCGGGCGTGACCATAGAGCCGGTCGGCGATCACCGGGCAGCCGGCGGCGGCGCAGTGGACGCGGATCTGGTGGGTGCGGCCGGTCTCTGGCTTCAGCTCCAACCAGGTCATCCCCGGAGCGCGCCCCATCACCCTGTAACGAGTCACCGAGGGCTGGCCCTTGTCGGAGACCTTCACCGACCAGCCGCTGCGCGTATTGAGCTTGAGCAGCGGCATGTCGAACAGGCCTTCGTCGGCCGGAGGCGAGCCCTCGACCACCGCCCAGTAGGTTTTCTCGGTGTCGCGGCCTGAGAACAGGCGACCGAGCTTCGCCAGCGCCTTGGGATGGCGGCCCAGCACCAGCACGCCCGCCGTGTCGGCATCGAGCCGGTGGGCCAGCGCTGGCGGCCGCGGCAGGCCATAGCGCAGATCGTCGAAACACTCTTCGAGATTGGGCGCACCGCTCGGGCCAGCGTGCACGGCGAGGCCCGCCGGCTTGTCGATCACCAGGATCAACCCATCGCGATACAGCACGCGGGCCTGGATCTGTTCGGCCGTCAGCGGCGGCGGCCGTCTGGGCGATGCCTTGGCTGGTGGCCGGCGCGATGGCGGATGCGGCCTCAAAGGTCGGGCCATCGGTCGAGCCAGCTCTCGCTCGCCTCGTAGAGCGCGGCGGCGCGCAGCACCGAGGCCTCGTCGCGGAATCGGCCGACGATCTGCAGGCTGGTCGGGAGGCCTTCCGAATCGTAGCCGTTGCAGATGGAAAGGGCAGGGTGTCCGGTGATGTTGAACGGCATCGTGTAGGGGAACCAGTTGCGCCGCAGCTCGCCGGCCTCGACGCCGTCGATGGTGATCGGGTCGAACAGGTCCTGGTCGATGGGCAGTGCGGTGCGCGACACGGTCGGCGTCACCAGGAAGTCCGCCGTCTCGAACCAGCGCTGGACCATGCGGAAGAGGTCGCTGCGCTGGAACATGGCGCGCTGATAGTCGGCGCCCGACCAGTCCGCCGCCTCGGCCACCTGGCGCACCAGAGAGGGCGTCATGCGATTGCCGTCGCGCCGGATCATGTCGTCGAAGCGCGCCTTCCACGTCGTGTGATTGATCACTTTCCAGGCTGCGCTGAGATCCGGCAGTTCCTCGGTGAGTTCGACGAGCTCGGCGCCCAGCTCGCGCAGGCGGATCAGCGACTGCTCGAAGGCGGCGCGAACGTCTTTCGCGACCAGCGTGTTGCCCAGGGTCGAGCTGTAGAGGATGCGTCTGCCCTTGAGGTCGCCCTCGGCGCGGGCGGCGGCCAGATAGTCGGGCGGCTCGATGCCAATCGACCACGGGTCCGAGGGATGTGGCCCGGCCATCGCCTGCAGCATCAGTGCCGTATCCATCACCGTGCGCGACATCGGCGTCACGTAGGTGTAGTTGCCGAACGCGTCGGCCACCTGGCTGTGCGGGATCACGCCGTTGCTCTGCTTCAGCCCGACCATGCCATTGATGGCGGCGGGGATGCGCGTCGAGCCGCCGCCGTCGGTGGCGATGCCGATCGGTCCGATTCCGGTCGCCACCGCGACCGCCGCGCCGCCGCTGGAGCCGCCCGATGTATGGGCAGCGCTCCAGGCGTTGCGCGTGCGGCCGAACAGGGGCGCATCCGTCAGGGACTTGTGCCCGAACTCCGGCGTGGTGGTCTTCCCGAACAGAATGCCGCCCGCGGCCTTCACGCGGGCCGCGCAGACCGCATCTTCCTTCGGCACGTTGTTCTCGTAGAGCAGCGACCCGAAGGTGGTGCGCACGCCCGCCGTATTCACGAGATCCTTGGCGGCGAACGGAATGCCATGCAGCAGGCCGAGCGGCTCGCCCTTCATGACGGCCGCCTCGGCCGCCTTGGCCGCCGCGCGCGCCTGATCCGGCACCAGGGTCACGAAGCAGTTCAGCACCGGCTGCAGCATCTCGGCGCGCGCCAGAACGGCGTCGGTGAGTTCGACGGGGGAGATTTTCTTCGCGGTGATCTGCTCGCGCAGGTCGGAGGCGGGCAGGCGGGTGAGGTCGGTCATACACACTCCGTCGTCTCGACCGCAGCGCGAAGCGCGAAGCGGAGAGACCTTGTTTCAACAATTTGCGGCTTGATCGGGGAGAGAAGGCCTCTCGACTTCGCTTCACTCCGCGCGAGGCGACGGAGACTTACCTCAGCAATCCCCGTGCCGCGAGATTCTTCATGAGCGCCGAAGTCCCGAACGTCCACGGCGCGATCCTGTCGCAATGCGCCACCCTGTTGGTGAGGGTGCCGAGCTTGGGCGAGCGGATCGAGACGAGATCGCCCACCATGTGCGTGAAGCCGGTGCCGCCGGGCTTGCGAGGCTCGGTCGGCGCGAACAACGTGCCGGTCATCAGCGCCATGCCGTCGGGATATTGATGCGCGCTCATCGCCTGCGTCACGAGATCGGCGGGATCGCGACTGATCTTCGACAGGTCGCTCGAGCCGCGAAGGCGGAACTGGTCGGGGCCAGTCACTTCGAGATCGACCTTGGCCTGGCGGACATCATTCAGCGAGAACGTATCGTCGAACAGGCGGATGAAGGGACCGAGCGCGCAGGAGGCGTTGTTGTCCTTGGCGATCCCCAGCAGCAGGGCGCTGCGCCCCTCGATGTCGCGCAGGTTCACGTCGTTGCCCAAGGTCGCGCCGACGATCTTCCCTTTGGCGCTGACGATCAGCGTCACCTCTGGCTCGGGATTGTTCCAATCGGAATCCGGCCGGATGCCGATCTCGGCGCCGTAGCCGACCGCCGCCATGGGCGGTGCCTTGGTGAAGATCTCGGCATAGGGGCCGATACCAACTTCGAGGTAGGGCGACCAGGCGCCGCGCGCCATCAGCGTCCTCTTCAGCGCCTCGGCTTCGGGCGAGGCCGGTTTGATGGCGCTGACATCGGCGCCGATGATCGAGTTCAGCTCGCCGCGCACCTGCTCGGCGCGGGCGGGGTCGCCCTTGGCATGTTCCTCGATCAGCCGCTCGAGCAGACTGACCGCGAAGGTGACTCCGCCTGCAGGTCGACGGGGGCGAGCAGGTCGCCGACGAGGTCCTGCAGAGCACCGATGCGCTCGCCCGGCGTGTCGCGCGCGAGGCCCGTCGCGTCAGGGGCGTTGCAGAGGTCGGCCATGGTCGGCACGGTGGCCGAGAGATCGAACACGCCGTCGCGGCGCACGGCGACGACCGAGGGCCCCGCCGGGCGACCGGCCCGCCAGACGCGGCCGACCAGCGTGCCGGCCGTGCCGTCCTCGGGCAGGATTTCGCTGAGAGATGCTGACACTGGACGTCTCCGGCGCTTCGTTGCAGAAAGGCGCGCCATTCCCGGGAGAAATAAGATCATGGCCGAAGCACGGATCAAAGGCGTTCTTTCGCCCGTCGTCACGCCCTTCAAGCGCGACCTGTCGCCGGATGTCGGCCGCTTCATCGCCCACTGCAAGTGGCTGATCAGCCAGAATTGCGGCCTTGCGGTCTTCGGCACCAACTCGGAGGCCAATTCGCTCTCGGCCAAGGAGCGCATGAGCCTGCTCGAAGCCGTGGTTGCGGCGGGCGTGCCGACCGCGCGCATGATGCCCGGCACCGGCGCCTGCTCGATCACCGAGGCGGCCGAAGTCAGCGCCCATGCGGTGAAGCTCGGCGTCGGCGGCGTGCTGATGCTGCCGCCCTTCTACTACAAGGGTGTTCCGGAGGAGGGGCTGTTCCGCTTCTACTCGGAAGTCGTGCAGCGCGTCGGCGACGACCGCCTGCGCGTCTATCTCTATCACATCCCGCCGGTCTCGGCCGTGCCGATCACTCACAAGCTGGTCGAGCGGCTGATGAAGGCCTACCCGAAGCAGATCGCCGGCATGAAGGATTCGTCCGACGACTGGCCCCACACCAAGAGCATGATCGACGCCTTCGCCAAGGACGGCTTCGACGTCTTCTCCGGCAACGAGAAGCCGATCCTCGAGAACCTCAAGGCCGGCGGCGTCGGCTGCATCAGCGCTACGGCCAACATCAACCCGGGCAAGATCGCCGAGACGATCAAGGCCTATGGCACGCCCGAGGGCGACAGACTGCAGGCCTGGATCAACGAGGTCCGCGGCGTCATGCAGGGCTACGTCATGATCCCGGCGCTGAAATTCGTGATCGCACACTACGGCAGCGACCCGCACTGGAATCCGGTCCGCCCGCCGCTCGTCGAGATCGACGAGAAGACCGGCCGCGACATGATCGAGAAGCTCGACAAGCTCGGCTTCACCATGCCCGGCCTCAAGCAGGCGATGGCCGTCGCAGCGGAGTGACGCCGGCCGGGCGTCTCGGCCAATAAACGAAATATTCGAAATAAACGAAATAAGTGAAGCGAGTGTCGCAGCCCCCGAATCCCGGTTTGCGGGGGCTGCTGACGCAAGAATATTGCTCTTGATTGTTTCGTGTCGGGGCGAGAGTTGACAAACGAGAGTCCTCAAGCCTAGAAGATGTCCATGCTCAAGACCCTGTCCCACAACGCTTGGTATTTTACGCCCCTGACATAGGCGGCGCGAAGGGTCATGACTCAACGAAGCCGCCGCATCCCGGCGGCTTTCGTGTTCTAGGACTTGGCCTCCGGGCCGCGGCGGAACCCGCAACCGGAGGACGACATGTCGATGATCGAAGCAGAGATTGAACCGCACCTGATGCCCCTCGCCATCCGCGTGAGGCTGGCGGGGCCGCGCGACATCGAGGATCTCGCCGATCTTCTCGATGCCGGCGAGAGTTCGCGCGAGCAGGTGCTGACCTGGCTCGAGACGCCCGGCACGACACTGCTGGTGGCGCAGAGCGAACTGGGCGTGCTGGCCGTCGCCGTGCTGATGACGCGGCTGGTGCCGCTCGAAGGCGGGACGGTTCACAAGGTCATCGAGGTCGACAATCTCGTCGTGCGCGCGGACCAGCGCGGCCGGCGGGTCGGGCGGCGCCTGCTGGCCGCCGCCGTCGAATGGTCGCGCCAGCGCCGGGCGGTCCAGGTCGAGGCCGTGGTGGGTGAGGGGCCGGCCAAGCGCTTCTACGAGAACTTCGGCTTCGCGCCGGCGGCCGATCGGCTGGTGTTGGCGGCATGAGCGCGCGACTGCAGCCAGTCTGAAGACACCCATCGCCGCGTGTTTCGCGATGTGAACAAAGAGAGGTTCACGTCGGGCGATGTGTTATGGTCGACATTCTTGCACATCCAGTGCCGGACAATCGTGCAGGAGTAATCGTGGCCAAACATACGAAACAAGCGCCGGTCGCCAAGGCGCCGGTGGGCGTCAAGCAGACGATGGCCAAGCCCATCTCGAGCTACAGCGATCCCGAGCAGCTGCGCACCCTGATGCAGAACGCCAAGCGGATGGGACGGGACGATATCTGGCGGCAGGCCTTCGATCAGCTCTGCTCGCTCGAAGGGGCCGACAAGGAGGATCCGCTGGAGCAGGCCTTCTATCGCACCCTGGCGGCCTACGAGCTGCTGCTCACTCAGAAGAACGGTCGCGCGACGCGGGCGAGCCGGACGCGCCTCAAGCTGAAGGGCAAGGGCGTCGTCGCCTGCCTGGAGGACTGGGCGAAGAGCGCGGAGCCGCCCGAATCCTTCGTGCTGTTGTCCGCTAACGGCATGGTCGAGCTGACGGGCGAGCAGCTGGTGCTGACCTACCCCGACCGGTTCTCGGCAGAGGCGGTCGCGGGCGCCACAGCGCGTCTCGCGACGCAGACCGGTGCAGCGCCCGCAGCCTGACCTCTACGCCGGCTCGGCGTCGCGGGCGGCCCACATCTTCATGAAGGCGGGGCGCGCCTGGCAGGCGGCGAGCCAGGCCTTCACGCGCGGCGCGGCCTCGAACAGTTCCGGGGCCGGCAGGGCATAGCGCACGATCTCGGCGGCGTTGAGGTCGGCTACGGTGAAACGATCGCCGACCAGCCAGCCGCTCTTCGCCAGCGCTTTTTCGAGCACGGCGAAGGGGCCCTTGAGCGCCTCGACGGCGGCGTCGGCGATCTTCGGATCCTTGACGCCGGTCGGATTGCCCATGCGGTGATAGAGGATGTTGATTGCATGCGGCTCGACGCCGGTCGCGGCCCACAGGCTCCACATCGCGATCTGTCCTTCCTCGGCGACGTTCGCGCCGGCAACGGGACCGCCATGCTTGCGCGCGAGATAGAGGTTGATGGCGAGCGATTCGTGCAGGACCAGCCCATCGTCGTCGATCGAGGGGATCAGGCCGTTCGGGTTGATCTTCAGGAATTCCGGCGACTGGGTATGCAGCATCCCGGCCGGCACGGTGCGATAGTGCTGGATAACCGGCACCTGCCTGAACGGGATGCCAAGCTCCTCGGCCAGCCAGATGTTGCGCGACGCGCGGGACCGGTAGACGCCGTAGATCGTGAGCATTGAACTTCCTGAGTTGACTCGTATTGGAACTCGCCGGGGCGTTCTTAAAGGCGACACCGTGTCGAGTCACAGCCTAAAGCGGACGCTGCGAAGTACGATAACTCGACCCTTGCCTGAGCCTAGCTAATCGGAGGTGCGTCCTGGCCAACGAACTGGACGCGCAGCTCGCGCTTCAGGACCTTGCCGGTGGCGTTACGGGGCAGGGTATCGACGAAGGCGACGGATTGCGGGACCTTGAACTTGGCGAGGCGGGCGAGGCAGTGCTGGATCACGTCGCCCTCGGCGAGGTCCTGGTCGGGCTTGCGCACAATGATCGCCATGCCGACCTCGCCCCAGCGCTCGTTGGGCACGCCGATGATCGCGGCGTCGGCGACCGCGGGGAGCTGGAACAGCACGTTCTCGACCTCCGCGGGATACACGTTCTCGCCGCCCGAGATGTACATGTCCTTCCAGCGGTCGACGATATAGACGAAGCCTTCCTCGTCGAGCTGTGCCGCATCGCCGGTGTGCAGCCAGCCGTCGGTGAAGGTGCGCTCCGTGGCCTGCGGATTGTTCCAGTAGCCCGGCG
>CAZPOS010000210.1:0-9581 GCA_964588065.1 uncultured Reyranella sp.
CGCTCGACCGAATACTCCAAGGCCTCGACGCGCGGCACCTGGGAAGAGGCGTTCAGCTAGGTAGTGTCTTCGAGCAGGGCTGGTAGCTCAAAGGTCCCTCGCTTCGTTCGGGATGACACCGTTGTTGGAATCTGCGCAGTGCGCCGACGCCAAGAAATGATGTCATCCCGAACGAAGTGAGGGACCTTTTTGCGGCGCAGCGAGAAAGATTCGACGCGCTCACAGGAGCGTGGCTCCCTTCCACCTCCCCATCCCAACGATGTAGGCTCCCTCCGCCGAGCGCCCGTTGCGTTGCGTACACGCGTCGTACTGAAACCGCGGAGGCAACAATCATGACAATTCGTCGTCGTTCGTTGGCGCACCTCGCCGTGGGTGCCGCCGCATGGCCGCTCGTGACCGGGCTGGCACGGGCGCAGGCCTATCCGTCGCGGCCTGTCCGCATCGTGGTCGGCTTTCCTGCCGGCGGCGCGACGGACATCCAGGGACGCCTGATGGCGGAGTGGCTGACCGAGCGGCTCGGGCAGCAGTTCATCGTCGAGAACAAGCCCGGGGCCAGCGGCAACATCGGGACCGAGACCGTCGCCAAGGCGGCGCCCGACGGCTACACGCTGCTGCAGGTCGTGACGCCGCACGCCATCAATCCCGCGCTCTATTCCAACCTCGGCTTCGACTTCCTGCGCGACATCGCGCCCGTCATCTATTCCGCGCGGCTGGCCTACCTCGTCGTGATGAACCCGTCGGTGCCGGCGAACACGCTGGCGGAATTCATCGCCTACGCCAAAGCCAATCCGGGCCGGATCAACTACGGGTCGGCCGGCCAGGGCACGCCGCAGAACATCGCCTGCGAGCTCTTCAAGATGATGACCGGCCTGAACCTGGTCCATGTCCCGTACAAGGGCGGCGCGCCGGCGGTCGCCGATCTGATCAGCGGCCACGTCCAGGTGATCTTCGCGCCGCTCTCGGAGTCGATCCAGCAGGTCAAGGCCGGGAAGCTGCGCGCGCTGGCGGTGACGACCACGACGCGCCTGGACGTGCTGCCGGACGTTCCGACGGTCGCGGAGTTCGTGCCGGGCTACGAGGCCAGCGGCTTCGCAGGCATCGGTGTGCCGAAGGGGACACCGGTCGAGATCATTGCCCTGCTGAACAAGGAACTGAACGCCGGCCTCGCCAGCGACAAGGTCAGGACCCGCATCGTGGAGCTTGGCGGCACTGTGATGGGCGGAACGCCCGCCGAGTTCGCGAAGGTCCTCGGCGAGGCCACGGATAAATGGGCGAAGGTGATCAGGTCCGCCGGCATCAGGGCGGAGTAGCCGGCCTCTGATGCCGGCCAGGGCCTGCTACTTCTTGAAGAAGACCTTTTCGCAAACCGACGTCGCGAAATCGGTCGAGATCGCGCGGGCCCCGCCCGAGAGCTTGGCGAGCCCGATGAGTCCACCGCCGGACGTAATCTCCTGAACGTAATATTCGGAGGCAACGCTGTTGTCGGCGGGGTTGACCAGCTTCACCTCGCCGGCAACCTCGTGGTTGTCACCGAGCAGCATCACCATGCCGCTGTTCGCGAGTTTGAAGTTGTCGACGCGCACCTGCATTTCATAGCGCGTCGGTCCGGTCGCGCACTGGCTTGTCTTCAGTTCGAGCGCCGACTTGAGGGCCTGGAGATTCTCATCGGGAATATTTCCGGCGCGGCTCGTGACGGTGACGCTTCCGATCGATGCCTGTGCCGCCGTCGCCGGCGCCCACGCCTGGATGGGTTTCACCGGTTGTGCGCAGGCCGCAAGCGTGAGAGCAGCCGAGGCCGCCATGATTCGTGTGAACAAGCAATCCCCCAGCTCTCATTGCCACGCTTGGACAATCCAAGTTTGTCTCGGTAAGAAACTTTCTACCTTAGGGCGTAGAGGCGGCGCAACGATGCAGTCGATCGGGAATGTTCCATTTGTTTCTCTACTTGCGATCGCCCTGTTGGGGGGCTGCACGGTCTCCGACGCCTCCTCCTCGAATCCGCCTCCGACGGTGTTGTCGTCGGTACAGGGGGCGGAACGCGTGCGGATTTCCGGCCTTTCGAATCTTCGCCAGACGGCGCTCGTCCAGACCGATCAGTGCCGCACCGCGAGCTATGAAACCGATCGGCAGGCATTCGCCCAGGTGGCTCTCGTCAAGGGGCTCGCGGACTACGCGTCGGCCTTTCCGAACGGAATTGCCGTGGATATCCAGCCGATGTCGCTGCGCATGCGGTGCCACAGTTCGGGTCTCGCTGCCCTCCTGAGCTACTGTGAAGCCGAGGCGAAGGTCGGTCTCACGGCAGGCGGGACGACTCGTACCAGCCAGGTGGTCAGCGTGAGCGTCACGAAGGAGGCTTCGGATCGTGCTCAGCTCGGCCTCGCGTGCATCAGCACGATGCCCGCCGTCACTGCGGCGGTCGACAAGGCGCTGACCGACGCAATCGCCGGGCTGCAGGCCGATCTGGCGGCGCAGACCGGGATTGCCGCGCCGCGATGAGCGGTCGTGCCCGGCACTGTTTGCGGCGTCAGGTGCGGATCCTCCCCGGCAGGAGCAAGAATGCCGACCCGGCGCCAACCAGCGCTGACGAAGCCGCCACGCCGAACATCGTTGCGTAGCCGCTCACGGACGGCTCCTGGCCGAGCGCGCCGCCCAATGCCGCGATCCCGAGCGCGAAGCCGCCCTGGCGCATGACGATGGTGAGGGCCGAGGCCATGCCCGCTTGTGCGGGTGGCGCCAGCGTCACGACCGCACCTGAAAGCTGCGACTGTACCAGCGCCGCGCCGGTCGCGATCGCAGCCATGCCGAGAAGCGCCAACGCCCATCCCGGGCGGAGCGCGAGGACGATATCGCCGGCGGCGATCGTCAGGAGCCCGCAGGCGAACAGCGCGCGCCATCCGCACCGCGTCGCCAGATGGCCGGCGACGGGCGGCAGCACGACCATCGGCAGGGTCGCGGCGAGAAGGGCGACGCCGGCCTGGGCGGTGGAGAGGCCGAAGGCTGTCGTCAGGAACAGCGGCAGGTAGACCAGGACGGCCCAGTAGCCGATCGACGCCGTGAGAAGGAGAAGCGCAACGGCGACCATGGCGGGCTGCGTCAGCAGCGCGGGATCGAGGACCGGCTGCGCCCGCCGTCGCTGCTGCGCGACGAACAAGGCGGCAATGATCAGACAGGCGCTGGCGCCCGCCGCCAGATGGATCGACGTTCGTCCCGCCAGCAAGGTCTCGATGGCGAGACCGAGCGCCAGGGTGAGCAGGGCGATGCCCAGCGGATCGAGCGGACGCGCATCCGCGGCCCGTTCCTCGGCGACGAGCCGCGGCACGATCCAGGCAGCCAGCAGACAGAAGGGAAGATTGGCGAGGAAGATCCAGCGCCAGCCCAACCAGGCCGCGACCATGCCGCCGAGGGTCGGGCCGATCGCCATCGCCGCACCCGAGACGATGCCCGCGAGACCGAAGGCCCGCGCGCGGTCTGCCGGATCAGGGTAGGCGCTGGCGGTCAGAGCGATGGAGCCGGTGATCACGAAGGCGGCGCCGAAGCCCTGCGCCGCACGCGCGGCCCATAGTGAGGGACCATCCCAGGCCATCCCGCAGGCGAGCGAGGCCACGGCGAACAGCAGGTTGCCGACCAGCAGGGCTCGACGCCGCCCGTAGCGATCTGCCAGCGCACCGGCGGCCAGCAGCGTGCCGGTGAAGGCCAGGCTGTAGGCGTCCATGGTCCAGGCATGGGCGGCGAGGCCGAAGCCGAGATCGTCGCCGATGGTCGGCAGGGCAACCACGACAGCCGTGACGTCGAGCTGGGTGAGGAAGCCCGCGAAGGAGAGGGCAAGGGCAGGGGTGCGCCGGAAGGTTTCCATGGTAGCCAGTGATGCCGCGTCGTGCGCGCAGGCCCGAGCGCCAAGCATTCACTTCGACATGAATTTGGTTCATGCTTCGCGAAATGCGTTCGCTCCCGCCCTTCGATGCCCTCGTCGCCTTCGACACCGCGCTCCGCCTGCGCAGCATGACGCGGGCGGCGGCCGAACTCGGCATGACACAGAGCGCCGTCAGCCACCGGTTGCGCCGGCTCGAAGCCTATGTCGGGGCGCCGCTGCTCCATCGCTCGAGCACCGGTCTCAGTGCGACGCCGGCCGGCGCGACGCTCGCAACCGGCCTTGCCGACCTGCTCGATGGGCTCGCCGATCTGCGCGCACGCTGCCGGGCCGTCGCCGCGCCGTCGGGGCTGCGGGTCGGTGTCGGAGCGGCGCTTGCCGACTATTGGCTGGTGAAACGGCTGCCGGCGTTCGCCGCGGCCAGGGCCGGGCTCGAAGTCGAGCTCACCATCGTGGAGAGCGAAGCGGACCTGCGCGCGGCCGACATCGACGTCCATGTCCTCTGGCAGCCCGCGGCGACCGCGCGCTCCTCCTCGACCCAGCGTCTGCTGTTCCGGGAGCAGGTCTTTCCCGTCTGTGTTCCCGGATTGCTGCCGGGTGGCCGGACGCTGCGCGATCCCGGGGCGCTGGCGACGCTGCCGCTGCTGCACAAGGGCACGCCCGGCCGCGGCCAGGGGGCGGAATGGTCATGGCCGGTCTGGTTCGGGCGGCTGGGCATCGCGGGCAAGCCACCGGCGGCAGCCCTGCGCTTCGGCAACATCCACACCGCGATCGGAGCGGCGCTGCAGGGCGCGGGCGTCGTCATGGCGCGTTCGCTGCTGGTCCACGATGCGCTGAAGGACGGGCGCCTCGTGCGCGTACTGCCCTCTTCGTGGGACATGCCGTCCAGCAAGGCGCATGTCGTGCGCTGGCCCGCCGCCCTGACGGGCGACGAGCGCGTGCGACGGTTCGTTGCCTGGGTCGTGGCGGAGGCCGAAAGAACGACCGGCCGCCGCCGCGGCGATCAGCCCTCGCCGAAGGTCCGCTTGTAGGTTTTCGTCATCACCTCGTCGAGGCGCGCGCCGGGCACGAAGTCGGCCATCTCGTCGGGCCGGGTGAGGCCGGGAAGCTGGCGGGCGCAGTCCGAGGGTTCGCCGATCACCTGGGTCACCGGATAGAGCGCCGACCAGGCGGGGACGCCCTCGTAGTCCTCCTCCTCGTCCGCGACATGCTTGTCGCGGATCTTGCCCGACGCGGTCTCGATCTCCATGCCGATCATGGTCGTCGCCTTGAATTCCTGCTTGTTCGGCTGGCGGATCAGCTTCGAGCGGCCGGGATAGATGCGGTCGATGAAGCGGTCCATCAGCTTCAGCTTCTCGTCCGGATCGTCGATCACGTGCGCCTTCCCGAAGGCCATGACGGCGCGATAGTTCACCGAATGGTGGAAGCCCGAGCGCGCCATCACCAGCGAATCGAGATGCGTGACGGTGAGGCAGACGTCGACGCCTTCCTTCTGGCTGCGGATCATGCGGCTGGCGGACGAGCCGTGCCAGTAGAGGTGGCTGCCCTCGCGCCAGAACGAGGTCGGCGTGCAATAGGGACGGCCGTCGATCACATAGGCGATGTGGCAGACGAGGGCGGCATCCAGGATCGCGTGGATGGTTTCCTTGTCGTAGCGACCGCGCTCGTGGACGCGCTTCACCTTGTTCACGTTGGTGACGGGATAGCTGTCGGGCGGGGTGACTGAATCGGGAGGGCTCATGGCTTGACCTTCGGCGCACCGGAAAAGGGGTTGCTTGCGGCGAGACCATCGTCGCGATACGGATCAGACGAAAGAGCCGGTTTGGCGGAAAGTGACTGGACCAGTTTCAAAGCCCCGTTCGAGCCTGCGCAGCCGTCGCGTCCCGCCGCTCGGGCTCGCGCTCGATCCCGCGTCGGCCGAGCCGCTGCACCGGCAGATCGGCGAGCAGATGCGGCGCGCCATCCTCGAGGGGCGGCTCGAACCCGGTGCGCGCCTGCCTTCGTCGCGTCAGATGGCCCAGGATCTCGACTGCGCGCGCGGCACGGTGGTCCTGGCCTTCGACCAGCTGGTGGCCGAAGGCTATGTCGTCAGTCAGGCCGGCTCGGCCATGTCGGTCGCGGCCGATCTGCCCGACGAGATGCTGACCGTGCCGCGGACCGGTGCCCTGCCGCCGGGAAGACCCGTCGCCAGGCCTGCCGTCGCGCGCCGCACGCGGGCCCTGCTGGCCGAGACGGCGCCGCCCGTGCCCGCCGGCCCGCCGCTCGCCTTTCCGACCGGCCAGCCCGACCGCGAGGCCTTTCCCTTCGCGCTGTGGGCCAAGCTGCTGGAACGTGAATGGCGCCGGCCCGGCCGTGAGGCGGCCAGCGCCGTGCATCCGTTCGGCCATGCCGGCCTGCGTGAGGCGATCGCCAACTATCTCGGCGTGGCGCGCGGCTTCACCTGTGCGCCGGCCGAGATCGTCGTCACGACGGGCATTCGCCACGGCCTTTCGCTGTTCGCGCAGGTCGTGCTCGATGAGGGCGACACGGCCTGGATCGAGGAGCCGGGATTCATTGGCGTGCGCGAGGCGCTGGCGACCTCGGGCGTCGACGCCGTGCCCATCGCCATCGACGAGTCGGGCTTCTCGCCCGAGGCGGCACAGGCTCTCGCGCCCGCGGGGCGTCTGGCGGTCGTCGCGCCGGCCCATCACTTTCCTCTGGGCACGGTCCTCAGCCTTCAGCGCCGGCTCGAGCTGCTGAGCTGGGCCGAACGAAGCAAGGGCTGGATCGCCGAGGACGATTTCGATGGCGAATACCGCTACAGCGGCCGGCCGCTGGCGCCGCTGCGCACCCTCGATCGCTCCGGCCGCGTCGCCTATTTCAGCAGCTTCTCCAAGCTGCTCTTCCCGGCGCTGCGGCTGAGCTTCCTCGTCCTGCCGGCCTCGCTGGTCGAGACGACCGAACGCATCCTGGATCGCGTCTCGGTGCGGGCACCGCTCTTGGGCCAGGGCGCGCTGGCGCGGTTCATCGCCGAGGGCCATTTCGCGACCCACCTGCGCCGCACCCGGCAGCTCTATGCCGGTCGCCGTGAGACCCTCTTGGAAGCGGCCGTGCAACGCCTCGACGGGCTTCTCACGATCGTCCCCGATCCCGGCGGCATGCACGTGATCGCACGCCCGACCCCGCAGACCGCACGGCGGTTCGACGACGTCGCCGTGACCGCGGCGGCGGCGGCGGCAGGCCTGACCGTCCAGCCGCTCTCGGTCTGCTACGCCGGCCGTGGCCGGCGCCACGGTCTCATCCTGGGTTATGCCGGCACGCCGGAGGCCGAGATCGACCGGGCACTCCTGAAGCTGCGGGACGTCGTGCTCGGGGCCACCGAACGTCAGGCTCGACGCCGAACTGCGTAGGCCTTTACGCGCGGGCGGCGTCAGGCCGTCAATCGAGGCCGGTCTTGCCGGGCGCCCAGTAAGCCTTGGCGATGATGCGCGTCGTCGGGACCGCCTGGCGCTTCAGCGCCTGCCGCAGCCGCTGGATGGTGGAGGCCTTTCCGGTCAGCACGAAGGTCGCACCCGCGGCGTGGAACGCCGGTAGCGCTGCTTCCAGGGCCGCGACGTGGGCGTCATCCGCTTCCCGCGCGAGCAGCGCCGCATCCTTCAGTCCGAAGTGCGCCATGACTCGGCGGCTGGCCGCGACGTCATCGACCTCGAAGCGACAGGAGAGGCCGGCGCCGGCCCGAACCGCGGTCGCGAGCGCGGCGCCAAGTCCGATCGAAGTTTCGTCGCCGAACAGCGCGAGCGGACCCGCCAGCGCGCTCACGTCCACCGAGCGGCGCGGCCCGAAGAGGTCGCATGCGTCACCGGGCCGGACATCGTGAACCCACGCGCTTCCCGGCCCCTCACCGTGCCCGTAGCCGAGAATCCGGGTGCGACCGGCGACCGGGTCCCAGTCGATCGGTGTGTAGGTGCGCGCGACGAACGCCGAGCCCATGGCGATCTGAATCTTCTGTCCGGGGGCCCAGGTGATGCCCGCGAGAGCCGTGCCCTCCAAGGTGATCAGCCGGAAGCGACTGGCGATCGTCTCGCAGGCCGTGACGGTCGCGTGTCTCATGAACAGGCGCGTGAAGGCCCTGCTGAGTATGCCGGGCGCCATGGCCGCGGGACTTGTGGGCGAGGTCATCGTGAGGGGCGGGTGGTCTTCAGGGGAGTGCGCGCCGGCCGCGGCTCGGTGGTCTCACGAGGGGTCCTTTCCGATCATGGAAGCCGTGGCGGTGGCGATTGCCTCAATGAGACCGGGATAGGACAAACCGGGCATGGCGTCATTTCGAAATCCGGACAGATTGTTATTCGATCGAGCCAATTCCATACTGCCGCCATGCCCATGCTCCGAGACCTTTCCGGCCCGATCGATCCCGATGCGGTTCCCCAGCCTATCGTGACCTTCGGTGCCGCGACGGCCGATTTCCGCAAGGTCGAACTGCGTCCCCACCGGCATATCAAGGGGCAGATCCTGCTCGTTCAGCGCGGCGCGCTGAGCTGCGAGGTCGAAGGCGGCCTCTGGATCGTCCCGCCCCGCAGCGCTCTCTGGATCCCGAGGACTGCGCTCCATGGGATTGCGGCCGCGGGCGAACTCGAAGGATTCGTGGCCTTCGTCGACCCGGCGGTCACCCAGGGTCTGCCCGAGACCTGCTGCGCCATTTCGGTGACTCCGTTGCTGCGCGAACTTCTGATTCGCTCCGCCCATCTTCCCGCCCTCTATGACGAAGGCGGCGCGAACTCCCGCCTGGTGTCGGTGCTTCTCGACGAGATCGCAGCGGCGCAGGTCGAGGATCTCCATTTGCCGATGCCGGCCGACCCCCGGCTGCGCCGGATCGTCGATCTGATGGTGGCGTCACCGGCAGATCGGGGCACGCTCGCGGTCTGGGCGAAACGGGCGGGTCTCAGCCAGCGGACACTGGCGCGGCTGATCGAGAGGGAAACGGGTATGAGTTTCGGGCGCTGGCGGCAGCAACTCGGCGTCATGCTGGCCGTGAAGTGGCTGGCCGACGGTGCCTCGATCCAGCAAGCGGCCGCTGGCCTGGGCTACGAAAGCGTACCGAGCTTCGTGACCATGTTTCGCAAGGCTCTCGGGGCATCGCCGGGGCGTTACATGGCGGAGCGGCGGCGCGGCGGCCCCGCGAAGGACGCGGCCTGACCCATCCGAAGGTGCTTCAGGCGTTTGCGCGACCCGAACGCGCGGCCATCGCGGCCTCGAAAGCGGCGAGCCGTTCCGGAAACTTGCCGAGCGAGCCGCCGGCGGTCGAGGCGGCCGCGGGCTTGGGCAATGTCTCGTAGAAGTGACAGGCCACGCGATGGCCGTTGCCGGCGTCGCGCAGCTCGGGTTGCTCCTGCTTGCAGCGCGGCTGGGCGTGGATGCAGCGCGTGTGGAAGCGGCAGCCCGGCGGCGGGGCGAAGGGGCTGGGCACGTCGCCGGCCAGCAGCACGCGCTCCTTGCGCACGCTGGGATCGGGACGCGGGATCGCCGACAGCAGCGCCTGCGTATAGGGGTGCAGCGGCCGGTCGTAGAGATCGCGCTTGGCTGCGATCTCGACCAGCTGGCCGAGATACATCACCGCGACCCGGTCGCTGATATGCTTCACCACTGCGAGGTCGTGGGCGATGAAGAGATAGGAGAGGCCGAAGCGCTGCTGCAGGTTCTGCAGCAGGTTCACGATCTGCGCCTGGATCGACACGTC
>CAZPOS010000211.1:0-9574 GCA_964588065.1 uncultured Reyranella sp.
GATGTGGGTGACCATGTCCTCGACCATGCGGCGGACATGGAGGTCGTCGGCCTCGTAGTAGACCTGCTTGCCCTGCCGCTTGCCTCGCACCAGTCGCGCGCCTTTCAGCAGCCGCAGGTGATGGCTGACCAGCGAAACCGAGAGGCCGAGCTTGTCGGCGATGTCGGAGACCGCGAGCGGCGTGCGCAGGCAGGCGACCACGATCTTCAGCCGGGTCGGATCGCCCAGCAGACGAAAGAGATCGGCCAGCGCCACCGCATAGTCGTCGGACAGGAGGATTTTCTTTGCTTTGTACATTTGAACAACTGTTCAAATGTAAGAAGCACCTGCAGGACCGTCAACCCCCTGGAATCGTTACGTTATTGCCTCCTGTGGACGGCGAACCGCGATGCCGCAAACCACCGCAGCGACCACGATCATTCCGCCCACGAGGGTCGTCCAGCCCGGTGACTCGGCGAAAGCCAGCCAGACCCAAAGCGTGCCGAGTGGCGTCTGCAGCACGCCGATCAGCGCGCCGCGGGTCGCCGATACCAGCGGTGTCCCGAGTGCGAGCAGCAGCAGGCCGAGGCCGAACTGGCTCATGCCGAACAGCGCGAGCAGCAGGAATTCCCCCGAGCTGACCGAGAACGGGTGCGCGAACGGCAGCACGATCAGCGCACACAGGAACGCCGAAAGCGCGACCGCCGGCAGCATGCTGACGCCGGGATTGCGCCGCATCAGCACGAGCACGACCGACATCAGGACGGCCATGCCGAAGGCCAGCAGGTTGCCCGAGACACGTCCGGCCGGCGCCGCGGCCGCCATCATCACCGCCACGCCGACGACGGCGGCCAGCGTCGCCCCCAGCGTGATCCAGTCCTCGCGCTCCCCGATCACCAGCCAGGCGATGCCCGCCGTCACGAAGGGGATCGTCGCATCGATCACCAGCACGTCGGCCACCGTCGAAAGGCGGAGCGCATTCAGGAAACACACGGTCGCCAGCGCCGAGCACAGCGCGATCAGGAGCCCGTCGCGGCCGATCGCCCGCACCGCTCGCACGGCACGGCCCCGCTCCCGCCACACCACCATGCCGCTGAGGAACAGCCACCGAAGACACCGCGCCAGAACAGCATCGTCCAGGCGTCGAGGTCCATCAGCCGCGTATAGAAGCCGGCGGTGCTGTAGGCGACGGCCGACGCCGCCAGCAGGATTGTCCCGAAGGCCGCCTGCCTGGTTCGCGAGCGCGAGATGCTGGGTACGGCAATTTCTGCTGGGCACATGGTCTCTCCAATCGCGAACGAGGCGAACCTATCGACGACCTACTGACACCGTTGTGTCAGCAGTCAAAAAGGCCCATAGAATGGGCGTCATGCGCCGCTCGGACCGCCTGTTCGACATCATCCAGCACCTGCGAACGGCCAAGAGTCCGGTCACCGCGGCTGCGTTGGCGGCGAAGCTCGAAGTCACGCCGCGCACCATCTATCGCGACATCGCGACCCTGCAGGCGCGGCGTGTGCCGATCGATGGCGCGGCCGGGATCGGCTATGTGCTGCGCAAGAGCTTCGACCTGCCGCCGCTGATGTTCACCGCCGATGAGGTCGAGGCCATCGCCGTCGGCGCGCGTCTCGTCCGCCGCCTGCGCGACGCCAAGCTGCAGGAGGCCGCCGACAGCGTCTTCTCCAAGGTATCGGTGATACTGCCCGAGGCGTTGCGCGGGCAGCTCGTTTCGCAGCCCATCTTCGTATCGCCGGGCGACGCGGTGGAACCGCGCGGCGTCGACCTCGCGGAAGTACGCGCCGCGATCCGCGACAGCCGAAAGCTGCACATCTCCTACGCCGACGAACGGGGCCGCCGCACCCATCGCACGATCTGGCCGATCGCCATGGCCTACTATGTCGATGTCACCCTGGTCGGTGCGTGGTGCGAGCTGCGCAACGGCTACCGCAACTTTCGCGTCGAGCGAATCCAGGCCTCCAAGGTGCTGGACGAACGGTTCGACCAGGACAATGGCCGCCTGTTCCGCGAATGGTCTGAGCTGCCGAAGGTCCGGCCCCCTCTCCCCTAGAAGACGTGCAGCGCCGCCACGTTGACGATTGCACCGCTGGCCAGTGCCCAGAGCGGATTGCGCCGCGTCGTATAGACGAAGGCCGCCGCGGCCAGGCTGATCAGGACGGTGACGGCGTCGCGATCCACCGTGCGCATCATCGACAGGCCCGAGGCCAGCATCAGGCCGAGCGCGACCGGGATCAGCGCGTCGCGCAGCACCGCCACGGCGGGATGATGCGACCAGCGCGTGAGCGCGCGGCCGGCGAAGTAGGCCAGCGCGCTGGAGGGGATCAGGAGCGCGAACGTCGCAACGAGGAGGCCCGACAGGCCGGCGACCTGCCAGCCGATCAGGCTGACGAAGATCACGTTGGGGCCGGGCGACGCATTGGCGATGGCGAAGGCGCTCGCGAAGGATGCGTCGGTCATCCAGCCGTGGACGTCGACGACCTGGCGATGGATCTCGGGCAGCAGGGCATTCACGCCGCCAATCGAAACCAGCGACAAGAGCGCGAAGGTTCGCGCGAGTTCGGCCAGCACCCCGGTCACTTCCGGCGCTCCCACCAGGTCGCCGCGATCGCGGCGGGCACCAGCATGAGCACCACGGGCACCAGCGGCCAGCGCAGCAGACCGATCGCCGCGAAGCCCGCCGCGCCGATCGCATAGGAGAGCGGCGTGGGCCTGATGTTGCGGATCATCTTGAGCGCCGTGCCGAGCACGAGGCCAGCGGAGGCGGCTGCGGCCCCGATCAGCGCCGCCCCTACTTCCGGGATGGACGCCACACGCTCGTAGACCATGGCCAGCGCGGCCACGATCACCAGCGGCATCGCCATCTGCCCCAGCAGGCAGAGCAGGACGCCCACGAACCCCTGGTTACGGTCGCCGATGATGACGGCGGCGTTGATCGTGTTGGGCCCTGGCAACACCTGCCCGATGCCCAGGATTTCGGCGAACTCGCGATCGCTGAGCCAGCGCCGTTCCTCGACGATGATGTGGCGGGCCCACGGCGCCACGCCGCCGAAGCCCAGCAGACCGATCTTGAGGAAGCCGAAGAAGAGATCCGCCTTGCTTATGGTGCGGCGCGGCGACGCCGAAGGATCATGCTGCATTGCGAGCCAGACTAGCAAAATCCGGTCCGCGCGCCTCGCGCAGCGATCGCGACCGCGCTAGCCTCGTCCCCCACCATGAGCAAAGCCATTCGCCCCATCGATCCGCAGAACCGCCCGTTCTTCGCCGGCGAGGTTTCAGGCATCGACCTCACGCGGCACCTCAGCGACGAGGAGGTCGCTTTCATCCACGACGGGATGAACCGGTACGCCGTGCTGGTGTTTCGCGACCAGAGGCTCGACGACGAGAGCCAGCTCGCCTTCAGCCGCCAGCTGGGCCCGCTCGAACAGGCGACCGGGGACATCATGCCGCCCGAGGAACGGCGCATGAGCATGGACCTGAACGACATCTCGAACCTCGACCGCCATGGCAATGTCCTGGCGCGCGACGACCGCCGCCGCCTGTTCAGCCTCGGCAACCAGCTCTGGCATTCCGACAGTTCGTTCAAGGAGGTACCCGCGCTCTACTCGCTTCTGTCGGCACGAAAGATCCCGTCGGCCGGCGGCAACACCGAGTTCGCCGACATGCGCGCGGCCTACGATGCGCTCGACGAGACGACCAAGCGCGAAATCCACGACCTGGTCTGCCTTCACAGCCAGATCTATTCGCGCGGCATGCTGGGCTTCGAGGACTTCACCGAAGCCGAGCGCGTGAAGTGGGCGCCGGTGCGCCAGCGGCTGGTGCGCCGCCATCCGGGCTCCGGCCGTCTCTCGCTCTATCTCGCCAGCCATGCCGGCGGTATCGAGGGCTGGCCGATGCCCGAGGCGCGCGCCTTCCTGCGCGACCTGACCGAGCACGCCACCCAGCGCCAGTTCGTCTACGCCCATATCTGGCGGCCGTTCGATCTGGTGATGTGGGACAACCGGGCCACCATGCATCGCGCCCGCCGCTTCAATTCGACCGAGGTGCGCGACATGCGCCGCACCACGCTCACCAACATCGTCTCCAGCCTGGAACAGGCCCCCTAGAGATGCGTCTGCAGTTCCTCGGCTCCGGCGATGCCTTCGGCAGCGGCGGACGGTTCAACACCTGTTTCCACATCGAGCGGGCGGCGCACGGAAATCTGCTGGTGGATTGCGGTGCCTCGTCCATGATTGCCATCCGCAAGTGGGAGGTCGAGCCCAACGCGATCTCGACCGTCCTGGTGAGCCATCTGCATGGCGATCATTTCGCCGGCCTGCCGTTCTTCCTGCTCGACGCCCAACTGGTCAGCCGGCGCACCGAGCCTCTGCTGCTCGCGGGACCGCCCGGCTTCCGCGACCGGCTGATGGTGGTGATGGAAGCGATGTTCGCGGGTTCGACCCAGGTCCAGCGCAAGTTCGCGCTGGAGATCCGCGAGCTCGCGCTGCACGACCGGGTCGAGATGAACGGTCTCGCCGTCACGCCTTACCTGATGAAGCACTATAGCGGCGCCCCCTCCTACGCTCTCCGGATCGAGACCGAGGGCAAGGTGCTCACCTATTCAGGCGACACCGAATGGGTGGAGGAGCTGATCCCGGCGGCCCGCGACGCCGACTTGTTCATCTGCGAGGCCTACTTCTTCGACAAGGTCATGAAGTACCACATCGACTACAGGACGCTCGTCGATCATCTGCCAGACATCGGCGCAAAGCGGACCATCGTGACCCACATGAGCGCCGAACTGCTCGGCCGCGCCTCCGAGATCGCGCTCGAAGCGGCTCACGACGGGCTGGTGGTGGAGTTCTAGCGCTTCGGCACCCACTCCTCGAGCCGCGTGTGGGTCGCGGGATCGAGCAGGCGGGTGGCCCGCAGGACCATGCCGTGCCGGGCGAAGACCTCCTCCGGTGTCGCATTCCGCCCGACACCCGGAAAGACCGGGCGGCCGCGCGGCACGCTGGCGTCCGTGCGCGTCAGGAAGAAGACGTCGTAGCCGATGTTGAGGAACAGGCCGAACACGTCGGTGCCACCCACCACGGCCAGCGTTCCATCGTCGACGTTGAGCCTCATCCACGCTTCCTCGAACGGCGCCGAAGCCGGATTCCACAGGACCGCGTTGGCATTGTCCGGATCGGGCACGACGCGCTCGACGCGGCGGGTGAGCACGATACGCCGGCGGGCGGCTTCCTTGGGTCCCCCCTCGGCGGAGTGGCGGCCGTTCGCGACCGCAGCCGCCCGGTCGACCGAGTCCTGATAGAACTTCTGATCCGCGGGGATCTTCAGGTTCTCGGGAAAGGATCCGTCCGACGCCGCGATCATGCCTTCGCTGGAAATGATCGCGAATCCCTCGATGCGCGGCCGCCTGCTGCTCATGGACTGCCCCTGAAACCACCTGATCGGCCGACAACGACGGTTACGGCCAATGGATGCGGGACACCCTAGCGCAAATGGAAGCGGCGGGGAAAATCCCCGCCGCCCCTCGAACAACCCGGATCGCTCAGCCCTTGGGCAGGAGGACGGTGTCGATCACGTGAATGACACCGTTGGACTGCCGCACGTCGGCGATCGTCACCGTGGCGACGTTACCGTTCTCGTCGGTCAGCGTGATCTTGTCTCCCATCATCTTGGCCTGCAGGACGCAGCCGCCCACCGTCTTGACCGGGTGCGTGCCCTTGTCGTCCGCGATCATCTTCGCGATCGCCGGCGACAGCGCGTTGGCGGCCACGACATGGCAGGTCAGGATCCTGGTGAGCTTGGCCTTGTTCTCCGGCTTCACCAGCATCTCGACCGTGCCGGCCGGCAGCTTGGCGAAGGCCGCATCGGTCGGCGCGAAGACCGTGAATGGACCCGGACCCTGCAGCGTCTCGACGAGGCCGGCGGCCTGGACCGCGGCCACGAGAGTCTTGTGGTCGGCGGAGTTCACCGCGTTGGCGACGATCGTCTTGTCCGGCGACATTGCCGCGCCGCCGACCATCGGGTTGGCCGACGGGGCCATGGCGGTCTGGGCAATGGCCGGCGTGACGGCCAGCAGGCACAGGGACGCGGCAGCAATCAGCGTGTGACGCTTGAGCATGTGTTCTCTCCGGTTGGATGCTTACTCGTGTTTCGAAGCCGACGACGGCGCGCTCGTCGCCGGCCCAAGAGGCCATGTGTTTTTTAGCCTCTTCACGACGTCCTACGGCGCGATTCCAAGGCTGGTTCATCGCGACCGCCACACACTATTGTGACGGAACCGGCACTCGAACCGGTGATCCAGAAGGGAGGCCGGGCTTGCGCGTCATCGATCTCAGAACCGTCACTGTCGAGGTGCCGCTCGACCGCCCCACCCGCAATTCGAGCGGTGTCAGCAACGACCGGATCGGGGCCGTGCTGATCTTCGTCGACACAGACGTCGGCGTGATCGGAGAAAGCTTCCTGTTCACGCTGGGCGGACGCCGCATCGAGGTGCTGCGTGCGATGGTCGAGAGCCTGAAGCCCGCCCTCGTCGGCGAGGACATCCGCTATGCCGAGCGCTTCTGGGAGCGGATGTGGCGCGAGCTCTATTTCCTCGGTCACAAGGGCGTGACGATCTTCGGCCTCGCCGGCATCGACACCGCACTCTGGGACGCCAAGGGCAAGGCGCTGGGACAGTCGGTCACCCATATGCTGGGCGCCGCGCACGATCGCATCCCCGTCTATTCGAGCGCCGGCCTGTGGCTGTCGGCGACGCCCGACGAGCTGGCACGGGAAGCCGCCGGCTACGTGGCGGAGGGCTTCCGCGGGGTGAAGATGCGCGTCGGCAAGGCGCATGTGGAAGAGGACGTCGAGCGCGTCGCCGCCGTGCGCCAAGCCATCGGGCCGCGCGTGTCGCTGATGTGCGACGCCAGCCGCGGCTTCACGGCCGATCACGCGATCCGGCTCGGCCGCAAGCTGGAAGACTTCGACCTCACCTGGTTCGAGGAGCCGGTCGCACCCTACGACCATCGCGGCTCGGCCCGGGTCGCGGCGGCGCTCGACACGCCCATCGCCAGCGGCGAGACCGAGGCGACGCGCTATGGCTTCCGCGAGATGCTGGCGCATGGCGCCGCCGACATCTGGATGGCTGACCTCGCCCGCGTCGGCGGCGTCAGCGAGTTCGTGAAGGTGGCGCACCTCGCGGCGGCCCACGACATCGCGATCTCCAACCATCTGTTCACGCAGCAGAGCATCGGCATCCTGGGCGCCTTCGCCAACACGACGTGGCTGGAATACATGCCGTGGACGTCGAAACTCTATCGCGAGTCGATCGAGATCGAGGACGGCTGCATCGCGGTTCCCGATCGCCCCGGCCTCGGCTTCACCTTCGATCCCGACGCGATCGAGCGCTATCGGGTGCGCTGACATCCCGTGTTAGGGTCGGTCGTCTCAACAGCGTAACCAGGGAACTGCCCAGCGATGTCCGCGTACAGTGATTTCAAGCCGCTCACCTTCCACGACGCCGCGAAGCGCTTCGCCGAGGGCGGCGACACGCCCCGTGCCTATCTCGAACGCTGCCTCGAGACGGTGGCGGCGCGCGAGCCGGTGGTGAAGGCTTTCACCGCCATCAATGAAGCCGGTGCGCGCGACGCCGCCGATGCCAGCACCGCGCGCTGGAAGGAAGGTAAGCCGCTCTCGCCGATCGACGGCCTGCCGATCGCCATCAAGGACCTGCTCGAGACCAAGGACATGCCCACGCAGATGGGCTGCGAGGCCTTCAAGGGCAACTTCCCGAAGCGCGACAATGCCGCGGTCTGGGCGCTGCGCCAGGCCGGTGCGGTGATCCTTGCCAAGGCGGTGACGGCGGAGCTGGGCGGCGCGCATCCCGGCGCCACGACCAACCCGTTCGACCCGGCCCGCACACCGGGCGGCTCCTCTTCGGGGTCGGCCGCCGCCGTGGGCGCCAACATGGTCCCGGCCGCCATCGGTACGCAGGTCGGCGGCTCGATCATCCGCCCCGCCGCCTATTGCGGAAACTACGCGCTTAAGCCCACGCAGGGCGGCATCAACCGCGGCGAACGCCAGGCCACCAGCCAGAGCACGCACGGGCCGCACGCCAATTCGCTGCAGGACATGTGGCAGGTCGCGATCGAGATTGCCAAACGCGCCGGCGGCGATCGCGGCGAGGTCGGCCTGTTGGGTCCCTCCACCCTGCCCGCCGCCGTGAAGCCAAATCGTTTGGTCGTGTTGGAGACTGAGGGCTGGGTTGAGGTCGACGACGCGACCAAGGCCGCGTTCGACGGCGTGCTGAAGCAGCTGCGCGACGCCGGCGTCGAGCTGATCTTCCGCAAGGATCATCCCTGGGTCGAGGCGCTCGAGAAGTCGATCGCCAACGGCCGCGCCATCTGCGGCAGCGTGACGGGCTGGGAGAATCGCTGGGGACAGCGCGGTATCGTCGACAACAATCCGGCCGGGGTGAGCGAACGCACCAAGGCGGGGCTCGCCAGGGCCGAGGCGATGACGCTCGACGATTACCGCATGGCGCTTCTCGCACGCGAGAACGCCCAGCGCCTGCATGCGACGATGGCGCCGCTGGCCGATGCGGCGATCACGCTCGCCTGTCCCGGTCCCGCGCCGCTCTGGTCCGGCGACGTGCCGGGCCAGCCGCTGGCGCCGCGTCCGACCGGCGACTTCGTCTTCAATGCACCGAGCTCGATGCTGTTCGCGCCCGTGGTCACCGTGCCGCTGATGAGCGTCGGCGGCCTGCCGGTCGGCCTGCAGCTGATGGGCCAGAAGCACGAGGACGCCCGCATGACCGGCCTCGCGCGCTGGTTCGACGAGACCCTGAAGCGGGTCTCCGCCTGATCGTCAGACCGGCTGGATGCCGAGCGCGACGATGCGCGGGATGAGCGTCTTCTTCAGACGCTCATAGTCCGCCATGACTTCCTCGTGGGGCATCGGCTTCTCCACGAGGGCGAAGCTGTCCATCATCTTCTTGCCCGGCTCGGAATCGGCGGCCGCGACCCAGAGGTCCGACATCCGCTTCACGACGTCCTTCGGGGTCGCCGCCGGCGCGGCGAGCGCCAGCCAGCCCGACACGGTGAACGCGTCGTCCATGAAGCCCTGCTCCTGCGAGGTCGGCACGTCGGGAAACACGCGCGCGCGCACCTTCGACGGCGCGGCAATGCCACGGACGTCGCCCTTCACGATCAGCGCGTTCATCGCCTGCGGGCTGCCCATGGCGGCCTGCAGCTGGCCCGCGCCCACGTCCTGCCACATCGGCGCCTCGCCCTTGTACGTGACGACCTCCATGGTGAGCCCGTACTTCTCGTTCAGCGTCTGCGCGAAGATGTGCGCCGAGGAGCCCAGCGCCCAGGAGCCGAAGTTGACCTTGTTCTTCTTGGCATACTCGATGAACGACTTCAGGTCCTTGACCTCGGCCGGCAGCGACTTGTGGACGACGACCGGCAGCACGCCCGAGGACGTGCCCGAGACGACGGTGAAGTCCTTGTCGGGATCGAAGCCCAGAGTCTTGAACATCACCCGGTTCTGGATGAGCGTGCTCGAGACCGAGTGCAGGAACGTGTAGCCGTCGGCCGGCGCGCGGGCGACC
>CAZPOS010000212.1:0-4070 GCA_964588065.1 uncultured Reyranella sp.
CAAGGCGGCCTCCGGCGCCAAGGTCCAGATCGGCAAGTCGGGCAAGTTCTGCGGCCAGAGCGCGGTGCAGATGCACGGCGGCATGGGCGTCACGGACGAGATGGCGGTCAGCCACTACTTCAAGCGGCTGACGATGATCGACCTGATGTTCGGCAACCAGCAGCATCACCTGACCCGGTACAGCAACCTCGCGATGGCGGCTTAAGGCGCATTCACATGCGCTGGCGCGTTCATAGTTTATGAGCGCGATCATCGACATCATCGTGCCGGTGTTCGGCATGGTGCTGGTCGGCTGGGTGATCGGCCGCAGCAAGCTCCTCAGTCCCGAGGGCTTGCGCGGCTTCACCGCCGTCACCTTCTACGCCCTGTTCCCCGCGCTGCTCTTCCGCTCGATGGCCAAGGTGCGGCTGGAGTCGCTTGAGCCGCAGGTGCTGCTCGCCTTCTTCAGCGGCGTGATGGTCCTCTACGGCATGCTGATGGTGCTCGGCCGGATCCAGGGTCTGCGGCTGGGCGACCGCGCCATGTTCGCGCTGAGCGGCTCCTTCTCCAACGGCGTCGGCATCGGCATTCCGTTCATCAGCTACGGATTCGGCGAGCAGGGGCTGGTGCCGCTGTTGATGATCATCAGCGTGCATTCGCTGATCCTGCTCACCTTCACCTGCTTCCTGATGGAGATGGACGGGGCCGGCGGCCGGCACGGCACCGTGCTGAAGCGCCTGGGCGGGGCGGCGCTTTCGATGCTGAAGCATCCGGTGATCCCGGCGATCTTCGCCGGCCTGCTGTGGGGCGAGATCACCACGCACGTTCCCGGAATCGCGACGCCGGCGGTGATCGACCGCATTCTCCAGGCCCTCGCAGCCGCGGCGCCGCCCTGCGGCCTGATCATGGTCGGCGCTTCGCTCGCCCATGTCGGCCTGAAGGGTCACTGGCAATCCGCAGCCGTCGCTTCGTTCTTCAAGCTGGCCCTCTTGCCCGTGCTGGTCTGGACGATCGGCCGCTACGTCTTTCCGCTCGATCCGCTGTGGCTCACCGTGGCGACGCTGAACGCGGCGCTGCCGGCCGGCGCCAACGTCTACCTGATTGCCCAGATGTACGGCGTGGGCGTCGCCCGCGCGACCAACGCCGTGGTGATCTCGACCGCCGCCAGCGTCTTCACGCTGTCCGTGGCCCTGTTGTTGCTCGGGGTGCAGGCGCGGTAGGCTCGGGACCGGAGGGTGACCATGACATACGAGACGGTTCAGGTTCGCGAGCTCGAGGGCTGCGGCGCCGAGGTGCTGGGGCTCGATCTCAAGTCGATCAGCAATCGGCAGTGGGACGAGGTGCAGCGCGCCTTCGTCGAGCATGGCGTGATCTTCTTCCGTGACCAGGATCTGTCGCCCGAGCAGCACGTCGAATTCGCGCAGCGCTGGGGTGCGATCGACATCAACCGCTACTTCCCGGCCGTCGCCGGCTATCCGATGATCGCCGAGGTCCGCAAGGAGCCGACACAGCAGAAGAACATCGGCGAGCGCTGGCACACCGATCACACCTACGATCAGATTCCCGCCATGGGCTCGATCCTGGTGGCGCGCGAACTGCCGTCGAAGGGCGGCGATACGCTGTTCGCGAACGTCTACCGTGCCTTCGAGGCGCTGTCGGAAGGCCTGAAGCAGACGCTGCGCGGGCTCAACGCCGTGCATTCCTCGGCACACCGCTTCGGCACCGCGGCGCGCAAGGCGAGCGGCAGCGATCACGTGTTCTACAATGGTGACCAGGTCGGCGACGTGCTGCATCCGGTAGTGATCCGCCATCCGCTGAGCGGCCGCGAGGCGCTCTACGTCAATGCGGACTTCACGTTGCACTTCGAGGGCTGGAGCGTCGAGGACAGCAAGCCGTTGCTCGAATATCTCTACGCGCATGTCACGCGAGACGAGTTCACCAGCCGCTTCCAGTGGCGCGCCGGCTCGATCGCCTTCTGGGACAACCGCGCCACCTGGCACAGCGCCCAGAACGACTATCAGGGCGAGCGGCGCCTGATGCACCGCATCACCGTCGCCGGCTGCGCTCTGCAGGCGGCGACGGCGGCTCGGGCCTGAAGCCGAAGCTACTGCTTCAGGCGGATGGTCATGGCGGCGACGCCGGTCGCCAGATTGTAGCCGGCATCCTTGATCACGCCGGACGAGACCATGCCGATCTCGGCGTTCGGACCGCCATAGATCCAGTTGCCGCCGGCTTGGTTGCCGGCCGCGACCGTACCCTGTTCGCCGACATAGGTGCCGCCGATCTGGGTCACGCCGCGGTCCGAGCCCAGCGAATAGACGCGCCAGATCGTATGCACGGCCTTGGTGTAGCCGATGTCGATGCCGACCTTGTCGATCGTGCCCGTATACTGGGCCGTCGAGACGCCATCCTTGCCGAGGAACACGCAGTCGAGCGGCTTGGCGGAGCCCAGCACGTAACCCGTGCTGCCGCCGACGTTGCAGGTCAGCGAGCCGATATAGATGCGCGAATTCGCATTCGTGGTGTTGAGCTGCTGGGGGGATGACTGCTGCAGGCTGCAGGCACCCGTCGAGAGGGCGAGGGCGGCCATTCCGGCGGCGATGACAACATTCTTCATGAACACTCCTTCAGGGAGGGCGCCCGAAGGAGCGTCCGTCCGTTCCAAGCCATTACGCCGCCGGACGGACGCTGGGAAGGGAAGCCGGACTTCCCAGGCTCCGAAGCCTCAGCGGGCGTCGCGCTTGGCCTGGGCGCGTGCGCCCTGTTTGCGGACGCTGCCGCGCACCGATCCCGGCACATGGTTCTCGACCGCGACGCGCGCCTTGCCGCGAACGGCCTTTGCGGGGCCCTTGGCTTTCGCGGACGGCTTGGCCGTCCTGGCCTTCTGCTTCAGGGCCAGCGCCTTCTTCGCGCTGGCGACCAGGTCGGCCTTCGCCTTGATCTCGCCGCGGCGCGCCGTCTCCGCCTCGAGACGGGCCAGCGCCGCCGACAGGACCTCAAGCTTCACCTGGGAGCCCTCGTCGGCCTTCGGCGGCGTCGCGCCGCGCGGGCGCGCCTTGCCGCGCATCTCGCGGCGCTGCCGGTCGGCCACGGTGCGCGCGCGGTCGCGGCGCGTGCGCAGCCGCTTCAGCAGTCGGTTGAGTTCGGTCTCGGTGAGCGCGCGCGCGGCGCGCACGCCCGACAGGCTCACCAGTTCGCGCTCGTCTTCGGTCAGGGCGCGCAGTTCCTGCTTCTTCGTGATTGCCATTGTCGGTCTCCTTGAAGGGGACTCCTCCTTGCCAATCAATTCTGCGCGCGTCTACCGCAGCGCCTGCCAAAGAAGTGCGATGCCGGATACGGCCATGACGATGTCGAGCATGTACTGGAAGGCGGCGACGCTCAGCCGTTCGACGATCAGGCGGGCGAGATAGGTGCCGGCCATGACGGAGGAACCGCTGATCAATCCCTTGACGACGATGTCGGTGGGCAATGCGCCGAAGGCCTGGAAGGTGATCGCCTTGCTGACGTAGAGGGCGAGCGAGCCCGTGGCTTCGGTGGCGATGAACGCGCCCTTGACCAGCCCGTGTGCGGCGAAGGCGGGCACGCTGAGCGGTCCGGTCGAGACCACGATGCCGGTCAGGAAGCCGATCACGATTCCGGCCCCGAACATGCCGCCATAGCCGAGCACGAGACTGCGGCGCGCGAGCCAGCGTCGGCCCGGGATCATGGCGAGGAAGAAGATACCGAGCGCCGTCTCGACCGTGTTCTCGGGCAGCGCCAGCAGGGTGCGGGCGCCCAGGGCCGCCGCCGGGATGCCGCCCAGCGCGTAGGCCGCCGAGGCACGCCAGTCGATATGGCACCACCAGGCGGTGATCTTGGCGAAGTTCGACATCAACGCGACGACCGCCATGATCGGCACCGCCTCGCGCGGCCCGAAGACCATGACCAGCACCGGCAGCAGGATGACGGTCGCGCCAGTGCCCACGATGCCGCTCACCGTCCCGGCGATGAATCCGACGAACAGGACGAGGGCGTAGCTCAGCATCGCGTCTCCCGACCTCGTCCGCACGAGGGGAAGAGGTGCGCGCTCTTAGCGGGATTCTCCGCGGCAC
>CAZPOS010000212.1:4080-9483 GCA_964588065.1 uncultured Reyranella sp.
GCGTAGCTCAGCATCGTCGTGCAGTGGAGCATTGTTCTGGAACGATTCCCAACGTCCGGGCGGTGATTTGCGGAAAAATCCGGGTCCCGAGGGGGAAGTTCCGGCGCCTCGAACGTCTCTAGAAAGGGCGATACCGGGAGCAGTCGTTGCGGGCGCATGCACATTCGGCGGAAAACTGACGTGGGACCGACATTTCGCGCGTCCCTGAACGGGCTCCATACGTGGGCGGGAGTGGTCCTGGGCGGACTTCTGTTCGCCATCTTCTGGATGGGAACGCTCGCGGTCTTCGACCGGGAAATCGATCTCTGGATGCAGCCGGTCACGCGTCTGGCGAGCGGACAGCCCGTCTCGGTGGATGCGGTTGCCGGCGAATTGAGGCCGCTGATCGGTGGCGCGAGCCAGTGGTTCATGCGCTTTCCGACCGACCGCGAGCCGGCCGTCCGTGTCGGCTATCGCGGGACGGGCGGACCGTTCGTCCAGCGCCACCTCGATCCCGCGACCCTGCGCCTTCTGCCGGAGACCGGGACGCTGGCCGGGACAGGCTTCATCTTCCCCTTCCACTACAGCCTGAACATCCGCACCTGGTCGCTGGGCTACTGGCTCGTCGGGCTGGCCGGCATGGCGATGCTGACGCTTTGCGTCTCGGGCGTGGTCATCCATCGCAAGATCTTCACGGAGTTCTTCACCTTTCGGGTCGACAAGAAGCCAAGACGGCTGGTGCTCGACCTGCACAATGTCTCGGGAGTCCTCGGCCTGCCCTTCCACTTCATCATTTCGCTGTCGGGCCTGATCATCTTCTTCTCGATCTACTTCCCGTCGACGACGGAACTCGCCTATGGCGGCGACCCGCGGAGCTTCAACCGCGAGGTGTTCGGGATCTACAACCGGCCCAAGGCGAACCTGCCGGCCGCGGCCTCGGTCTCCCTCGACGGCCTGGTCCGCGAAGCATCGCGCCGGTGGGAGGGCGAAAGGCCGTTCTTCGTTCGCGTGTGGTACCCCGGCGATGCCAATTCGTATGTCGAGATGCGCCGGGCGTACGACGAGGCCGTGACGATGAACCTCGATCTCGTCTACTTCGACGCGGTCACGGGAGCGGTGCTGCACACGTTCACGGCCGCGCCCGTCCTGACCGTGCAGCGATTCGTTTCGGGCCTGCATTTCATCCAGTTCCGCCATTGGACCCTGCGCTGGGTGTATTTCGGACTTGGCCTTTCGGGATGCCTGCTGATCGCCACGGGCTATCTGTTCTGGCTGGAATCGAGGCGCACGAGGCATCGGCAGCTGGGGCTGCCCGGTGTTCGCATCGTCGAGGGACTGGCCGTCGGCTCCGTGACCGGTATCGTCGTCGCCACGCTGGCCTTCTTCGTCGCCAACCGCCTGTTGCCGCCCGGTGCGACGTTCCTGGGCGAGGAGCGTGCGGCGCTGGAGGTCTGGACGTTCTACATTGTGTGGGTCGCGACGTTTGCCCATGCCTGGCTACGGCCGGGCAAGGCCTGGCTCGAGCAGAGCTGCACGATCGCGGCCCTGGCCATGGCCGCCGTCATCCTCAATTTGATCACGACCGGCCACCATCTCGGCAAAAGCCTCGCTGCGGACCATCTGAGGGCCGTCGCGGGCATGGACCTGCTGCTCCTGGCCACCGCCGCGATCGCCGTGTGGGCGGCGCGGCGACTTGCCAGGAAGGCGAGGCGGCGCGCCGCAACGACGCCGGGACCGTCAATCGCCCTCTAATATCCGATGTTCGGCCGCAGCCAGCGCTCCGCCTGCTCGATCGAGACGCCTCGGCGCTTCGCATAGTCCTCGACCTGGTCCTTGCCGATGCGGGCAACGCCGAAATACTGGGCGTCGGGGTGGGCGAAGTAGTAGCCCGAGACGGCCGACGTGGGGACCATGGCGAAGCTCTCGGTGAGCTGGATGCCGGCGTTCTGGCCGGCGTTCAGCAGCCGGAACAGTTCGGGCTTCTGGCTGTGGTCGGGGCAGGCGGGGTAGCCCGGGGCCGGGCGGATGCCGCGATACTTCTCGCGCACCAGCTCCTCGTTGGAGAGGGCCTCCTCCGGGGCGTAACCCCAGAGCGTCTTGCGGACGCGCTCGTGCAGGCGCTCGGCGAAGGCCTCGGCGAGACGGTCGGCCAGCGCCTTCAGCAGGATGTCCGAATAGTCGTCATGGTCGGCCTTGAAGCGCGCGAGATGCTCCTCGATGCCGTGGCCCGCGGTGACGGCGAAGCCGCCGATCCAGTCGGCCTCGGGCGAGACGAAGTCGGCCAGGCACATGTTGGCGCGGGGGCTGCGCTTCTCGATCTGCTGGCGCAGGAAGAAGAGGCGCGAGATTTCCTTGGTGCGCGTCTCGTCGCTGTACAGCACCACGTCGTCGCCCTCGCGGCGGCACGGCCAGAAGCCGACCACGCCCTTGGCGGTCAGCCACTTCTCGCGCACGATCCGCTCCAGCATCTTGCGCGCATCGGCGTATAGCTTCTTGGCGCTCTCGCCGACCACCGGATCCTCGAGGATCTCCGGATAGTTGCCGGCCAGTTCCCAGGCGCGGAAGAACGGCGTCCAGTCGATGCGCTCGACCAGCTCGTGCAGCGGATACTCGGCGAACACGCGCGTGCCGCTCAGCGCCGGCTTCGGCACGGTGTAGCCCGACCAGTCGACCTTGAAGTCGTTGGCGCGCGCCGTTTCGAGGGGAACGACCTTCTCCTTCGTGCCGCCGGCGCGTTCGATCCGGATCGCCTCGTACTCGGCCGCGACCTTGCTGGCGAAGTCCTCGGCCTGCGAGCCCGACTCGGACACGAGCGCCGAGCAGACGCCGACGGCGCGCGAGGCATCGAGCACGTGCACGGTGGTGCCGTTGTAGCGCGGCGCGATGCGCAGGGCGGTGTGGACCTTGGACGTGGTGGCGCCGCCGATCAGCAGCGGCAGGTTCATGCCCTGGCGCGACATCTCCTCGGCCACCGTCACCATCTCGTCGAGCGACGGCGTGATCAGGCCGGAAAGGCCGATGATGTCGGCCTTGTTGTCGTTGGCGCTCTTCAGGATGTCCTGGAACGGCACCATGACGCCGAGGTCGATGACCTCGAAGTTGTTGCACTGCAGGACCACGCCGACGATGTTCTTGCCGATGTCGTGGACGTCGCCCTTGACCGTGGCCATGACGATCTTGCCCTTGGGCCGCGAGCCCTCGGTCTTCTGCGCCTCGATGTAGGGCAGCAGGTGCGCGACGGCCTTCTTCATGACGCGGGCGCTCTTCACGACCTGCGGCAGGAACATCTTGCCGGCGCCGAACAGGTCGCCGACCACGTTCATACCGGCCATCAGCGGGCCCTCGATCACCTCGATCGGGCGCGCGATCTGCAGCCGCGCTTCCTCGGTGTCGGCGACCACGAACTGGTCCATGCCCTTGACCAGCGCATGCTCCAGCCGCTTCTCGACCGGCCAGCTGCGCCACTCGGCATCCTGCGTCTCGGCAACCTCACCGGTGCCCTTATACTTGGGCGCCAGGTCGAGCAGCCGCTCGGTGGCGTTGGGATTGCGGTTGAGGATCACGTCCTCGCAGGCGTCGCGGAGTTCCTGCGGGATCTGGTCGTAGACCTCAAGCTGGCCGGCATTGACGATGCCCATGTCCATGCCCGCCTGGATGGCGTGGTAGAGGAACACCGAATGCATCGCCTTGCGCACCGGCTCGTTGCCGCGGAAGGCGAAGGACAGGTTCGACACGCCGCCGGAAATCTTGGCGCTGGGGCAGCGCGCCTTGATCTCGCGCGTCGCCTCGATGAAGTCGACGCCGTAATTGTTGTGCTCCTCGATGCCGGTGGCGACCGCGAAGATGTTGGGATCGAAGATGATGTCCTCGGCCGGGAAGCCGACCTGGTTCACCAGGATGTCGTAGGCGCGCGAGCAGATCTCGACCTTGCGCTCCTTTGTGTCGGCCTGGCCCTTCTCGTCGAACGCCATCACCACGACCGCGGCACCGTAGCGGCGGACCTTGCGGGCGTGCGCGATGAACGGCTCGATGCCTTCCTTCATGGAGATCGAGTTCACGATCGGCTTGCCGGCGACGCATTTCAGGCCGGCCTCGATCACGCTCCACTTGGAGCTGTCGATCATGATCGGCACGCGGGCGATGTCCGGCTCGGACGCGATCAGCTTGAGATACGTGTCCATCGCCAGCTCGGCATCGAGCAGGCCTTCGTCCATGTTGACGTCGATGATCTGGGCGCCGCTCTCGACCTGCTGGCGCGCGACCTCGATGGCGGCGGCATAGTCGCCCTCGAGGATCAGCTTCTTGAAGCGGGCCGAGCCGGTGACGTTGGTGCGCTCGCCGATGTTGATGAAGGTGGCGCGGGTCTCGGGCCTGTTCTCGCCCGTGTTCAGTTCGGTGCTCATCAGAAGAAACTCGCTGCTTCCATGCCGCTGAGGCGCAAGGCCGGCGGCAGGACGTGCCAGGTGCGCGGCTTGATTCCCTTGACCGCCTCGGCGATCGCCTTGATGTGGGCGGGCGTCGTGCCGCAGCAGCCGCCGACCACGTTGATCCAGCCGTTCTCGGCCCAGCCCCTGACCAGCTTGCCGGTCATCTCCGGCGGCTCGTCATAGGCGCCGAGCTCGTTCGGCAGGCCGGCATTGGGATAGATGCAGAGCATGCTGTCGACCTGCGGGTTCAGCGCCTGCACGTAGGGATGCAGTTCGGTGGCGCCGAAGCTGCAGTTCAGGCCCATGGTGATCGGCTTGGCATGGCGCACCGAATGCCAGAACGCCTCGACCGTCTGACCCGAGAGGTTGCGGCCGGCGAGATCGGTCAGCGTCATCGACACCATCACCGGAATGATCTCGCCGCGCGCCTCGCCCGCCTCGTCGACGGCGACCAGGGCGGCCTTGGCGTTCAGCGTGTCGAACACCGTCTCGACGAGGATGAAGTCGACGCCGCCGTCCAGCAGACCGTCGATCTGCTCGCGGTACATGTCCTTCACCTCGTCGAAGGTGACGGCGCGGTAGCCGGGATCGTTGACGTTGGGCGACACCGACAGCGTCTTGTTGGTCGGACCGAGAGCGCCGGCGACGAAGCGCGGCTTGGCGGGATCGCGCGCCGTGGCGGCATCGGCGCAGGCGCGCGTGAGCTGCGCCGCGGCGATGTTGATCTCGCGCGCCATGCCGGTGATGCCGTAGTCGGAGAGGCTGATGGCGTTGGAGTTGAAGGTGTTGGTCGCCACGATGTCGGCGCCGGCGTCGAGATAGGCGTTGCAGATCTCGCCCACCACGTCGGGCCGCGTCAGGTTCAGGAGGTCGTTGTTGCCCTTCTGGTCGTGGTTGAACGAGCGGCCGCCGCGGAAGCCCTCCTCGTCGAGCTTGTAGCTCTGGATCATCGAGCCGTAGGGCCCGTCCTTGATCAGGATTCGCTCCGCTCCGATCT
>CAZPOS010000213.1:0-9477 GCA_964588065.1 uncultured Reyranella sp.
GAAAACTTCTTCACACATGCAGGGTATGGCTTCGATTAATGGGAATCCGCTCTAGAGCTCCTCGACGCGACGGCTGAGCGGGCCCGGCCGGCCGTCGCCGACGGGACGGCCTTCGTAGTTCACCACCGGCATGATGCCGCCCGCGGTGCTGCTGATGAAGACTTCGTCCGCCTCCGCCACCTCGCGCGCCTGCACGGGCCGCACGTCGCACCGCACCTGGAGCGTCTCGGCGATCTCCATCACCGTGCGGCGCGTCATGCCCTCGAACAGGCCGCGCGCCGGCGTCGCGAGCGTGCCATTGCGGACGACGAAGACGTTGAAGCCCGGCCCCTCCGTCACACTGCCATCGGCGGCCGGCAACAGCGCGACGGTCGCATCGCGGTCGTAGGCTTCGAAGATTCCCATGGTCAGGTCGAGCCAGTGGAAGTTCTTGATCCGCTGGTCGAGCGATTCGGGCGGGATGCGCTGGGTGTGCGACAGGATCATGCGCAAGCCGTCGCGCCGCTGGGCCTCGTCGGCGATCCAGACGAAGGGTTGGGCGAAGGCATAGAGGCGGTTGCGGCACAAGCGCGGATCGCGCGTGCCCGCCGGCGGCAGTCCCCGGGTGCAGGTCACCTGCACATAGGCGTCGCGCAGGCCCGACCGGCGGACGCACTCGATCATGACGTCGGCGATCTGCTGGCCCGTCAGCGGCAGCGACATGCGCAGACCGGCCATCGAGGCCTGGAAGCGCTCGACATGGTCCATCAGCCGGAAGAAGCGGCCTTTCCAGACATGGGCCACGTCGTAGGTCGCGTCGGAGCGGACGAAGCCGCGGTCGAGAATGGGCACCGCAGCCTCCGACAGCTTCATCCAGCGCCCGTCCATGTAGGCCACGCCCTGGATGGCGGCGGTCTCGCTGTCATGGTCCATGGCCAGATCCCCGATCGATTGCGGTTTACACGGACCGACCATGACTCATCGGGTTTCGATCGTCACATGCGCGAGTTCGTGCACCGGTACGAGGCGTTCGCGGATCGTCTCGCGGTCGACGGTTCCGGCGACGCTGACGATCGCGGCATGGGCCCCGGGACCGATCCGCCAGACATGAAGGTCGGTGATGCGCGCATCGCCCGGTCCCTCGACCTGTTCGCGCACCTCGGCTTCGAGATGGGGATCGCTCGTGTCGAGCAGCACGGCGGCGGTGTCGCGCATCAGGTTCCACGCCCAGAGGGCGATCACGAGGCCGCCGACGATGCCCATGACCGGATCGAGCCAGACCCAGCCGAGATAGCGGCCGGCCAGGAGGGCGACGATCGCCAGGACGGAAGTCAGCGCGTCGGCCAGGACGTGAGCGAATGCCGAGCGGAGATTGTTGTCGTGATGGGCGTGGTCATGTCCATGGTCGTGGTCATGATCGTGCTGGTGGCCATGGCTGTGCCCGCCCGACAGCAGGAACACGCTGGCCACGTTGACCGCCAAACCCACAACAGCGACGAGGGTCGCCTCGCCGAAGGCCACCGGCGAGGGATCGAACAGGCGCCCGACGGATTCCGTGGCGATCCCCAGCGCGACCAGCGCCAGAACCAGCGCCGAGGCGAAGCCCGAAAGATCGCCGACCTTGCCCGTCCCGAAGCTGAACCGGCGATCGGCCGCATGCCGCCGCGCGAAGGCGTAGGCAGCGGCCGCCACGGCGAGCGCGCCGGCATGGGTCGCCATGTGGAAGCCGTCGGCCAGCAGGGCCATCGAATTGAAGACGATGCCGGCAGCGATCTCGCCCACCATCATCAGGGCGGTGAGCGCCACGACCCACAGCGTGCGGCGGGCGTTCTCGTCATGCCGTTCGCCGAGGAACACATGATCGTGGGAAGAAGGCTCCGCTCTCATGCCGCCCTCGTCACTTCGCATAACGGCGGACGACGGCGATCAGCTCCTCCGCGCCCGCGGCGCGCGCTGCGGCGTCGAGACCCGGCCGGGCGACATGCTCGCGCACATGGTCCTCGATCAGCTCGCCCATCAGCCCGTTGAGCGCGCCGCGCGCGCCGGCGACCTGCTGCAGGACCGCGGAACAATCGGCATCCTGCTCGATCGCCTTTTCGATCGCCGCCATCTGTCCCGCGATCCGGCGGACGCGCGCGACCAGCTGCGCCTTCTTCTTCTGGAGATGTGCCATAGCATACCCCCCTATACTATTTTCGCCGGCCGCGAAACCCGGCCGAAGCCTGCCGGCGCGGGCTAGGGGCGGCGACGGGCGCCGTGCTATAAGACCGGCACAAAAATCAGGGAAACCCCGACGATGAGCCTCCCCCCGGACGAGTCCGCAGCCTCCCGCCGCGCCGGCGTGGACCCCAAGCTGCTCGAGATCCTCGTCTGCCCGGCGACGCACGGTCCGCTGGAATACGACGCCGCCGCCGGCGAGCTGATCAGCCGCAAGGCCGGCCTCGCCTATCCGATCCGCGACGGCATCCCCATCATGCTCGTCAGCGAAGCCCGCCCGCTGCGGGACGTGCCGTGACGGCCGACTTTCCCAAGGCCGTGCCGGACGGCGGCAGCTACGAATCGGACGCCGCGCCGTGGCCCGTGGAACTGCGGGTGTTCAAGGAGGAGGGACGGCTGGAGATCGATTTCTCCGACGGCCATGCCTGCGCGCTTCCCGCAGAGTATCTGCGCGTCGAGAGTCCCTCTGCCGAAGTCCAGGGACACGGACCCAACCAGAAGAAGATCGTCGGCGGCCGCCGCCACGTGAAGATCGCCTCGGTCGAGCCGGTCGGCCATTACGCCATCCGCATCGTGTTCGACGACCGCCACGACAGCGGCATCTACAGCTGGGCCTATTTACGCGAGCTCAGCGAGACGCGGACCGAACGCTGGGCCGCCTACGAGGCCGCCCTGGCGCAGCGCGGCCTGAGCCGGGATACCTGATCAACCTGACGAGCCTCCTATGAAGATCATCATTGCCGGCGCCGGAATCGGCGGATTGACTGCAGCGATGTGCCTGCATCGTGCAGGACACGACGTGACGGTGTACGAGGCCGTGTCGGAGATGCGACCGCTCGGGGTCGGCATCAACATCCAGGCCGGCGCGGTGCGCATCCTGTGCAGCCTCGGCCTCGAGCCGGCCCTCGCCGCCACCGCCATCGAAACGCGCGAACTGCGCTACGCCAACCGGCACGGGCAGACGATCTGGGCCGATCCGCGCGGCCGCCATGCCGGCCTTCCCTGGCCGCAATTCTCGATCCATCGCGGCGAGCTGCAGATGATCCTGGCCCGGGCCGCGCAGGACATGCTGGGTGCGGATCGAATTCGAATGGGCCGGCGCATCGCCAACTTCGCGCAGCACGGCGCGACCGTGACCGCCCGCTTCGCCGACCGCGACGGCGCGCTCGTCGAGGAAGCGACCGCCGACCTCCTGGTCGCCGCCGACGGCATCCACTCGGCGGTGCGCGCCCGCTACTATCCGAACGAGGGTCCGCCCAAGTGGCAGGGCATCCTGATGTGGCGCGGCGTCACCGTCGGCAAGCCCTATCTCGGCGGCAACACGATGGTACAGGCGGGCCATCACAATCAGAAATTCGTCTGCTATCCGATCAGCCGTGCCCATGCCGAACGCGGCGAGGCGCTGATCAACTGGATCTGCGACCTCCACATGGGAGATGGCGCGCTGCCTTCGCGCGAGGACTGGAACAAGCCGGGCCGGCTGGAAGACTTCCTGCCGCGCTTCGCCGACTGGAACTTCGGCTGGCTCGACGTGCCGGACGTCATCCGCAACGCGCACACGATCCTGGAATTCCCCATGGTCGATCGCGATCCGCTGCCGCGCTGGAGCCATGGCCGCATCACACTGCTGGGCGATGCCGCGCATCCGATGTATCCGATCGGCTCCAACGGCGCCTCGCAGGCGATCCTCGACGGCGAGGCGATCACGCAGGAGCTGGCCGTCGGCGACGATCCAGAGGCCGCGCTCAAGCGCTACGAGGAGCGCCGCCTGCCGCCGACCGCACGCATCGTCGAGAGCAACCGGCGCAAGGGAATCGACGTGATGCTCGACATCGTCGAGCAGCGCGCGCCGCAGGGCTTCACCGATCTCGAAAGCGTGCTGCCGGCGGACGAACTCGAGAAGATCGTCGGCGACTACAAGAAACTCGTCACCCAGGATCGCGAGACGCTTCTGAAGCTCGCCGCCGCGCAGTGATCCGGGCAAAAGAAAACCGGCCCCTCTCGGGACCGGCCGTGGCAGCGGTTTAAACCGACCATCACATCGCCGGCCGCCACCGGGAGAGAATGTGCCAGAGGGCGATGACAGAATTATGGCTTTCGGATCAACCTTTTCATTCCTCTCCCCTGTTTCGGGGGAGAGGAGAATGACGAGAGAGGCATGAGCCTCGCCCGGGCGATCGCGACGGTCGGCGGCTTCACGTTGCTCAGCCGCATCGTGGGGTTCGTGCGTGACATCGTGCTGTCGGCGGTACTGGGCTCGGGCGCGGTGGCGGATGCCTTCTTCGTCGCCTTCAAGCTTCCGAACTTCTTCCGCCGCCTGTTCGCGGAAGGCGCCTTCTCGGCGGCCTTCGTGCCGCTGTTCGCGCGCGAGTTGACGGGAGGCGGCCGCGACGAGGCGATGGCCTTCGCGCGCCAGGCGCAGGCGGCGCTGCTGCTGGTCCTGGTCCCGTTCACTGCGCTGCTGATCCTCGCGATGCCTTGGGTGATGGCCCTGCTCGCGCCCGGCATGCGCGACGAGCCGCCGACCTTCGCCATGGCGGTCGAGTTCGGACGCATCGCCTTTCCCTACCTGCTCTTCATCTCGCTGACCTCGCTCTACGGCGGCGTGCTCAATGGCATCGATCGTTTCGCCCATGTCGCGGCGACGCCGGTCCTTCTCAACCTCACGCTGATCGCCGCGGTGCTGGGGCTGACACCGCTTCTCCCCAATGCGGGCTATGCCGCGTCGATCGGCGTGGCGATCGCCGGCGTGCTGCAATGGCTCTGGCTGCTGGTCGCCTGCGGCCGCGAAGAAGTCGCCATGACGCTGGTGCGGCCGTGCTGGACGCCGCGGGTGGCGCGGCTGGTCAAGCTCGCCACGCCGGTCGCGATCGGCGGCGGCGTGCAGCAGATCAGCGTCGTGCTCGACGTGGTCTGGGCCTCGCTGCTCCCGGTGGGCACGATCTCCGCGCTCTACTATGCCGACCGCATCGCGCAGCTGCCGCTGGGCGTCGTCGGCATTGCCATCGGCACGGCGCTGCTGCCGCTGCTCGCCCGCGAGCTGCGCGCCGGCAACACGCAGTCGGCCATGACCAATCAGAACCGCGCGCTGGAATTCGGCCTGCTGTTCAGCCTGCCGGCGGCAGTCGCCCTGTGGCTGCTGGCCGATCCAATCATCCGCGTGCTGTTCGAGCGCGGCCGCTTCCTGCCCGAGGACACGCTGCGCACCGCGAGCGCGTTGGCCGCCTTTGCCGTCGGCCTGCCGGCCTTCGTGCTGGTCAAGGCGCTGGCGCCGGGCTTCTTCGCCCGCGAGGACACGCGCACGCCGCTCTACATCGCGCTGGCCGCGATCAGTGCCAACGTGCTGCTGAACGTCTATTTCCTGTTCGCGACCTCGCTGGAGCTGGTCGGCATCGCCCTCGCCTCGTCGCTCTCGGGCTGGCTGAATGCGGCACTGCTGGCCGCGGTGTTGCGTCGGCGCGGCCAGTGGATTCCGGACGGGCGATTGATCTCGCGCGGCCTCCGCATCGCCGGCGCCAGCGCCGGGATGGGCGTTGCGCTCTGGTTTGGCCTGCAATGGCTGGCACGGCCGCTGTCCCGCCCCGACATCGAAGGCGGCGTGGCCCTGGCCGGCATCTGCCTGATCGGAATCGCGGCCTATGCGCTGGCGGGCGCCGCGTTGGGCGTGATCAGGATCTCCGAGCTGCGCTACGTGATGCGGCGCCAGCCCGGGCTCAAGTCAGCCGACCCAGGCGAACAATCGTGACGCCGGGCCGCAGCGGGCGGCTCGACGCGGGCATGACCAGCACGCAATCGTCGTAAGGCGTCGTCACCGGCTCGCCATCGTCATGGCCGAGCACCGTGCCCGCCTTGGCGATCACGTCCTGGCCTTCGAAGCGCCCCGCCGGCGTGAAGTTCCCGCGCTTGGTGGCGACCGCATGCGTCACCTCGACGACGCGCTGCTTGCCGGGATCCGGCTGGCGCCAGTCGGCCGGCAGGTCGGAGGCTTCGAGAACCTCCGTCTCGACGAGGAAGCGGGCGGTCACGTCCTTGGCGACGACCACCGACGACGCCCGCCAATGCTGGCCGGTCTCGATCAGCAGCGCGTTCTTGGGGCTCTTCGGATCGCCGAACCCGCCATAATCCCGCATGCGCATGCCGGCGGCATGGCCGGCGTCGCGCACGATGTCGACGGGGGTGCCGATCTTCTTCGCGAAGGCGACGCCCTTGTCGAGCGGCCCCGACAGCATCAGGGGCACGCAATCGTCGTGCATCGAATGGAGGTCGAGCAGCAGGTCGGCGCGCTCGACGAAGGGCTTCAAAACCTGGGCGCGCCGCGCCTCGACCGTGGTCGCCGGCTGGTCGAGCCGGCCCCAGACGCGGTTGAAATCCTCGTCGACCAGACGCGACTTGAACGGCGTGCGCGGGTCGAACGCGTGATAGGCCTCGATGTTGTTGAAGGTGAGTATCAGCGTGCCCTTGCGCGGCTTCACCTTCGCTGCGAGCAGCGCATCGACCACAACGGCGCCCGAGACCTCGTTGCCGTGGGTCAGCGAGGCCACCATCACCGTGGGGCCGGGTTCGCCGCTCTCCAGCACGTGGACATAGGGCGCGGCGCCCTTCTCCCACTGGCGCAGGTCGGGGAAGGCGAACTCGATCGGCGGACTATCGGACATGTTTCGGACCATCGGCAGGTTGCACCGTTCCTTCGCATGCTAGTTTGCGAGGAACAAGGAGAAGCCCATGCCGCGCAGCCGGTATCGCTGGTTCGTCGTCTTCCTGCTGTTCGCGATCACGGTCGTGAACTACATCGACCGGGCGGCCCTCTCCTACGCAATCCCCATGATCGAGCGCGATCTTGGCCTGTCGCCGGCCGAGACCGGGGGCATACTGGGCGCGTTCGGGCTGGGTTATGCCATCACCACCCTGCTCGGCGGATTCGCGGTGGACCGCTACGGTGCTCGGCTGGTGCTGACGGTCGCCGCGGTACTGTGGAGCCTGTCGATCGGCGCGACGGCGCTCGCGACCAGCGTCGGCATCCTCTATGCCGCCCGTGTCCTGCTGGGCGTGGCAGAAGGGCCCAACTTCCCGGCTCTGACCGGCGCGGTCAGCCACTGGTTGTCACCGCACGAGCGGGCGACCGCGCTGGCCAATGCCCTGCTGGCGGTGCCGCTGGCACTGGCGATCGGCGGGCCGCTGGTCACGGTGTTGCTCGGATGGCTCGACTGGCGCCTCACCTTCGCGGCGCTGTTCGTGCTCTCGGCCGCGTGGATTCCGCTCTGGTACTTCTTCTTCCGGGACGACCCGTCGCAATCGCGCTTCGTGAACGCAGCCGAACTGGCCCATATCCGCAAAGTGGATTCCGGCGTCACCGCGGCCCCGCACGCGGTGTTGAAATCCTGGCCCGAGCCCGGCGTGCTGAAGCAACTGCTGACCAACCGCACGCTTCTCGCGAACTACTGGGCGTTCTTCGTCTTCGGCTACTTCCTGTTCTTCTTCATGACCTGGCTGCCGAGCTACCTGGAACGCCAGTACGGGCTCAACCTCGCCTCCGTGGGCCTGTTCTCGGTCCTGCCGTGGCTGTCAGCCGCCATTCTGCTGGGGGCGCTGGGCCGCTGGTCGGACCATCTGCTCGAGACCACCGGCAGCATGCGCATATCGCGGTCCTGGCTGATCGCCGGCAGCCAGCTGGTCGCGGCCCTTGCGGTCGTGCCAGTGGCCCTCACCGACAACCTCACCGTCGCCATCGTCGGCATCACCGTCGCCGTGGCCGCCTCGATGAGCGCCAATGCCGTCTACTATGCCGTGAACGTCGACATCGTTCCCGCGCGTGCGGCGACAGCCCTCGGCATCATGGACTTCGCCTTCGCCCTCGCCGGCTTCCTGGCACCCGCCATCACCGGCTGGGTGCTGAACCTGCGCGGCTCCTTCGCCGACGGCTTCCTGCTGATGACGGCGCTCGCCCTGTCGTCGGTGCTGGTCGTCCTGCTGTTCCATCATCCCGACAAGGATCGCGAAAGTCGAGCGAAGCTCGGCTACTGAGCGGCGAGACATCGCGAAGCGATGTCTGGGAGCGCCGAAGAAAGAGCGGCCCGGAACGCCCCTACCCTTCGCGATACCAGTTCGCGAGGTCCCAGGTGTTGTTGTCCCAGCCGCTGATCTCGAGCGTGAGATCCGAGGCGGCGGCGGCCGCGTTCGGCCGCATGACGAGCGGGATCACGACGTAGTTCTCGATCACCAGCTCGTTGCACCGGATGAGCAGGGCGGCGCGCTTCACCGGATCGAGTTCAGTCTGCGCTGCCTTGTGCGCGTCGTCATATTCCTTGTTCTGCCAGCGCGTGATGTTGCGGCCCTGCCACTTGTTGTCCTTGGTCGCCGCCTCCCACGAGCAGAACTGGCGCAGGAAGACCTCCGGATCGGGCGCGTTCATGCCGTTGCTGTACTCCTGAAGGTCGGCATAGAACTTGGTGTAGGTATCGGGGTTGGCCACGTCGGAGGAGAAGAATACCGAGGCCGTCACCGACTTCAGCTCCATCTCGATGCCGGCCCGCTGGGCGGCCTGCTTGATGATCTGCTGCGTCTTCTGGCGCGGCTGGTTGATCGAGGTCTGGTAGACGAACTTCAGCCGCTTTCCGTCCCTGGCCCGCACGCCGTCGGCGCCGCGCCGCCAGCCGGCCTTGTCGAGCACGGCATTGGCCTTGTCGACGTTGAACTCGTAGGAGGTCCTGGTCGAACGGAAGCGCTCGGGATTGTTGATGTAGTTGGCCGTCGCGATGCCGATGCGGCCGTAGATGTGGTCCTGGATCGACTTCTTGTCGATCACCAGGGAGAGCGCCTCGCGCACCGCGCGGTCCGACAGGATCGGATGCCTGGTCTCGAGGCTGGACCGTTCGCCGTCGATCTCGGTCCAGGGATCGGTGTTGTTCAGCTGCATGTGCTCGATGCCGCCGCCCAGAGTGACGATGACCCGTCCCTTGCCGCCCTTCTCCATGCGCACGAGGATCTCGTCCTCGACCTGCAGGTTCCAGGCGAAGTGGTATTCGCCGGTCTGCAGCACGGCGCGCGCCGCCGACACCGCGTCGCCGCCGCCCTTCATCTCGATCGCGTCGAAGAAGGGGCGGTTGTTCTCGTGGTACTTGTCGTAGAGCGTGCCGGCGAGATGGTCGCCCGGGCGCGCGTGATGATCCACGAATGTTACGCTTCGGGCATTACGCTGGAAGATATTGCCCAGAAGCTGAGCGTTACGGCGGAATATTTAAGCCAGCAGTTTCACCGGGAAGTCGGGGTGAATTACAGCGCCTA
>CAZPOS010000214.1:0-9430 GCA_964588065.1 uncultured Reyranella sp.
GGCAATGACGATGGTGACGCCCACCTGATGGAAGGCCTGGAAGATGTCGAGGATCTGAAGACCGATCTGGCCGAAGGCTTCGAGCGCCTCAATCGCGCGCACAACGCCTGATCACCGATTCGTTGGCGCGCCGAGTCTAGGCGGCGCGCCGACACTCGCCACAGACACCCGTCACTTCCAGGGTCATGTCGCGCGCGGTGAAGCCGCGGAGGGTGGCGCTGGCGGCGATGGCGTCGGACAGGCCGTCGCCTTCGATCTCCTCGGCATTGCCGCACTCGCTGCAGATCAGGAAGAAGCCGCGATGGGCCTCGCCCGGGTGGCTACAGCCGACGAAGGCGTTCATGCGTTCGATGCGGTGGATCAGGCCGTTCTCGATCAGGAAGTCGAGGGCGCGATAGACCGTGGGTGGTGCCGAACCCAGATCCTCGTTGCGTAGGCTGTCGAGCAGCGCGTAGGCGCCCACCGGCTTGTGGCTCGACCAGACGAGTTCCAGCACCCGGCGGCGCAGCGGCGTGAAGCGCAGGTCCTTGGCGGCGCACAGTTTCTCGGCCGCGGCGATGGCGTCCTCGACGCAGTGCTCGTGATCGTGGGCATGCGCGGCGGGCGCCGCTTTGGCCGGTTTCTTCAAGGGACTTCCGATTTGCCAACCGAGGAAGCGGTGATTATACGCGCCGTTCCTTCCGGAGGCCAAGGCTCGCCCCTGCCCCCAAACGGTGCCCCAATGACCACTCCGACGACTTATCAGCAGCCCGAGATCGACGCCGCGCTCGCCGTCATCAAGTTTGATGCGCAGGGCCTCGTGCCGGCGATCGCCCAGCAGCACGATACCGGCGAGGTGCTGATGATGGCCTGGATGGACCGCGACGCCGTGGCCGAGACGATGCGCACGGGCCGTGCGTGCTACTGGTCGCGTTCGCGCAAGGGCCCGTGGCGCAAGGGGGACACGTCCGGCCACATCCAGACTCTGGTGGAGCTGCGCATCGACTGCGACGGCGACACGCTCCTGGCGCTCGTCGACCAGACCGGAGTCGCCTGCCACACCGGCCGCCACAACTGCTTCTTCCGCGCGGTGCGCGGTGGCGTGCTGGCGGAAATCGCCCCCATCGAGATCGACATGGAGAAGGAAAAGGCTTGAGCATTCTCGCACCGACTCGTCGCGGCTTCCTTCTCTCGGCCAGCCTGCTGCCGCTGGCCGCCTGCGCCACGGCCCCCACGCCCAAGCACACGCTCTCGCCCCGCGGCGACCGTCTGGTCGCGCTGATCCAGCGGACCGGCCGGGACAACATGACCGCGCCGGAGGCCTTCGCGCTGATGGGCATCACCAACCAGGGCCGCGACATTCCGGTGCGCCAGCTGGCCGACGACGGCCCGGATGGCCGCTACGTCGTGAACCTGGTGAACATCCGCCAGTATCACGAGTTCGTCTTCCAGCGCCGCCAGAGCGACGTGCTGATCCTCCATTCGGCCGACACGGCCTTCAAGCGCCTGGTGAGCGTGCGCTACGCACGCAACGGCAAGCCGACGGTGATCGCCGACACGGCCTTTGCCGAGCGCGATTTCCAGCAGCAGACCGCCTTTTGGTTCGACCGGATACCGGGCCGGTAGTATTGTTACGGTGAGATGACAATCACCGTCTCAGGCCCTTCCGCCGCCCGCCGCACCCTGACCGTCTGCGGCGGTGCGCATGCCCTGCACGACGGTTTCACCGACCTGCTGAACGTCCTCTACCCACTGCTGCAGTCGCAGTTCGGGTTGAGCTACGGCGCCATCGGCGCACTCAAGACGTGCTACTCGGGTGCGATGGCCACCGGCCAGATTCCATCGGGCCATCTGGCCGAACGTTTCGGCGGTGTCCGCATCCTCGCCACCGGCACGATGCTGATCGCCGCCGGCTATTGCCTCGCGGGCCTCAGCGGCTCGCTCTACGGCGTCATTGCCGGGCTGCTCCTCGCCGGGCTCGGCGCCAGCACGCAGCATCCCATCGGCTCCAGCCTCGTCGCCGCCGCCTATCACGGTCAGCGGTCCCGCACGGCGCTCGGCACCTACAATTTCACCGGCGACGTCGGCAAGGTCCTGCTGCCGGCGCTGTTCGCGCTGATCGCGGCCACGCTGGGATGGCAGCAGGCGCTGGTCGTCATGGCCGCCCTTGCCGTCCTTGGCGCGGCCATCATCCTGGCCTCGCTGAAGCCCATCGTCACTCACGGCACGACCGGGCCGTCGAAGGCCGTGGCCGGACAGGACCGGCCCTGGGCCTACTGGCTGCTCTTCTCCATCCACATCGCCGACGATCTCGTGCGGACCGGCTTCCTGATCTTTCTGCCGTTCCTGCTGCGCGACAAGGGCGCCGACCTGCCGACCATCGGCCTCGGCCTGTCGCTGATGTTCGCGGGCGGCGCCGCGGGCAAGCTGGTGATGGGGTGGGTCGGCCAGAAGCTCGGCGTCGTAACCTCGGTGCTGCTCACCGAGGCCGCCACGACGCTGCTCATCCTCGCCGCGCTGCCGCTCTCACTCGACTTCGCACTGCTGCTTCTGCCGGCCGTTGGCCTGGCGCTGAACGGCACCTCGTCCGTCCTCTATGGCACCATTCCGGAGTTCGTGAGCCCGGAGCGACGCACCAAGGCCTTCGCGGTCTTCTACACCGGCGGCTCCGTCGCCGGTGCAACGGGCCCGCTGCTGTTCGGCCTGTTCGGCGACGTGGTGGGCCTCACCATCGCGCTCGTCGCCGTCGCCTGCGTCGCCCTGACCACCCTGCCGATGGTCTGGGCGCTGCGGCCGGCCTTTCGCTCCTGACGGGGTTTGGCGCCTTCCGTGCTAGGCATTGTACAGAAGCACAAGACGGTTGGTGGGCCGAGATGGACTTGCGCCAGTTGCAGACCCTGCTCGTGGTGGCCGAAGTCGGCAGCCTGAAGAAGGCGGCCGAGCGACTGCGCATCGTCGAGACCGCCCTCAGCCGGCAGATCCGCCTCCTCGAAGCGGAGTTTCGGACGCCGCTGTTTCGCCGCCACGGTCGCGGCCTGACGCCGACCGAGGCGGGACGCCACTTGATCGAGCGCACGCAACCCATCCTCGCAGCCCTGGATCAGCTCAAGTCGGAGATGCTGTCGTCGCACGAGGCGATCGCCGGCAAGGTCGCCGTCGGCATTCCCTGGCTGCTGCTGGATACGCTGAGCGCGCGCCTGGCAACCGGGTTCATGCCGCGCCATCCCGCGGTGAACATCCGACTGGTCGGCGGCGTGTCGACACAGCTGCAGCACATGCTGCAGGCCGGCGATCTCGACGTTGCGTTGTTCTTCGACAGGAAGGCGACGGCAGGACCGACCCTGAAACCCTTGTTCTCCGAGCGTCTCCTCCTCGCCGGAGATCGCTCCCGCGACTACCGGCTGGATCGGCCGCTGCCCTTTTCACATCTGGCCGGTGTGTCGCTGGCCCTGCCGGACGCCAGCGAGTCCTTTCGCCAGCATCTGGCGGCACTCACGAAGGAGCGTGGGATTGTCCTCGACGTGCGCTTCGAGGTCGGTGCGCTCCATGCGTTGCGAACGCTGGCTGCCAACGGGTTGGCCCATGTCTTCGTCTCGCTTCATGCGGTGCGGGCCGATCTCGAAGCCGGCAAACTCTCCGCCGCGCCGGTGGACGACCCACCGATCGTCCGCACGCTGATGCTCGGCCTCCCCGGCGGCCGCAAGCCGTCGCGCGCGGCGCGGCACCTGGCCGACGTCCTTGGCGAGGAGATCGCCGCCCTGGTCGCCGCCGGCAGCTTCCTGATCGCCGACTGAGGGGCGGGCCGGGCCAGCCTGCGAATCCTGCGCAGCCTGCCTTATCCCCTTTGCCAACGTCCTGAGACGCCGCGCCCTGTACTGAGGAGGCTCCACACCCGGGAGCTGTCCCATGAACGGCATCGGCCGCCTCTGTGTCTTCCTGCTGGCTCTGATATTTGCCGCGCCGTCATCGGCTCAATCAGGTTGGCCCGGTGGCCCCATCACCATCGTGGTCCCCTACGCGGCGGGCGGCATCACGGACACTCTCGCCCGCATCGTGGCGGAACGACTCTCCGCGCGCCTCGGCGTCTCCGTCATCGCCGACAATCGGGCCGGCGCCGGCGGTGTCATCGCGGCCCAGCTGGTCGCCGGCGCCAAGCCCGACGGACGCACCCTTCTGATGAACAGCAGCGCCATCCTCCCGGTGGCCGCCAACATGAAGGACCTGCGCTTCGATCCGACGAAGGATCTCGCCGCCGTGGCCTTCGTGGCCGGCCTGCCGAGCGTGCTCGTGGTTCATCCGTCCGTGCCCGCGGCCAGCATGCCGGAATTCCTGGCCTACCTGCGCGCCAATCCCGGCAAGCTGAACTGCGGCATCCTCGGTGAGGGCGGCGGCGATCATCAGGCCTGCCTCGCCCTCGAGAAGGCCGCCGGCAGCCGGATGGAGCATCTTATCTATCGGGGATTGCCGCCGCTTAACCTCGATCTGCTCGCGGGCGTCATCCAGGTCAACGTCGGCTCGGCGGCCGTGCAGATGCCATTGGTGCGAGACGGCAAGCTCCGCGTCCTGGCGACGGCGATGGCGCATCGCGTGCCGGACTTTCCCGACGTGCCGACCCTGCTGGAATCGGGCGTGCCGATCGACGCGCTGGCCATCAACGCACTCTTCGCCCCGGCCGCGACCCCGCCCGACGTGATCGCCCGCCTTAACACGGAAGTGTCGGCAATCCTCAGCGAGCCGGAGGTGCGCCGTCGCATCGAGGCCATGGGCCTCTTGCTCGGTCCGCCCGATGCCGAATCGCTGCGCGCCACGTTCCAGCGCGACTGGGAGCGCGCGAAGGCCGCCCTGAAACCCTGACGTTCTGGAAAGGAAAAAGATATGACCTATTCGATCGTTGCCTGCTGCCCGCGCACAGGCCAGTACGGCGTGGCCGTGGCGACCTATTCGCCCATGGTCGGAAGCACCGTGCCGCTGGTCGTCGGCGGACGGGCCGCCGTGGCCTACCAGGTGGTTGGCTCCCCCATTCACCGGGACCTGGCTGGCCAGTTGCTCGCAGCGGGCGCTTCTGCCGAAGGCGCGCTGGCGGAACTCGCCGCTAAGGACCCCTACTGGCAGAGCCGCCAGGTGACGCTGGTCGACATGTTCGGCGGCGTTGCGGGCTTCACCGGGGCGAATGCACCGGCCCATTGCGGCCACCGGCTCGGCGAAGGGTTCGCCGTCGCCGGCAACGTCCTCACCGAGACCTGCCTCGACGACACGTGGAGGGAATTCAGCGCCACCCAGGGCGGCGATCTGCCCCTGGCGGAGCGCCTGGTGCGCGCCCTGGAGGCCGGCGCGCGTTCGAACGGGCAGCCGGAAGGACTGACGTCGGCCGCGCTTCTCGTTCACGGTCCCGAGCCCGTGCCGCTCGTGGATCTGCGCGTCGACGTCCACGACACGCCGGTCAAGGAACTGCGCCGCATTTGGGAATTCGTCGGCCCGCTGCAGGGTTTCTATCTCCAGCGCAAGACCAACCCCGCGGGATTGCCGCGCTGGTGGCAAAGACGCATGGAAGTGGTCCCGGGCTGGAAGCCCAATCACCTGGTGAAGGTCGTCCCCCAGCAATAGCCGGAGGCGCCCTCAGCCGCCGTGCACCGGTCCCATCGGCTTCAGGCGGATGCCCTTGCGGAGATACTTGTAGGGCATGTCCATCGGATCGGTGATGTGCGCGCCGGTCGAGCGCACGACCAGGATCGTCTCGGCGATCGGCTGGAAATCGGCGCGGAAATGGACCGTCGACTTGAGCGCCAGGATCGGCACCTTCGCCGGCTCGACTCCGACCGCGCGGAACATCTCCTGGTCGGCCGCTTGCACCCTCTTGCAGGCGACCACGGCCGAGACACCCGACGCCTCGTCGGTCAGGAGCGCCATCGGCCCGATCTGGAACTTGGCGCCGCCATAGAACGGGCCGGTCCCGGTGAAGACCCCGTCGCTCAGCTTGACCACGCGCCAGTCGGCTTCGACCGGCTTCTCGCCGCCATAGCCCACGACGGCGCCGATACCGCGGCGCATGACATTGCCCTCGCCCGCCTCGACGGCAGCCTTTGCCGCGCCTTCGTCGACGATCATGCCGATCACCGCGCCCTTCGCCTTGTGGCGCATCAGGGCGGCCAGCAGGCCGATCGTGTCGGAGGTGCCGCCCGCGCCGGGATTGTCCTGGACATCGGCCAGCACGATGGGCTTGGTCGCGTTCTTCGACAGTTCGATGGCCCGCAGTGCCGCCTGGTCAGGATCGAGCAGCTCGCCGTCGAACGCCTTCTCCTGCGCCTTCACCGTGGCGGCCAGCTTGTCGGCGGCTGCCTCGACCGCTTCCTTGTCGTGCCCATAGACGACAAGCGCCGGACCGCACTGGGCGATGTCGGCCGGCGGGAAGCCCGGCGTATGGGTGACGCTGACGATGCCCTGGTTGTGGCTCTTCTCGCCGGCCTCGAGTTCGCCCACCAGGTCGAAGATGCCCTTGGCCGGCTCGATGAAAGTGCACTGCCAGACCAGCGGAATCAGGAAGTCGATCTGGCGGTAGGCGCGATAGACCGGCCGCTTCTCACGCAGCAGCTTGTCCAGCAGCTCGATCGCGCGCTTGCCGGTCACCGCCATGTCGATGTGCGGATAGGTACGGTAGCCGACCAGCGCCGTCGCGAGCTCCGACATCTGCGGCGTCAGGTTGGCGTGATAGTCGAGGCTGGCCACGATCGGCAGCGCGTCGCCCACGAGGCCGCGGATGCGGCGCAGCAGCTCGCCCTCGCCGTCCTCCGTGTTCTCCGCGACCATGGCGCCGTGCAGGTCGAGATAGATCGCGTCGAACGGACCGTGCTTCTTCAGGTCCTCCTCGAACAGCGCCCACATCTTCTCGAAGGCGTCCTCGGTCACGTACGAGGCCGGTGCGGCGGCCGCCCAGGCGAGCGGCACGATCTCGTGGCCCAGTTCCGTCAGCTTGCTGACGGCGCCCGCGATCGGAATGTTGAATCCCTCGACGCCGGGAATCATCTCCGGCCCGCGCAGCAGGGGCGGCCAGGCATCGGCGCGCACGAACTCCTCCCAGGTCGCCTGCTGCGGCGCGAAGGTGTTCGTCTCATGCTGAAAGCCGCCAACCGCGATCCGCGCCATTCCAAGTCTCCCCGACAGGTATCGATCCAAGTCGCGCACCCTACCATTGATCGCGTCTCGACACGCGCCTGTGAGGCAGCGATTGCGGAACGCCGGCGTTGTGCCGGCATGCGCAGCATGTCGTGGCCGGCCTTCCTCAAGAACTTCCCGCAGGGTCATCTGGTCGTCGCCGTGGCGGTGGACGTCGGCGCCGACGAGATCGGCAGCCGGCGCCTTCGCGGTCTTCGCGATCTCCTTCATCGCGTCATCGGCCGCATGGCCTCGTCGAACGGTCATTTCGCCCTGACGGTCTCACGCGCGTCGGGATTCCCCGAAATCCTGTGTGGTTTCGAGGCACAGGCCGATGCCGATGCGCTCGTCGTGGTCGGCAATGCCCAACCGACGGATCGATATCCGGGTTTCGCCACGCAGCGGGTCTTCGATCTCGATACCGCGATGGAGGGTGCGCTGGCCGCCGGTCTGCTGAGCGAAGGCGACTTCGACCAACGCTGAACCTTGCAGATGGACGCGGCGCTTCCTTTCCCTATTATCGCGGCCGATACCTGAAGACCCGCAGGTATCCCCAGTCTTTCTGCGAGTCCCACAGCCCTTCATGCCTCTGTTCGCTTCATCGTTCGCCCGCCGGACGATCGCCTTCCTCGTCGCCGGCGTGCTCGCTCTTCTCGCCATCGTTGCCGTGTCGGCCCTGCTCTCCGTGCGCACGGCCCAGCACGCCGAAGAAGCGGTGGTCGAGCGCGACATCCGCGCCCTGACCACCAATCTCCTGGCAGCCACCATCGACGCCGAGACGGGACAGCGCGGCTTTCTGCTGACCGGAGAACCCCGCTACCTCGCTCCCTTCGAGCGCGCTCAACCCCGTCTGCGGCGAGACATGGCCAGGCTTCAGGAACTGGTCGCGCGGAACCCCGATCAGCTTGCCGCGGTCAAACAGCTTGCGGACGTGCTGGACGCAAAGATGGCGGAGCTGACGCAAACAATCGAACAGGCAAAGGCCGGCCAGCGGGACGCCGCGATCCAGACCGTCCTGTCGGATCGCGGTCGCCTGTTGATGGAGAAGGCCCGAACCCAGCTCGCCGAACTCATCGCGGACGCCGAGAAGCGCGTCGCGAACCGCCTGGAAGCCGTGAACGACGGGGCGGAGATTCTGACCTGGGTGACGGCGGCCGGCAGTCTCCTGATCGTCCTGTTCGCGGCCGGCGCGTCCTGGACGGTGGTTCAGTACACGCGGCAGCTGCAGGCGGCGAGGATCGAGCTTCAGGCGTTGAATGCCGGGCTGGAGGAACGTGTCGCCGAGCGTACCGAAGCGCTGACCCGCGCCAACGACGAGATCCAGCGCTTCGCCTACATCGTGAGCCACGATCTGCGCTCGCCGCTGGTGAACATCATGGGCTTCACCAGCGAACTGGAAGCCGCCATGAAGACGGTCGGCCCGTTCGTCGCCGGCGATGCGGCGCTGGCCGGAAAGGCGCGCCAGGCGACGGAGGAAGACATTCCAGAGGCGCTGCGCTTCATCCGCGCTTCGACCGGTAAGATGGACGGGCTGATCAACGCGATCCTCAAACTGTCGCGCGAAGGCCGCCGGGAACTGCGGCCTGAGCCGGTCGATCTCGTGACCCTGTTCAAGAATGCGGCGGCCAGCGTTCGGCATCAAACAGAAGAGGTCGGAGCCGAGATCTCCGTTCCCTCCACGGCCCCTTCCCTGGTGACCGACCGTCTCGCCATGGAGCAGGTCGTCGGCAACGTCGTGGACAACGCGGTCAAGTACCTGGCGCGCGACCGACCCGGCCGCATCGTGATCACGGCCGGCGAGACGGCGCGGCGCGTGCACATTGACATCACCGACAATGGCCGCGGTATCGCCGAGCAGGACCACGAGCGCATCTTCGAGCTGTTCCGGCGGGCCGGTGCGCAGGATCGGCCCGGCGAGGGCATCGGCCTTGCCCATGTCCGGGCGCTGGTGCGCCGGCTGGGCGGCGATATTACCGTGCAGTCCGAACTTGGTCGCGGTACGACGTTTCGGATAGATTTGCCGCGACGGCTGAGACTCAACGAAAACAGGTAGAGGCTGCGAATGAACGCCAAGCCCGTGTCCATCGTCATGGTGGAAGACGACGAAGGCCATGCGAGGCTGATCGAGCGCAACATCCGTCGCGCCGGCGTCAACAACGAGATCGTCGCCTTCAAGGACGGCACCTCGGCCCTCGCCTACCTGCTGGGCGCGGACGGGACCGGCGAGGAGAACAGCGCGCGCTCGCTGCTCATCCTGCTCGACCTAAACCTGCCGGACATGACCGGCGTCGACATCCTCGCG
>CAZPOS010000215.1:0-9414 GCA_964588065.1 uncultured Reyranella sp.
CTGGTACTTCTGCGCCACGTTCTCGGCGGTGTTGCCCATGTGATAGCCGTGGAAGGCGTCCCACAGACCGTCCTTCAGCATGGTGTCGACCATCTTGAGTTCGCCCATCTTGGTGCCGTCGCGCAGGTGCGCGGCGTGCGGCGCCTGGCTCATGCTCTCCTGGCCGCCGACCACCATGATGCTGGCGTCGCCGTTGCGGATCGCCTGCCAGCCGAAGGCGACGGCGCGCAGGCCGGAGCCGCAGAGCTGGTTGATGCCGAGCGCGGTCTTCTCGACCGGGATGCCCGAGTTGACGGCCGCCTGACGCGCCGGGTTCTGGCCCTGACCGCCGGTCAGGATCTGGCCCATGATGACTTCGTCGACTTCCTCGGGCTTCACCTTGGCGCGCTCGAGCGCGCCCTTGATGGCGACCTTGCCGAGATCGTGTGCCGGCACGGCGCCGAACGCGCCGTTGAACGAGCCGATTGGCGTGCGCGCAGCGCTCGCGATAACGATGTCCGTCATGAAATCCTCCTTGGCAGGCCGCCCTTGCCGATATTTATAGGCCTGCCGCGCGGCGGGGCAAGGACCGCCGCTCGCCCGGAGGGGCCGGCTTCATTCCGAACAGCGGCCTGATCCAGCGCCACGGGCGCACAAGACCTGCGTAAATCAACCAGGTCCCGGCGAAGGTTGCCACGACGGCGGCGAAGAATCCGGGCAGCGGTGGCACGCCGAGCCGGATCAGTGCCCAGACGGCGATCATCGTTACGGTCTGATGAATGAGATAGAAGGGATAGACCGCCTCGGTCGCCCCGGCGAGGACGGCCGGCCGCCGGGTCAGGTGCCGGTGCGCAAAGCCGATGATGGCGAACAGCCAGGCCATGACATTGACTGCCGACAGCAGCGCAAAGAGCGGCCGCGCCTCGGGCGGGATGGTCGGCCGGACCGTGCCGGCGAAATAGCCGGCATAGAGACAGGCATAGGCGAGAACGCCGACCGACAGCGAGAAGAAGCGCTGGCGCTCCAGCGCCGCCAGCAGATCGGACGAGCCGAAGAGGAAGGCGCCGTAGAGCAGCAGTGCGCCATAGGAGACGAGGCCGTGCCAGTCGCCGACGAGCCCGTTCACGTTCCAGGAGACCGGCGCCAGCCAGAGCGTCGAGGCGGCGAGCGGCAGGACCATCAGCCACTGCAGACCGAAGCGGGCGGCGGTGCGGCCCGCCGCGGCGAGAGCCACCTGCCCCGATGCCGAGCGCGCCCACAGGAAGACCGGCAGCAGCAGCAGGGTGAGGACCAGCACGTAGGCCAGGAACCAAAGATGGTGCCAGCTCAGGTTGCCCGCGGGATAGACGCCTTCGAAGGCCTGCGGCAGCCATTGCAGGAACGAGCCGGAGAACTGGCCGCGATGGAGCCGCTCCAGATAGACCTGCGGCGGCACGATCACCACCATGCCGAAGGCGAGCGGCAGCAGCAGGCGCTTCAGCCGGTCGCGGACGAAGGCGCCCGGCGTGCGGTCGCCCAGCGCCAGCATGATGGCCGCGCCCGAGACCAGGAAGAGCAGCGGCATGCGCCAGCGGTTCAGGAACCGCATGGCCTCGCGCAGTCCCTCGAGACTGTCCGGGCTGGTGACGTGCCAGCTCCAGCCCGACCAGGCCATGCCGGAATGGTAGAAGATCAGCAGGCCGAAGGCTGTGACCCGCAGCCAGTCGAGATCGGCGCGGCGGAAGACGGGGACGGGAACGGCAGGGTGCATGTCGGGGCTCCAGGGGCGAACGCCTTGGACCTATCCTGCAAGCCTCTGATTTCGCGTCGTTTTGTGACGACCGGCGGTGCCGGTGGGACGACCGGCAGGTGCCGCGGGACGTCCGGTCAGGCCCGGACCGGTGCCAGGGCCTCGAAGCGCTGGCGGTAACGCCGGCTCAGATTGACCTCGGCGCCGCTCTGCAGCCGGATGCGCCAGTCGCCGCTCACCCACGGCGTCACCTCGACCACGCGGCCGATGTTGACCAGATGCGATTTGTGCACCCTCACGAACCGCTTGGGATCGAGCTCGCCCTCCAGCTTCGTGAGCGAGGAGCGGATCTCGAACGTCTCGTCGCCGACATGCAGCACGGCGTAATTTCCCGAGGCCTCGATCCAGTCGATGTCGGCCACCTCGACCATCACTTCCCGCCCCTTGCGGCGCACCGCGAATCGCTCGGGCAGCGGGCTCGCGGGTGGGTCGACGACGGACGGCACTGGAGGTTCGGCGGTGGCGGGCGCGGCCGGACGCGACAGGTAGTGGCGCAGGGCCACCGTGCCGGCGCTCAGCAGGCCATAGGCGATGATGTCCTTGGCGAATTCGTAGAGCATCCGGTCGGCGGTGAGCGGAAAACTGTGCGTCTCGCCCAGGATCCCGCCGAACCAGACGAAGCGGAGCGCCGCCATGCCGACCGTATGGACGATGCTGAACGGAACGACCGCCGCGACGTGGACGATCAGGTTGCGGCGACACTCGCCGATCGGCCAGCGCCGATGCAGCCAGTAGATCGCCGGCAGCAGCGCGGCCACGACCAGATGGCTGGAGATCTGGATCGCCAGAGCGGTGCCATAGGACATCCGCACGCCGCGCGCCGTCTCGTTGGCCATCTCGACATGGGCGTGGGCGAACACCGAGACGGTGAGCAGCACCGTCCAGATGGCCGGGACGCGCCAGTCGATGGATCTAGCGGGGGGCGGCACGGCTTCGCCGGGAGGGAAGCGCCGCCAGCCAGCCGATCAACGGCGTCCAGCAAAGCTCGCGGGCACGGCCGCTCACCACCATGCCGATATGACCGAGCGGCAGGTCGATGCGCCGGGCGTTCTTCAGGCCCTTCTTCGGGTCCGCCAGCGCCGCCGCGGACAGCGGCGGCACGATGCGATCGCCCGAGGGGATCATGACCAGCGACGGCAGCTTGATCTTCGACGGCACGATGCGACGTCCGCCGACGACCCACTTGTTGCGGCCCGGCGTGTTCTCGCCGTACCAGTCGACCAGGCATTCGCGCGCGGTCGGCCCGGCGAGCGGCGCGCCGCCGTTCAACCAGTCCTCCAGCAGGACGAACTCCTTCGCGCTCTCGCCCTTGGGGTCCAGCCCCACGAAGCGCCCGAACTTCTTCACCGAGAGCCAGGGATCGAGCGACCAGAACAGGGTCTGCAGGATGTCGACCGGCAATTCGCCTACGCGATCGGCCACTTCCGCGAGCAGCGGGCCGGTCGAGAGCAGGAAGGCCTGGCCGGTACGATCGGCGTGGAAATCCCACGGCGCGGCCATCAGGGCGAGCCCCGCGACCCGGCGCGGCCGGCGCGCCGCCAGGGCCACCGCGAGCGTACCGCCCATACAATAGCCGAGGACCGCCGGCGCGCGGCGCGCGCGCCTCGCGACATAGCCCAGCGCCCGTTCGAGGCGCGCCACGTAGGCGGTGGTATCGAAGCCGCGCTCCTCGCCCTCCGGCGTTCCCCAGTCGACCAGATAGGGGCGCAGCCCCTGGGCAGCCATCGCCCGCAGCAGGCTCTTCTCCGCCGTGAGGTCGAGCACTTCCCAACGATTGATCAAGGAGGGCACGACCAGTACGGCGCGTGTGCCGCGCTTGCGCGCGGCGCGATGGGTGGCGCCGTAATCGAGCAGACGCGTATTGCCTTCGCGCCAGACGGCAGGCGGCTCGTCCAGCTCGCGCTGGAAGTCGTTGCGTTGATAGGCGAGGACGCCGTCTGCCAGCCGGATCTGGCGCCGCCGGATCTCGCGCTGCAGCGCCTGTTCGAACTGCCCGGGGCCGGCCTTGGCTTCGAGCGCGGCGATCTCCGGCAGCAAACTCGTGAGCGATTCAGGAACCGCGGAGTCGGGCTTCGAGGTCGGCGAGCCTTGCTTCAAGAGACTCCACGCGCTTTCGGAGCTCGCCCACGTCATCAGCGCCGTTCCCAGATGGAGCGGCAGCGGACGGGGACCTAGTCGTGTCTGCATGGGACGCTCCCTGTGCAACCTGCAATGCCGAGGCGACCTGGGAATTCGCGGCCGCGAACAGGCGTGCGATCTGCTCGGTGACCGCCTGATCCGACGCAAGGCCCGCCAGCTGGGCCTGCCACAGATCGAGATAGCGCCGGGCCAGCCTGTCGAACTCGGCGCCGGACTCGGTTGTACCGGCCGTCTTGTCGTCGTTTCCGGAGACCATGCACTCACTATAACGCATAGCCGCGCCAACGCTGCTTCCATCGGCGAAGGTTGGGTTGTCGCACTGCGGCATCGGCGCTAAGGTGCCCGTCCCTGAGTAAACGAGCGTTCACGGCGCGCGGGAGCTAGAGGAGCGAAGCGTAATGGCCGACCAGGCAGTACCCGACGGCGGACCGAAGGCGGCGCCGGTGGTGATCAAGAAGTACGCGAACAGACGGCTCTACAATACCGCGACCTCGGCCTATGTGACGCTGGATCATCTGTCCCAGATGGTGAAGGACAAGACCGACTTCGTCGTCTACGACGCCAAGACCGGCGACGAGATCACGCGCTCGGTGCTGACGCAGATCATCTTCGAGGAAGAGAGCAAGGGCGGCCAGACGCTGCTGCCGATTCCCTTCCTGCGCCAGCTCATCTCCTTCTACGGCGACAGCCTGCAGGGCGTGGTGCCGCAGTATCTCGAAATGTCGATGACGCAGTTCGCCCGCAACCAGGACCAGATGCGGCGCTACATGCAGAATGCCTTCGGCTTCAATCCGTTCCAGCAGTTCGAGTCGATGGGCAAGCAGAACATGGCGATGTTCGAGAACGCCATGCGCATGTTCAACCCGTTCGGCACGGCACCCAGCAGCCCGCCGGCCGCCGACCCGTCCCCGGGCCCCGCCAACGGTCACGAGCCGGCCAGGGCTGAAGGCGCGGCGGCGACCAACGATGCGGCGATCGACGACCTGAAGCGCAAGCTCGACGAGTTGCAGAGCCAGCTCGCGGAACTCGGCAAGAAACCCTGACCGCACGATGACGTCGTCGCCATCGACCGCGGTCCGGCGCGTGATGTCGCCGTGCATCGGCATCTGCAAGCTCGACCAGAAGAGCGGCCTTTGCCTCGGCTGCCGTCGCACGATCGACGAGATCGGCCGCTGGGCCATGCTCGACGACCCGGCCCGCCAGGCCATCGTCGACCAGCTGCCGACCCGGAAGTTCTAGCGGGGCGATGATTCTCAACGCCCCTTGAACAGCGGCTTGCGCTTCTCGCGGAAGGCGGACGTGCCTTCCCTGTAGTCCTCGGTGAGACCCGTCAGAACGTTCTGGTCGGCATCCATGTGTGCGGCGAGATCGTCGAGCGCATGGGCGAGACGGTTGACCGACGCCTTGCTCATGCGCACCGGGATGGGCGGCTGGCGCGCGATGCGCTCGGCGAAGGCCATCGACGCGGCGAGCGCCTGGCCGTCGTCCACGACGTTCTCGACCAGCCCCCAGTCCAGTGCGTCGGCCGCGCCGATCCGGTCCGAGGCGAGGATCACCGCCTGTTTGGTGCGGGCCGGCCCCATCAGCGCCAGCATGCGCGGGATCGAGCCCCAGCTCATGTTCATGCCGAGTTCGATCTCGGGAATGCGGAAATGCGCCGAGCGGCCGCAGGTGCGGAAGTCGAGCGACACGACCAGCGCCGCGCCGCCGCCGATGCAATGGCCTTCGATGGCGGCGATGGTCACCTGCTCCATGTCCTGCCAGGCCTTGCACATCTTCGGTCCCAGCCGCTGACGATGAATGCGCTCGCCGATCGGCAGGCCATCGCGGGCGCGGCCGTCGGGATCCTTGAGGTCGAAGCCGGCGGAAAAAGCCTTGGCCGAGCCCGTCAGGATCACGACCGAGGTTTCGAGATCGTCCTCGAATTCGCGCGGCACGTCGCGCAGCTCGCGCATCGCCTGGTGGCTGAGCGCATTGACGTTGTCGCCGCGGTCGAAGCGCACGACGGCGATCCGCCCCTGCGGGCCCAGCCCCTTCTCGATCTTCACGAACTGACGGTCCATCGCGCGCTTTCTCCCCGACTCTTCACGCAAGCCTAGCGGCTCGCCTTTACAAGGGCGAGCCGCTTCGATTGACTGGCCTGCATGTCGAAAGCCATCGAATCCGCCGTCTTCGAGCGTCGCGTCAACGCGTTGTTTGCCCCCTACACCAAGCCCGGCTCGCCCGGCGCCGTCGTCGGCGTCATGCGCGGCGGCGAGATCGAGTTCTGCAAGGGCTTCGGCCTGGCCAGCATCGAACTGGGCGTGCCGATCCGCCCCGACACGCGCTTTCGCATCGCGTCGGTGAGCAAGCAGTTCACGGTGACGGCCGCCCTGATGCTGGCGGCCGAAGGCAAGCTCAAGCTCTCCGATCCGCCGCACAAGTATCTGCCCGAGCTGCCGCCGCTGCCGGTGACGATCGACCAGATGATGCGCAATTCGAGCGGCCTGCCCGACTTCCTCGAACTGCTGCGTCTCGGCGGACACGGTCTCGACAGGCCGGCGCGGCCCGAGGACCTGTTGGATGCCTGCACGCGCAACCGCCACCTCAACTTCGCGCCCGGCAGCCGCTTCCTCTACAGCAACACCAACTTCCTGCTGCTCGGCCTGATCGTCGAGAAGCTGACGGGCAAGAAGCTGGGCGACGTGTTGGACCAACGCATCTTCAAGCCGCTCGGCATGGCACACACCTCGCTGGTGGCCGAGATCGACGCGGTGATCCCGAACCTCGCCACCGGCTATCTCGGCGACCGCGAGCAGGGGTTCCGGCGTGCCGCACATGCCTATCCGCAGGGCGGCGAAGGCGGCCTCACCTCGACCGTCGAGGACCTCCTGATCTGGAGCCGGCATTTCGACAAGCCGACATTGGGAAAGACGATCCCGGCGCAGCTCACGGCCATCGCGGGCCTCACCGGCGGCCATGCCAACAACTACCGGCGCGGCGTCGCGGTCGAAGAGCTGCGCGGCCTGCAGACGGTCGGACATGGCGGCCTGTGGCCGGGCTTCCGCACGGAGTTCCTGCGCGTGCCCAAGGCCGATCTCACCGTCGTGGTGATCGCCAACCTCGGCAGCATCGATCCGTGGCGGCGCGCCCGCACTATCGCGGCGCTGGCGCTTGAAGGCGACAAGCGGATGAAGTCCGCGCTGCCGCCGATCACTGCCGTGGACATCAAGCCGCTCGCCGGGACCTGGTTCAGCGCCGAGGAGCCCTCGTTGTTCGACCTGGCCTGGCGCAACGGCGAGGCGGTCGTGACGCAGAACGGCATGCCCTTCGTGCTGGGCCGCCGCGCCGGCGGCTGGCTGGCGGCCGAACGCGGCTCGTTCGAGTTCGCCCTGAAGCCCGGCCCCAGGGGCACGCTGAAGGTCGACCTCGGCGCCGGCCGCATCGTCACCTTCGGCAAGCTCGCCAAGCGCGCGGCCGTGCCGGCCGACCTCGCCGGCACCTACGTCTCGTCCGATTGTGCCGCCGTGTGGCGCATCAGCCGCGACGGCAAGGACTGGACGATGGAGGTCGGCGGACCGCTGATCTCGGGCGGCGCACCCTGGATCGTGCGCGGCCTCGACGCCGATACGGTGGAGGTGGAATCGCCGGGCAGCTGGATCAAGGCCACCCAGCTCGCCCATCTGGTCCGCGACCGCGACGGCAAGATCACCGCCCTCGAAGTCTCGACCGGCCGCATCAAGAAGATGCGGTTCGATCGCGAAGATTAGCGATCAACGGAACGGGATCGCGTACATCAGGCCGCCGTTGGTCCACAGCGCGTTCTGGCCGCGCTCGAGCTTGAGCGGCGTGGCCGGGCCGACGTGGCGGTCGTAGCTCTCGCCGTAGTTCCCGACCTGCTTGATGACGTTGTACATCCACTTCTCGTCGACGCCCGTGGCCTTGCCGAAGCCCGGCGTCACGCCGAGGAAGCGCTTCACGGCGGGATCGTCGCTCTTCAGCATCTCGTCGACGTTCTTCGAGGTGATGCCCATTTCCTCGGCCTCGATCATGCCCATCAGCGTCCACTTCACGAGGTCGAACCACTGGTCGTCGCCGTGACGGACGATCGGGCCGAGCGGCTCCTTGGAGATGCGCTCGGGCAGGATGACATGCTCGCCCTTGCCGGCGAGCTGGCCGGCACGTACCGCCGCCAGTCCCGAGGCGTCGGTCGTGTAGGTGTCGCAGCGGCCGGAAGCATAGGCCTGCAACAGCTCGTCGAGCTTCTCGATCAGCACCGGCTTGAACGTCATCTTGTTCTTGCGGAAATAGTCCGCGAGGTTGAGCTCGGTCGTGGTGCCCGGCTGGACGCAGACCGTGGCGCCGTCGAGATCCTTCGCGCTCTTGATGTTGCTCTTGGCCGGCACGATGAAGCCCTGGCCGTCGTAGAAGTTCACGCCGGCGATGTTGAAGCCGAGCGAGGTGTCGCGCAGCAGGGTCTGCGTCGCGTTGCGGGTGATGACGTCGACCTCGCCGGACTGCAGGGCGACGAAGCGCTGCTGGGCGGTGGTCGGCGTGAACTTCACCTTCTCGGCGTCGCCGAACATCGCCGCGGCGATGGCCTTGCAGAGATCGACGTCGAGACCCGTCCACTTGCCCTGGCTGTCGGCGAAGGAGAAGCCCGCCAGGCCGGTATTGACCGCGCACTGGACGAAGCCCTTGGCCTTGACCGCGTCGAAGGTCTGGCCGGCCGACACTGGTCCCGCGGCAAGCGCAATCGACCCGGCGAGTGCGGCCGCTGCGGTGATGGATTTGAATGACATGGCTGAAGCCCCCTTTTTTCTCCCGGTGGCTTCAGCATAGCAAAAGACGAGCCGGCTAGATGGTGCGTTCGACCATCAGCTTCTTGATCTCGGCGATCGCCTTGGCCGGGTTCAAGCTCTTCGGGCAGGTCTTGGTGCAGTTCATGATCGTGTGGCAGCGATAGAGCCGGAACGGGTCCTCGAGATTGTCGAGGCGCTCGCCCTTGGCTTCGTCGCGGCTGTCGGCGATCCAGCGATAGGCCTGCAGCAGGATCGCCGGGCCGAGATAGCGCTCGCCGTTCCACCAGTAGCTGGGGCAGGAGGTCGAGCAGCAGAAGCACAGGATGCACTCCCACAGGCCGTCGAGCTTGGCGCGCTCTTCCGGCGACTGCAGGCGCTCGCGCGTCGGCGGCTGGGTGGTCGACTTCAGCCAGGGCTCGATCGAGGTCAGCTGCGCATACGGCACGTTGAGGTCCGGCACCAGGTCCTTCACCACCGGCATGTGCGGCAGCGGGTAGATCTTGATGTCGCCCTTCACCTCGTCGATGAACTTGGTGCAGGCCAGCGTATTGGTGCCGTCGATGTTCATGGCGCAGGACCCGCACACGCCCTCGCGGCAGGAGCGCCGGAAGGTGAGCGAGCTGTCCATCTCGTTCTTGATCTTGATCAGCGCGTCGAGAACCATCGGCCCGCACGTGTCCATGTCGACTTCATAGGTGTCGACCGACGGGTTCTTCCCGTCTTCCG
>CAZPOS010000216.1:0-9403 GCA_964588065.1 uncultured Reyranella sp.
CCGTCGAGATGATGATGTCCATTCCCAAGCTCGAGTTCCCGCCATTCCACCTGCCCGCCGAAGCCGAGGCGCTGCGCGGAGAGGTACGCGCGTTCCTCAAGGAGACGCTGCCCAAGATCCAGTCCGAAGACCGCTTTGCGAGCTGGAACACGCCGTCGCCCGAGTTCAGCCGGGCGCTGGGTGCCAAGGGCTGGCTCGGCATCACCTGGCCCAAGCAATATGGCGGCGCGGAGCGTACCTTTCTCGATCGCCTGGTGGTCACCGAAGAGCTTCTCGGCAACAGCGCCCCGGCGGGTTCGCACTGGGTCGCCGACCGTCAGTCGGGTCCGCTGCTTCTGAAGTTCGGCACCGAGCAGCAGCGCCAGGCCATCCTGCCCCGCATCGCGCGCGGCGAGTGCTATTTCAGCATCGGCATGAGCGAGCCCGATTCCGGCTCCGACCTGGCGTCCGTGCGGACCCGGGCTGAGCCCGTACCGGGTGGCTTCCGCGTCAACGGTACCAAGGTCTGGACCTCGGGTGCGCACCGCAACCACTACTGCATCACCCTGGTGCGCACCTCGGGCCAGCATGGCGACCGTCATAAGGGGCTGAGCCAGCTCCTGGTCGACCTCAAGACGCCGGGCATCACCATCCGCCCGATCATCAATCTCGCCGGCCGCCATGACTGGAACGAGGTGACCTTCTCCGACGCCTTCATTCCCGAGGATTGCCTGATCGGCAACGAGGGCGACGGGTGGCTCCAGGTCACCAGCGAGCTGGCCTTCGAGCGCTCCGGCCCCGAACGCTTCATGCAGAACGTCTATGTGCTGCGCGAACTGGTGCGGGTGCTCGGCCGCCAGCCCGCCAAACGCGCGAACGCGATCCTTGGCCGTCTGATCGCCCGCCTTTGGACCCTGCGCCAGATGTCGACCGCCGTCGCCGGCATGATGCAGGGCGGCAAGTCGCCGGCCATCGAGGCGTCGCTGGTGAAGGATCTCGGCACGATCTACCAGCAGGACCTGCCGGAGATCGCGCGCACCCTCGCCGAATCCGACGCCACCACCGAGGACGATCTCGCCGACTTCCTCGACATCGCACAGTACGCGTCGATGATGGCGCCAAGCTACACCATCCAGGGCGGCACCACCCAGGTCCTGCGCGGCATCGTCGCCCGCGGCCTCGGTCTGCGCTGAAGGAGAGAGATCATGGACCGCGATACCCGTGACATGTTGCTGGAAACCGCCGGCCGCTTCTTCGCCGAGCGCGCCGGCAAGGACGTCGTGAACGGCGTCGAGAAGGGCGTGTGGCCCGCCGATCTCTGGAAGGAGATCGAGGAGATGGGCTTGCCGTTGATTGCCGTCCCCGAGGATCTGGAAGGCGTGGGCGGCACGCTCGCCGACCTGATGGCGATGCTGCGCGTGGCCGGCGAGCATGCGGTGCCTGTGCCGGTCGCCGAGACCGCGCTGGCCAACCTGTTGGTCTCGGCCGCGGGTGGCAAGCCGGCGACGGGACCATCGACCCTCGCCCTGGGTGACCTCTCGCTGCAGGGCAATCGTCTATCCGGCAAGGTCGCGCGCGTGCCCTTCGCCGGCGTCGCCGAGCGCTTCGTGGCGATCGTGACGGCGGCAGGCAAGTCGACCCTGGTCGTCGTGCCGCGCGATGCGGTCGCGATCGACGACGCCCCCAGCCATGCCGGCGAGCCCTACGGAACGGTGACGTTCGATGGCGCCACGCCGGAATTCTCGGCGCCGTCTCCGGTCAGCGCCGACCGGGCGCTCGAGCTCGCCGCGCTGGCGCGCGCCATGCAGATGGCGGGCGCCGCCGACAAGGTGCTGGCGACGGCAACGGAATACTGCAAGCAGCGCGTCCAGTTCGGTCGGCCGATCTCGACGTTCCAGGCGATCCAGCACATGCTGGCCGAGCTGGCGAGCTATGTGGCCGCGACCATCGCTTCCGCCGAGGCCGCGTCGCGCGATGCCGACGAAGGCGGGCTGGAGGCGGGCGGCAGCTTCTCGATCGCCGCCGCCAAGACCCAGTGCTCCGACTTCGCGCATCGGATCGCCGCGATCTCGCACCAGTCGATGGGCGCGATGGGCTTCACCCACGAACACATTCTCCATCACTACACGCGCCGTCTGTGGGTGTGGCGCCGCGACTTCGGCAGCGACGCCTTCTGGGGCGAAAAGATCGGCGCGTCCTTTGCCAAGGCCGGCAAGGACGAGATGTGGCCGGCGCTCACTGAAAGCCGCTACGCCGCCTGAGGCGGCCAGGTGAGAGACCGGTAGCGCGCGCCAGGCCGGATCGATATATTCATTTGGATATATCGATCCCGATGTGTCGTGGGAGCGCTCCATGCCGTGTAATCGTCGAGTCTTCGCGTCCGTCCTTGCCGCGACCGCTTTCGTCCTGTCGGCGGGGGGGCTGGCGCAGCAGGCGTTCGCGCAGGGTAAGGACGTCGTCATCCTTGCCGCTGCCAGCCTCAAGAACGCACTGGACGAGGCGTCCGACGACTGGCGCAAGAAGACCGGCAAGACGACCAGGATCTCTTACGCCGCCAGCTCCGCGCTGGCCAAGCAGATCGAAGGTGGCATCCCGGCCGACATCTTCATCTCGGCCGATGTGCCGTGGATGGACTATGTCGCCGCGCGCAATCTCATCAAGCCGGCCAGCCGCTCGGATTTCCTGGGTAACCAGATCGTCCTGATCGCCGGCAAGGATTCCAGCATCGACCTCGAGATCGACAAGGGTTTCAACCTGCGCGGCGCACTGGGCAATGACGGGCGCCTTGCCATGGGCAATGTCGACGCCGTTCCGGCCGGCAAGTACGGCAAGGCGGCGCTGGAGTATCTCGGCGTCTGGTCTTCGGTCTCCGACCGCGTGGCGCAGGCCGAGAATGTCCGCATGGCACTGACTCTCGTCTCGCGCGGCGAGGCGCCGTTCGGCATCGTCTACAAGACCGACGCCGCTTCCGATCCGGCCGTGCGCATCGTCGGGACCTTTCCGGCCGGTTCGCACCCGGCGATCATCTATCCAATGGCGCTGCTTTCGACCTCGACCAATCCGGATGCGCAGTCCTTCGTCGACTACCTGAAGACGCCGGCCGCCAAGCCGTTCTTCGAGAAGCAGGGCTTCACTGTACTGAAGTAGCCATGGCCCTCGCTGAAATCCAGCCGCTGCTCGCGGTACGGCTCAATTGAGGGCGAAGGGCGGCTGACCGCCTTCGATGCCGACGAGCGACGTCGCGAGACCCCCGGCATCCTCAGGCGTCAGGGCGAAAGAGACCTTGAACCCGTCCGGCGTTTTCAGGGTCAGGATGGTGCTGGTGCTGCCGGCCGCTGCCTCGAGCGAGAATCCGCTCATGGGATAGACCACCTTCAGCGTGTCGTCCCGGTAGCGAGCCTTCAGCGCTTTCTCGATCACATGCGGCAGTGTCATGAGCAGAGACCGCAGGCACTCGACCGGGAGGATCACCGAGGCCGGCCGGCCGTCGATGCTCTCCAAACCGAGGCGGAACGACACGCCCGTCGGGTCGACCTGGCAGTCCGTCAATCCCTTGCCGACGATCTCCATGACCGGTACCCCTGTGCGGTGAAGCAACGATATATCCAGTAAGATATAACGAAGACCGGTGCAAGCGGACCGGTGCAGCTCGCCGACGGTGGCCTAGTGGAGCTTGACGTCGGGCGGGGTGAGCAGGCGGGCCAGCGAACGGATTTCCGGCGAGGAGGCGCCATAGGCCCGCCGCTCCATCTCGCGGTAGAGGCGGACGATGTCGTTGCCGGTCTCCGTCACCGACGTGCCGCCGCCGCCGCCGCCGCCGGTCTGGGCGGTCACCACGGGCTCGCGGAACATCTGGTTCATCTCGTCGACCAGCAGCCAGGCCTGGCGGTAGGACATGGCCAGCGCACGTCCCGCGGCGGAGATCGATCCGGTCTCGTTGATCAGCTCGAGGAGCCGGACCTTGCCGGGACCGATCGATCGGTCGCCGCCGAAATCGATCCGGAGGTGCAAGGAGGTCTTGTCGGCCGGCTTGGCCGCGGCTTTGGCTGGTCGGCGTCCCATCCGGCAATTATGCGGTGGGCGTTGCGACAAGACCAGATGGTCGTTGCAGGTCGGCGATCAGACGGCTGGCGACGGCCGCTGCCTGCAGCCGGATGTCCGGGATCGCCACGATTTCGGTGTAGCGGCCGCGGGTCGGAGGACCGAGGACGAAGAGTCGGTCCGACGGCCTGCCATCCTGTGCGATCAGCGCCTCGTCGACCGCGACATCCAGTCCCTGGTTGAGGGGATCGGGCCGCAGCAGCCCGTCCTCCATCAGCTGCGCGTGCAATGGCACTTGCACATCGACTTCGTTGCGGGGACCCCGGCAATCGACCACGCGGTCGAAGTTCCGATGTTCGCGAACGTCCGAGCCGCGGCGGGTGATCGTGACCTCGACCTTCTCGTCACTTATGCGCCCGATCTCGATCCGGCCCGCGACGATCGACAGTTGTCCGCTCGCCCGGGCGGCATCGATCTGCGCGCCGATCTGCGGCGCCACACGATGGCGATGCATGTCCCACCAGGGTCGCAGATGGCGCAGGAAGCGCCTGCGCTGGTCGAGGTCGAGCCCCTGCCACATCTCGTTGTTGCGCGGCCGCAGGAGCTGCATGAGCCCGGGCCAGCCCAGGCCGGCCCGCAATCTGGCCCGGAAGCGGGCGGTACGCTGCGACAGGCTGCCGGTGAAGAGCCCGCCGACATCGGCCTGCGGCGTGGGAATCGGTGCCGGCGGATGGCAATGCGGTAGCAGCCCGCGGCGCGACAGCGCGACAATGGGCCCCTTGTGGCCTTGCTCCAGCAGCGAGATCAGCACGTCGATCATCGTCAGGCTGGTGCCGATAAGGAGCACCGAGGCATCGGGCGCCAGGCCGGCAATGGCCTCGTCGCGCCAGGGATTGCCGCGATAGGCGCCGGAGTTCGTCGACGGGGGGCGGTGCCCGGTCGCCAGGACCGCCTTGCGAGCCCTGAGCAGACCGTGATCCTCGACGTCGAGTTGGACACCGTCATCCTCGTATCGGACGGCGACGACGTTGCCGCGGACGACCCGCAGGAGGCCACCGGATCGCCGGACCGCATCGGCCAGCAGGTCCTGCAGGTATCGGCCGTAGAGGGCGCGAGGAACGAAATCGGTTCTGCCGAAGCCGCTTCCGTCGCGCGCCAGCCATTGCACGAAGTGGTCGGGCTCGTCCGCCAGGGCCGACATGTCGCTGGCGCGGACATTGAGGAGGTGGCCGAGGCACTGCGTCGAGTAGGCGACACCGAGCCCCGGATGGGCGTCCCGCCCGATCAGGGCGACGCTGAGATTGCTCCTGCGGACGAGCTGGGCGGCCAGCAGCACGCCGCTGGCGCCGCTGCCGACGATGGCGATGTCGACGGGCGGGTGAAGCAGGTGAGAGTGCTGCATCCCAGAAGTATGGCAGAGGAGTTGCTGCCGCTGCCAGCAATCGAGATGCGACCGCTGGGCGCTGTCGAGCGGCGGGGCGAGGACGCCCGCCGCTCCATCGACGGCGCAGCCTCAGGCCGCCTCGTAGCCGATGACTGCCTTGGTCTCGAGGAACTCATCGAGGCCCCACTTGCCGTACTCGCGGCCGTTGCCGGACTGCTTGTAACCGCCGAACGGCGCAGCGGTGTCGCCGATCGGGTAGTTCACATGGACGTTCCCGGCGCGCATCTGCGCGGCGACCTTGCGGGCGTGCTCGAGATCGGCGCCCTGGACGTAGGCAGCGAGGCCGTAGATCGTGTCGTTGGCGAGACGAATGACCTCTTCCTCGTCCTTGTAGGGGAGGATGCAGATGACCGGTCCGAAAATCTCCTCGCGCGCGATGGTCATGTCGTTGGTCACGCCCGCGAACACGGTGGGACGGACATAGTAGCCGCGGTTCAGGTTCTCCGGACGGCCGGGGCCGCCCGTCACCAGCTCCGCGCCTTCCTCGATGCCCTTCTGAATCAGGCCCTGGATCTTGTTGAACTGAGACTCGTTCACGACCGGGCCCAGCCGGGTGGCCGGGTCCTGAGGGTTGCCGACCACGAACTTCTCGGCCGCGGCTCTGGCGATGGCCTTGACCTCGTCGTGACGGTCCTGCGGCACGAACATGCGGCTGGGTGCGGTGCAGGACTGGCCCGAGTTCACCATCATGCTGTTGATGCCCTTGGTGACGGCCATCTGGAAGTCGACGTCCGGCAGCAGGATGTTGGCCGACTTGCCGCCCAGCTCCTGGGCGACGCGCTTGACCGTGACGGCGGCGGCCTGGGCGACGCGGATGCCGGCGCGGGTCGAGCCGGTGAACGACATCATGTCGATGTCGGGGTGGCTCGACATTGCCTCGCCGACCACGGCGCCGGCGCCCTGGACCATGTTGTAGACGCCCTTGGGCACGCCGGCGGCATGCATGATCTCGCTCCAGATGACGGCGTCGATCGGCGCCTCCTCGGAAGGCTTCAGCACCATGGTGCAACCGGCGGCCAATGCCGGCAGGACCTTGCAGGCGATCTGGTTGGTCGGCCAGTTCCACGGCGTGATGAGGCCGCAGACGCCGATCGGCTCGCGCGCAATCAGGGTGGTGCCTTCCAGCTTCTCGAAGGGATAGGTCTCGAGCACCGAGATCATGCGCTCGATATGCGCGGTACCGCGGCCCGCCTGGATGGTGCGCGCGAATTCGAGCGGCGCGCCCATCTCGCGCGAGATCGCGTCTCCGACATCGTTCCGGCGCTTGTTGTATTCGGCCAGGATGGCGCGCAGCAGGTCGAGGCGCTCCTTCCGGCTGGTGCGGGCATAGGCGGGGAAGGCGGCCTTGGCGGCGGCGACCGCGCGATCCACGTCGGCCGCGCTGCCGACCGAGATCTGGACGTAGGCTTCCTCGGTCGAGGGATCGATGACGTCGATCAGGGCGGGCTCGATCGGATCGACCCACTCGCCATCGATGTAGAAGTGCTTCGCGTGGTGCATGATTCGATCCTCTGGAATTTCTCGGGAAATGCTCGCCGATGTAGAGCAGTCGATATATACGAATAAATATAACGAGAGCCAAGGTCAGATCGGCGGCAGTTCCGGCCGCTGCTTCACTCCGGCTCGATGCCGGCGACCTTCATCATCTCGCGATAGAGCTCGATTTCCGCCACCATGATGCGGCGCATCTCGTCGGGAGAGCAGGGGGCGATCTCCGAACCGCCCTGGGCCTGGCGCTCGACGTAGGCGGGGTCGGTGATGGACCTGAGCATGACCTCGCGCAGCTTCGCCATGACCGGCTCGGGCACGCCGCGTGGCATGAGAATGCCGGTCCAGGTCATCAGCTCGAAGTCGCGGATGCCCTGCTCGATCAGGGTCGGGATCTCGGGCGTGAGCTTGTAACGCCCGCGGCTGCCGACGCCGAGGCAGCGCACGGTGCCTGCCTTGACCTGAGGCAGGCTGGTCACCGGGTCGGCGAAGCACATCTGAACGTGACCTGCCATCGTGTCCTGCAACGCCGCTGGCGTGCTCTTGTAGGGCACGTGGACCATGTCGATGCCGGCCTTGGCCTTGAGCAGCTCGCCCGAGATGCGGGTCGAGGCGCTGCCCGAGCCGAAATTGATCTTGCCCGGCTGACGCTTGCAGAGCGCGACGAACTCATCCGCCGTCTTCGCTTCGACCTTCGGATTGACGATCATGAAGACCGGTGCGCGGCCGATGATCGTGACCGGCTCGAAATCCCTGAGCGGATCGTAGGGCAGGGACTTCATCAGCGCGACGTTGGAGGCCGCCGCGGTGTTGGAGCAGACGAAGATGGTCTGTCCGTCCGGCCTGGCTTTGGCCGCGACGTCGGCTGCGATCGCGCCGTTGGCGCCGGGCTTGTTCTCGACCACCGCCGGGACGCCGAACGCCTTGTTGAGACCCTCGGCGATGTTGCGAGCGCTCTGATCGGTCGCCGATCCCGGTCCGAACGGCACGATGATGCGGAAGGGGCCGTTCGGGAACGTGTCTGCCTTCGCCGAGCCCATGATCGTCAGCGCGGTGGCGCCGGCGATCAGGGAGCGGCGACGCATGGCGTGCGGCTTTCCTAGCGGCGCCACCAGCCGCGCTTGGGCTTTTCAGGCGGCGCGTCGATCACGGGGATCGGCGGCGGCGCCGGCGGGGCAGGGGCTGGCTCGGGCTCAGGGACGACGATCGGCTGCGGCGCGGAGGCGACCACCGGTCCCGGCTCCGGGGCGGCCACAGGCGCCGCTTCCGCATTCACCGGCGGGCCCGGATCGAAGGGGGCCTGCTCCACGGGCATATGCTCGACCGGCATGGCTTCCATGGGCGTCGGGGGCGACGGCGGTGGCTCATGGCTGCCGTTCGTCTCGTCATGGCCATTCGGCGCGCGTGCCTCGTCCTGCGAGTCGCCCTCGCCGGCGAACTCCTGGCCTTCGCCCTGCATCGGTTCGCCGTCACCGTTCTCGCGGCGCCGGCGACGTCCGCCGCGGCGACCCCGGCGGCGGCGGCTGCCGCCGCGATCGTCCCCATTGGGGTCGCCATTGGCGTCGGCTTCCGTCTTATCCCCGTCGGCATTCTCGGCCGCCTCGTCGTCGGCGCGGGTGGCATCCCGCTCCGCGTCGTGGCCGGAGTGCTCCTCCCCATCCGCCGCACCATTCGGGCGCGCTTCGCCGGAGGAGGGGTCTTCACCCGCCGGCACCTCGCCCGCTGCGCTCTGGCGACGATCGGAGTCCTCGCCATCCTCGCGAGAGCCGCCACGACGCCGCCGGCGGCGACGGCGACGGCCACGGCCTTCGCCTTCCTCGCCGGCACTGCGCTCTTCGTCACGCTCGCCACGGTCCTCGCTCTCGGCGCCCTCGCTGCGGTCGGCCTCGTCGCTCGGCTCGTCGTCACCGGACGTCTCATCGTAGCTGGCGCGCGCCAGTTCCGGCGCTGGCCGGTCGTTGTTGCGATGATCGTCGCGGCGCGAGCGCACGCGCTCGATTTCGCAATCGGCGGCATGAAGATCCTCGTCGGCCTCGACGATGACCGTGAAGCCGTAGCGCTGCTCGATCTCCGACAGCGAATGGCGCTTCTGGTTGAGCAGGTAGAGCGCGACGTTCGGCGGGACGCTGACGGCGATCTCGCTGGCCCGGCGGCGCACGCCTTCCTCCTCGATGGCGCGCAGCGCATGGAGCGCGGCGGACTCGAGCGAACGGATGCGACCGCTGCCGGCGCAGTGCGGGCAGACCTCGGTGGAATGCTCCAGCAGGCTGGGGCGCAGCCTCTGGCGCGACATTTCGAGCAGACCGAACGCGGAGATGCGCCCGATCTGGATGCGCGCGCGGTCCGAGCGCATCGAGTCCTTCACCTTGTGCTCGACCTGGCGCTGGTGGCGTGTCTCCTCCATGTCGATGAAGTCGATCACGATCAGGCCGCCCAGGTCGCGCAGGCGCA
>CAZPOS010000217.1:0-4509 GCA_964588065.1 uncultured Reyranella sp.
GAACGGGTCCTTGGTGCCGCGGCGGATCGAGACCTTGATCGGCGTGCCGACCTTTCCGCGCATCTTCTCGACGGCTTCCTGAAGCGTAAGGCCCTGCACCGGCTCGCCGTCCAGCGCGAAGATCAGGTCGCCCGGCAGGATGCCGGCCTTGGAGGCGGGCGTGTCGTCGATCGGAGACACCACCTTGATGACGCCGTTCTCCATCGTGACCTCGATGCCGAGGCCGCCGAACTCACCCTTCGTCTGGACCTGCATGTCCTTGTAGGACTTCGGGTTCATGTAGCTGGAATGCGGGTCGAGCGCGCTCAGCATGCCGTTGATGGCATTCTCGATGAGCTGCTTCTCCTCGACCGGCTCGACATAGTCGCGGCGGATGCGCTCGAGCACGTCACCGAACAGGTTGAGCTGCTGGTAGAGCTCGCTCTTGTCGCCGCCGGCGGCCTTCGGATCGGCGGCCTTGGTCTGCGCGAGGGCGGGTGTGGCCAGGAAAGCCACGGCCGTGGCGAGGGATGCGAAGCGCAGAAAGGTCATTTGGGTGCCTTCAGGAGGGAGTCGCCAAGGGCCGTGAGGGCCGGCAATCCGGTGTTTCAGCGTGGGTGGGAGGATACAGGGGCGTCTTTGGCAGGATCAAGGCGCCGGGGTCCGGCGTCCTTCACAAATCAGGCAGAAGCCGCGGCGGCAGCGTGCGCCACGGTGAGGATCGCCGGCCGCGAGGCGGTCGACAGCAGCGACCTGCCGGTCATTTCCGCCGGCTGCGGGACGCCCATCAGCGCCAGAAGGGTCGGTGCGACATCGGCCAGCTTGCCGTCCGACAGCGAATGGATCGAGGCCGGTCCGTTGAAGAGCAGCGCCGGTACGCGATTCAACGTATGCTGCGTGTGTTTCTGGTGCGACTGCTCGTCATACATCTGCTCGGCATTGCCATGGTCGGCGGTGACGAACATGACGCCGCCCGCCGCCTGGATGGCCTGCATGAGGCGGCCGAGGCAACCGTCGACCGCCTCGACGGCCCGGGTCGCGGCGCCGAGGTCGCCGGTATGGCCCACCATGTCGGTATTCGCATAGTTGACGACGATCAGGTCGAACGTGCCCGAGCCGATGGCCTCGACGAGCTTGTCGGTCACCTCCGGCGCGCTCATCTCGGGCTTCATGTCGTAGGTCTTCACTTTGGGCGACGGCACGAGGATGCGCTCCTCGCCCTCGAACACGCGCTCCTCGCCGCCGTTGAAGAAGAAGGTGACGTGCGCGTACTTCTCGGTCTCGGCGATGCGCAACTGCTTCAGCCCCGCGCGCGACACCGTCTCGCCGAGACCCATCCTGATGATCTCAGGCGGGAACAGCGTCTTCAGGAAGGGGTTGAGCGCGGCCGAATACTCGACCATGCCGATCGCCGTGGCAAACGGCACGACGCGGTTGCGGTTGAAGCCGTCGAACCGCGGATCGAGCAGCGCCGTCAGGATCTCGCGTGCCCGGTCGGAGCGGTAGTTGAACATCAAGAGGCCGTCGCCGTCCTTCATGCCGGCATAGGCGTCGATCACCGTCGGCAGGACGAACTCGTCGTCGAGCTTGGCGGCATAGGCCTTCTCTACGGCCTCCTTCGGCGCCGTCGCGGCTTCACCCCTGGCATCGACCATTGCGTCATAGGCGAGCGTCACGCGCTCCCAGCGCTTGTCGCGGTCCATGGCGTAGAAGCGGCCGGTCACGGTCGCGAAGCGGATCGGCAGGCCCGGCTTCAGCCCGGCCTGGATATGGTCGAGGCATTCCAGCGCGCTGCGCGGCGGCATGTCCCGGCCGTCGAGGAAGGCATGGATCCACACCGGCACGCCCTGGGCCGCGACCAGGTTGGCGAGGAAGACCAGATGATCCTGATGAGCGTGCACGCCGCCCGGTGAGGCGAGGCCCATCAGATGCAGCGCTGCGCCGCTCTGCTTCAGCCGTGCGATCGTCTCGGCGAGGATGGGGCTTTTGGCGAGCGAGCCGTCCTCGATCGCGTTGTCGATGCGCGGCAGGTCGGGCACGGCGACCCGGCCGGCGCCGAGGTTCATGTGGCCGACTTCGGAATTGCCCATCTGGCCCTTGGGCAGGCCGACGAAGGTCTCGGACGCGTCGATCAGCCCCTGCGGGCAGGTCGCGACCAGCCGGTCGAAGTTCGGCGTGCGGGCGCCCAGGATGGCGTTGTTCGAGAGATCGGTCCGATGACCCCAGCCGTCGAGGATGCAGAGCAGGACGGGACGCGGAGCAGGAGACGCCATTACGAGGCCTTCCGGATCTGGGGCTGGGCGCGTTCGACGGCGTTGAACTTGTTGGGGCAGCTCAACTCGCGCGGATCGGTATTGGGATTCTGGTCGGGCACCTCGATGGCGCAGAACACGAACTCGCCGCGCGGCTCGCCGTCGATGCTCACGTCATAGGTGTAGGTGCCGGGCGGATCGCCGGGGATGATGCACCAGGAGCGTTGCAGCACGCCGTCCTGGACGGTCTCCAGCATGCGCGTCGTGGCCTTGGTCTTGTCGGCGCTGACCTCGGTCTCGGGACCGGCGATGACCTGTTCGGCCGGCTGCGAGGTGGTGAGCACCTCCTTCAGCGACACGACCCGGTTGGGCCCTCCGAGATACATGCGCCAGCCGAAGCAGGCGCGGTGGTAGAGGAGCGGGATGGCGTTGGTCTCGTAGTGGCGCTGCTTGCCGTCCTCGCCGGTGATCGACACGTAGGGGATGCTGCGCACGGCCTTCGTGGCCGGCTTCTCCACCGGCGTGGCGGGGGCGCCCGACTGGGCCATCGCGGCGCTCGACGCGGCTGCCAGGAGGAGGGCGGACGAAGTGGCCAGGAGCCACCGGGGAATGGGGTGCATGGCGCCAATGTAGCCCCGGTTTTTCGTCAGAACAGAGGCAAAATCGCCTTTTCAGGCGCGATGATAAGGATGGCCGGCGAGAAGTTGCTGGGCGCGGTAGATCTGCTCGGCCAGCATCCCGCGGGCCAGCAGGTGGGGCCAGGTCATGGCGCCGAACGACAGGACCAGGCTGGCCTTTTTCAGCATCGCCTCGGTGTGTCCGTCGGCGCCCCCGATCAGGAAGGCCACGTCGGAGACCGAATTGTCGCGCCAGCTGCCCAGGCGGGCCGCGAAGGCCTCGCTGTCGAGCACCTTGCCGCGACGGTCCAGCATCACCAGGGTCGCCCCGGCGGGCGCCGCGTCGAGCAGTAGCTCGCCTTCCCGCTGCATGAGCTGGGGCGCGGGCAGCTTGCGCTTTTCCTCGAGCTCGCGCAGCACGAGCGGCCAGCGGATGCGGCCGGCATAGTGCTCGTAGAGTTCCCGTTCCGGCCCGCGCGCCGCGCGGCCGATCGCGGCGATCGTGATCTTCAACCGAAGCTCACGTCGCCGGCGCTACGAGGCGCGCTTGCGGCGGGCGGCGGGTTTGGCGGCGGCCTTCTTCACGGCCGTCTTGCGGACGGCGGTCTTCTTGACCGGCTTGGCGGCGGCCTCGTCTTCCAGTGCCCACATCTTTTCGAGCGCATAGAAGGCGCGCGCCTCGGGGCGGAAGACGTGAACGATCACGTCGCCGGCATCGACCAGCACCCAGTCGCCGGTCTGCTTGCCTTCGACGGGCGCATATCCGTGGCCCGACTGCTTCAGCTTGTCGGCCAGATGCTCGGCGATCGCCACGACCTGGCGGGTCGAGCGACCGGAGGCGATCACCATGTAATCGGCGAAGGCCGACTTGCCCTTGAGGTCGATGACGACGACGTCCTCGGCCTTGTTGTCGTCCAGCGACTGGCGCACCAGCTCGAGGAGCGCGTCGGAGGCTTTGCTTCGATCGGGAAGCGTGCGGGTCTGGGCGGGGATGGTCTTTCCTTTCGATCTGGTCCTTCGGGGCCGCCCGGCGCGGATGGCCGTCGCGGAATGTTCATCCAACCTGCTCGGGATAAAGCACCAGGCCGGCGGCTCGCAAGTGGCCAGCTGCCGGGCCTGGTCGGCTCCCAGCCGGAAACGGGCAAAGGTCTGCGGTGCCGGGGAGGCCAGCGCGGCGTGGCCCCAGCCCGGTCGGGCGAAGGCGGCAATGGGAACGGTCGCGAACAGGATGCGCCAGTTCGCCCAGTCGACCAGCTGGGGCAGGATGTCGGCGCCCATCAGCCAGACGAACTTCGCGCCGCGGTAGACGCGCTTCAGCGCCTGCACCGTGTCGAGCGTGTAGCGCGTGCCCAGCAGCAGCTCGGGCGCGCCGACGCGGATCCGCGGATGGCGGGCGACCTGACGGGCGCGGGCCACGCGGGTGGACAGCGGCTCCATCCCGTCGCCGCTCTTCAGCGGATTCTGCGGCGAGACCACCCACCAGACCTCGTCGAGGCCGAGGCGCCTCAGCGCCTCCAGGCTGATGTGACGGTGGCCGTCATGCGCGGGATTGAACGAGCCGCCCAGCAGGCCGATGCGCCGCGTCGTGGCAAGCGGCACACCCGGCATTGGGTGCAGGCTCATGATGGGAGGCTCACGGGCGGAGCGTGCCCTTGCCGCGC
>CAZPOS010000217.1:4519-9076 GCA_964588065.1 uncultured Reyranella sp.
TGTTCTTGTAGGTCGTGAGCTCGACCAGGCCGACCGGTCCGCGCGCATGCATGCGGTTGGTCGAGATGCCGATCTCGGCACCCAGGCCGAATTCGCCGCCATCGGCGAATTGCGTGCTCGCATTGTGCATCACGATGGCGCTGTCGACCTCGCCCAGGAAACGCTGCGCCGTCGCGTCGTTGCCGGTGACGATCGATTCTGTGTGCTGGCTGCCGTAGCGGGCAATGTGGCGGATGGCGCCGTCGACGCCGTCGACCGTGGCGACCGAGATGATCGGCTCGAGATACTCTGTGCGCCAGTCCTTCTCGGTGGCGGCCACCGCCTTCGGGTCGCGCTTGCGGACTTCCTCGTCGCCGCGCACCTCGCAGCCCAGCTCGTGCAGCCTGTCGAGCACCGGCTTCAGGTGCGTGTCGAGCGCGGCGCGGTCGATCAGCAGCGTCTCGGCGGCGCCGCAGACGCTGACCCGCCGCATCTTGGCGTTGGCCACGAGATCGCGCGCCATGGCGACGTCGGCATCGCGGTCGACATAGACGTGGCAGATGCCGTCATAGTGGCGCAGCACCGGCACGCGGCTCTCCTGCGTCACGCGATCGATCAGCGAGCGTCCGCCGCGCGGCACGATGAGATCGAGCCAGTCCATGGCGCGCAGCATCTCTCCCACCGCGGCGCGATCCGTCGTCGGCACCAGCGCCACGCAATCCTCGGGCAGGCCGGCGCCGGCCAGCGCGCGGCGCAGCAGCTCGACGATGGTGCGTGAGGAATGGAAACTGTCGGAGCCGCCGCGCAGCACCACTACGTTGCCCGACTTGATGCACAGCGCGCCGGCATCGGCAGTGACGTTGGGGCGGGCCTCGTAGATCACGCCGATGATGCCGATCGGCACGCGCACGCGGCTGAGCGCGAGCCCGTTGGGCCGCTTCCATTCCTCGATGACCGCGCCGACCGGATCGGGCAGGGCGGCGATGTCGTCGAGCCCGCGCGCCATCGCCTCGATGCGCGCCTCGTTCAGCAGCAGCCGGTCCTGCAGCGCTGCCGTCATGCCGGCCGCCTTGGCGGCCTCGATGTCGCGCGCGTTGGCGGCGAGGATGGCGGCCTTTTCGGCGCGGATGAGACGCGCGGCCTCGAGAAGGGCTGCGTTCTTGGCGGTGGTCGAGGCGGTGCGCAGCGACGCGGCGGCCGCCTTGGCGCGCCGGCCCAACTCGGCGACGATCGCCACGACGTCTTCGGCGGCGGGCTTGGTCTGGACGTTCATGGATTGCTCCGTCTTTTCACTCGACCACGAGATCGTCGCGATGGACGATCTCGTCGCGGCCGCGGAAGCCCAGCAGCCGCTCGATCTCGATGCTCTTGCGGCCGGCGATGCGGCGCGCATCCTCGGCGGCATAGGCGACCAGGCCGCGCGCCAGCACCCGGCCACCACGATCCTTCACGTCGACCACGTCGCCGCGCCGGAACTCGCCCGCCACCGCGGTGACGCCGGCCGGCAGCAGGCTCTTGCCCGACGAGAGCGCGCGCACCGCGCCATCGTCGACGATCAGCGATCCCGCGGGTTTGAGCGAGCCCTTGATCCACTTCTTGCGCGCCGACAGCGGCGAGCCCTCGGGCAGGAACCAGCTGCAGCGCGCGGTGCCGTCGATCAGCGCGCCCAGCGCGCCGACCTTGCGGCCGTCGGCGATGGCCATGCGGCAGCCGGCGGCCATGGCGATGCGCCCGGCCATCAGCTTGGTCACCATGCCGCCGTTGGACAGTTCCGAGGCCGCGACGCCTGCCATCGCCTCGATCTCGGGCGTGATCTCGCGGATTTCGGGGATGAACGTCGCCGAGGCGTCGCTGCGCGGGTCGCCGGTGTAGAGACCGTCGATGTCGGACAGCAGCACCAGCGTGTCGGCCGAGATCATCTCGGCGACGCGCGCGCCCAGCCGGTCGTTGTCGCCGAAGCGGATCTCGTCGGTCGCCACCGTGTCGTTCTCGTTGATCACCGGGATGGCGCCCAGCCCCAGCAGGGTCGCCATGGTCTGCCGCGCGTTGAGATAGCGGCGGCGCTCCTCGGAATCGGTCAGGGTCAGCAGGATCTGCGCGACGGTGATGCCGTGCCGTGCCAGCGCCTCCTGATAGGCCTGGGCGAGGCGGATCTGTCCGGTCGCGGCGGCGGCCTGGCTCTCCTCGAGGCGCAGCGGTCCCGACGCCAGCTTGAGATGCGTGCGGCCGAGGCGAATGGCGCCGGACGAGACCAGCACGACCTCGCAGCCGCCTTTGTGCAGGCGCGCCACGTCGTTGGTCAGGGCCTCCAGCCAGTCACGCCGGACCTCGCCCTTCGTTTCGTCGACCAGGATCGAGGAGCCGATCTTTACGACCAGCCGCCGCGCGCCGGCGAGGGGAGTCATGCTGCGTCCCGGGAGGGCGCGCGCTGCTTGTCGACCAGCTTCATCAGCTCGTGCAGCAGCGGCTGGACACCCTGGCCGGACACGCCGGAGATGACGTGCACCGTCTTGCGGCTCACCTTGGCCAGCGCCGCGCGCTTGGCCTCGATGTCTTCGGGCGTCATGGCGTCGGTCTTGTTCAGCGCCACCAGTTCCTTCTTGCGCGCGAGATTGCCGCCATAGGCCTTCAGCTCGCGCCGCACCGTGCGATAGGCGTCGGCCACGTCGTCCTGCGTGCCGTCGACCAGGTGCAGCAGCGCGCGGCAGCGCTCGACATGGCCGAGGAAACGCGTGCCGAGGCCGGCGCCCTCATGCGCGCCCTCGATCAGGCCGGGAATGTCGGCCATCACGAACTCGCGCTCGCCCACCTTCACCACGCCGAGGCCGGGATGCAGAGTCGTGAACGGATAGTCGGCGATCTTGGGCTTGGCGTTGGTGTTGGAAGACAGGAACGTCGACTTGCCGGCGTTGGGCAGACCGACCAGGCCGATGTCGGCGATCAGCTTGAGCCGTAGCCACAGGGCGAACTCCTCGCCGGGCCAGCCCGGATCGGCGCGGCGCGGCGCGCGGTTGGTCGAGCTCTTGTAGTGCAGGTTGCCGAAGCCGCCGTCCCCGCCCTTGGCGATGACGACCCGCTGGCCGATCTCGGTCATGTCGGCCAGCAGGGTCTCGTTGTCTTCGGCGAAGATCTGGGTGCCGCGCGGCAGGCGCAGCACGATGTCCTTGCCCTTGCCGCCGGTGCGCTGGCTGCCCATGCCGTGATGGCCGGTCTCGGCCTTGAAGTGCTGGGCGTAGCGGTAGTCGATCAGCGTGTTCAGCCCGTCGACGCATTCGAGGATGACGTCGCCGCCGCGGCCGCCGTCGCCGCCGTCCGGACCGCCGAACTCGATGAACTTCTCACGGCGAAAGCCCGCGCATCCCGCGCCGCCGTTGCCGGAGCGGACGTAGATCTTGGCCTGGTCGAGGAACTTCATGGGATGGTGTCCAGAAACGAAAAGGGGGAACGGCGAGCCGCTCCCCCTTCACAAACTCAATGGGACGAACGGCGTTACTCGGCGGCGAGCGCCGGTGCCGGGAGCACGTTCACTTCGACCTTGCCGCCCGAGCGGGTGCGGAAGGACACGACGCCGTCCGCGACGGCGAAGAGGGTGTGGTCGCGGCCGACGCCGACATTCTCGCCGGCGCTCATCTTGGTGCCGCGCTGACGGACCAGGATGTTGCCCGAGACGACCTTCTGGCCGCCGAAGCGCTTCACGCCCAGACGCTTGCCGTCCGAATCGCGGCCGTTACGCGAGGAGCCGCCTGCCTTTTTATGTGCCATCGTCCTACTCCTGTCGCTCTGCTCAGGCGACGATCTGTTCGATCTTGACCACCGTCAGGTCCTGACGGTGACCGTTCTTGCGCCGCGAATTCTGGCGACGGCGCTTCTTGAAGATGATCACGTGCTCGCCGCGGGCCTGCTTCACGATCGAGCCCACGACCTTTGCACCGGCGACGGTCGGCGCACCGACCGTCTCGCCGACCATCAGCACGTCGGTGAATTCGACCTTGGCGCCGGCCTCGCCCTCGATCTTCTCGACCGTGAGCTGGTCGTCGGCGGCGACCGTGTATTGCTTTCCACCCGTGCGGATAACGGCGATCATGATGACACCCGGCTTGAGGTTCCTCGGCCCCAAATGGCCGAAAAACACGAAAGAACGCGGCGGACCCGCAGGGCCCGCCGAAGAAGCGCGGAATATACGCACGCCGGCTCTTGAGTCAATGTCGGAGACGGGCGGGCCGATGCGCCGCCCGGAGCGCGCCTCGGAGGCCGAAAAGCCAGTCGTTTCAAGGCCCTGGGCCGGTTCGGCCTTCTCCCGTGTCGCCGAGAAGGTGATTCGGGCGCTTTTTTCCCGCGGCCCCCGCTGTTCCTCGCGGGAAGCTGTTGCTCCCCCAAAGACGCCCGCCTATAAACCCGCGCGCCCGGAGGGGTGCTAGAGTGGTCGATTAGGACAGTCTCGAAAACTGTTGTGCGTGCAAGCGTACCGTGGGTTCGAATCCCACCCCCTCCGCCATATATCGCCGATTACGCTCCATCTCCCGCGATCGCGCCCGAGGTCGGCGGTACCGTCGTTGCGTCGTCCGGCTCGAACGCGAG
>CAZPOS010000217.1:9086-9376 GCA_964588065.1 uncultured Reyranella sp.
GCAAGCGTACCGTGGGTTCGAATCCCACCCCCTCCGCCATTCACCGTCGAGCTGACAGTCTCTCCCGCCTTGGCGGGCCTCTTGAAAGCCCAATAGGCGCGGGCATTACGCGTTGGACCTGTTGACCGGCGTCGCCGTCCCAGGGGCCGTTTGGCTCTCTCTATGCCTCTTTCTCTCCAAAGCTGATGACTGCGGGATTTGGTACGCTTCTTGTAAGTCGCTGATCTGGTTGACTAATTCGGAGCGTAGTTCTGCGGGTTTCGAAGGTTCGGGCGGCCGGAGAGTAGGGC
>CAZPOS010000218.1:0-9319 GCA_964588065.1 uncultured Reyranella sp.
GGCTCGAGGAGATGAAGACCATCCCCGAGGCCGGCGGAAAATAGCCGGCGCGATTTTCACGCGGCGAGGTGGCCGTCGTTTGCGCGCTGCGGCCAAAATGCTACTGACGCTCGAAGGAAGCGCGTAGGAGGGTTCGATGCCGCTCGAGATCAAGAAGACGGTCCAGCAAATGGTCGACGAGGCCAACAGCCAGATCGAGACGATGTCGCTCGAAGAGGCCGCGATCCGCGCGAACTGTGGCGCGACGGCACTATCCCCGGCGCCATCAATGTGACCCGCGGCATGCTGGAAATGTGGATCGATCCGCACAGCCCGTACGCCAAGGACTATTTCCAGACCGGCAACAAGTTCGTGTTCTTCTGCGCCGGCGCCTGGCGCTCCGCCCTGTCGACCAAGACGGCGCAGGACATGGGCCTCACGCCGGTCGCCCATTTCGAGGGCGGTTTCGGTGCCTGGAGGAAGGCCGGCGGCCCGGTGGAGAAGGTCGAGCCCAAGAAATAGGGCGCGGCCGTGAGCGCCGATCAGCCTGTCGTTCCCCAGCCGGTCATCGACGACATCCCCGAGTTCACGTCGATCCCGGCTTGGATCGCGCGGCATGCGCAAAACCATCCGGGCAAGCCGGCAGTGAAGTGCGACGGGAGCGTGCGCAGCTGGCGGGCATTCGACGGGCGCATCAACCGGATCGCCCGGCAGCTCTCGGAGATGGGATTGGAGCGCGGCGACAAGATCGCCATCCTGGCCGCCAACTCGATCGAATATCTCGAGACCTTCATGGGCGGCCTGCGGGCCGGCATCTGCGTCGTGCCGCTGTCGACCATGGCGGCGGCCGATGCGCTAGAGAAAATGCTCGAGGATTGCGACGCCAGGGTCCTGTTCCTGTCGGACCAGTATCGCGCGCTGGTCGAGCCCTATGAGGGACGCCTCGCGAAGCTGGTGGACGGCGGCCGCATCGCCTACGACTTCACCCGCCCGGGCTGGCAGGATTTCGAAACCTGGCTGGCGCCCGCGAGCGATGCGCCGTTCGAGACCGAGATCGGCCCGCTGGACGATTTCAACATCATCTACAGTTCCGGTACGACCGGCCTGCCCAAGGGCATCCTTCATTCGCACGCGTTGCGCAGCCAGCTTCCCGTGCGCTTCCCGGCCTTCGACTACGGGCCCGACACGATTTCGCTGGTTTCGACGCCGCTCTATTCGAACACCACGCTCGTCGCGCTGCTGGCCACCATCGGTGTGGGCGGCACGTCGATCCTGATGCGGAAATCCGACGTGGTGAGATTCCTCGAACTGGCGCAGGCCGAGCGGGTGACGCATGCCATGCTGGTGCCGGTCCAGTACCAGCGTATCCTCGCGCATCCCGATTTCGACAAGTACGACCTCGGCTCCTTCAAGGCCAAGCTCTCGACCAGTGCGCCGCTGCGGGCCCAGGTGAAGGCCGACTGCCTCGCGCGCTGGCCCGGCCGGCTGATCGAGATCTACGGTCTCACCGAGGGCGGGGGCAGTTGCATGCTCGAAGCCAACCTGCATCCCGACAAGCTCCACACGGTCGGCAAACCGGGCTTCGGCGTCGAACTCAGGATCCTCGACGAGCAGGGCCGGGAGCTGCCGCCGGGCGAGGTCGGCGAGATTGCCGGTCGCGCCGAGATGATGATGAAGGGCTACTACAAGCAGGACGACAAGACGCGCGAGTTGTTCTGGCACGATGCCGACGGAAGGCTGTTCTTCAAGTCCGGCGACATGGGCAAGCTCGACGAGGACGGATTCCTGATCCTGCTCGATCGCAAGAAGGACATGATCATCTCGGGCGGCTTCAACGTCTATGCCGCAGATATCGAGGTGCTGCTGCTGAAGCATCCCGACGTGATCGATGTCGCGGTGATCGGCGTGCCGAGCGACCAGTGGGGCGAATCGCCGATGGCGCTCTGCGTGCGCCGCGCCGGCGCATCGCCAGGCGAGGAGGATGTGCGGGAATGGGCGAATGCTCAGCTCAGCAAGACGCAGCGCCTGGTCGCGGTCGAGTTCCGCGACTCGCTTCCGCGCAGCACCATCGGCAAGATCATGAAGCGCGAGCTCCGCGCGCCGTACTGGGAAGGTCGGACGGCCAAGATCTGACGGCCAAGATTCGAGGACTAGCATGAGCGAACCGACACTCCGTTCCACCCATCTCTTCACGCTGACGCTTCAGGTCGACCCGACGCTCGTAGACGTCGGCGAGACCCCGTATGGTCGCCGGCGCATCGCGACGGTGACCGGCGGCACCTTCGAGGGCGAGGAACTGCGCGGCACCGTCCTGCCGGCGCCGGCCGGCGACTGGCTGCTGCAGCGCCGCGACGGCATCCTGCAGCTCGACGTGCGGCTCACACTGAAGACCGACGACGGGCACCTCGTCTACATGAGCTATCGCGGCATGCGGCACGGCCCGGCCTGGGTGATCGAAAAGCTCAACAAGGGCGAGAAGGTCGATCCCAGCCAGTACTATTTCCGCGCCACGCCGTGGTTCGAGACGGCGTCGGAGAAGTATCGCTTCCTCAATCGCATCGTTTGCGTATCGACCGGCCGTCGCGATCCTACCGGACCGGTCTACGAGGTCTTCCAGATCCTCTAAGGGCGGTGTCCCGCCGGTCGCCGGGTTCGATCCCGTGTCGTGCTTTCCGAACCGACCGGAACAGCCGGTCCGGGCGGAATTTCAGTTGAAGACGAGTCTTCTCAGCGCCGGCGTTCTCCAGACGAGTGCCCAGAAGCGGCCCCAGCTTCGCTCGTAGGCGTCTGCCTCCCCGTGAGACAGAAGTTTCACGCCTTGTCGGCGGAGCCTACGCGCGACGGTACTCTGCCATTCGCGCTGCTCCTCGCTGCCCGTGCTCTCCGGCATGCGCGCGACGCCGTAGATATGGCCGTACGCTTCGGGATACCAGCCATCGGGTTCGCCGTAGCGTGGATAGAAGTGGACGGCGTAACCAATGCTCAATGCGCTTGGCAGAATGTGGACCCTGCAGGAAACGAAAGGCGCGTCCTGCCGGTCAGGTGATGCTGTCGAAGTCACGGTCATCGTTGCTCCAGTACACGATCCGCGCCGGGAGGCTCAAGATAGCGGATTGACGTCGGAATGAGGGACGTCCGGAGCAATGCTATCCGCGACCGCGCCCGCTTGTCCGATATTTCGGTTTCCATTGTTTACCGGCGAGTGCCCGCTGCGTCTGGTGGTGGCTTCTGTTGCCCGCCGGGGGAATTGCCGGGCAAGGTCCCGGCAGTTGTCCCCCTCCGGATTTCGTCCACGGTCAGTTGACAGTCGCGGTTGCGGTCGTATCGGGCGAAGATCGGATTGGGTTTGTCGCTGAACTCACGAAGGGTCACCCGACCGTCGAGGTCGTCGTCGAAATAGGCCAGGTCGGCCTGCGAGAAGATCGGTTCGTATTTGCCAAGGATCGCGAACTCATCGGCGGCCAGCATGCCGTCGCCGTTCCTGTCCGACCGGCGGAACAGCTGCTCGGCGTACCGCATCCACTCCTGGCATGTGAGCGCGCCGTCCGAGTCGGTATCCCAGCGCGCAAATCCGGCGAGCAACGGGTCGGTCGCGCTGGCTGCCGGCTTCGGAGCTGGGGCGGGCTGTGCGTGCAAGAAGGCTCCGCCGCTACTCGAGGCCAGCAGGAGAAGACCTGCAAGGAAAGCTGAAAGGCCTTGCCGCCGTCCGGCCAGATGAACGGAAAGAGCAGACCACGCCGGGTAGACCTTTGAGAGGGAGAATGAAGGTCTTGTGGGAGGGAGAGACCCGGCGTGATCCGTGAGGACATTGCCACGTCGATCGTCCGCTGGCTGCAGCGCGGCCGTCGAGACTTGTAACTGATCCCGTCGGACGGTCGGCGCGACACGCGTTGACACACTTGCTCGGCATTCGAGTATTTGCGGGTTCCGAATCGTGCCGGGCTGCCGCTTCGACCTGAAGACGTAAACGAGGGTGTCAGGGGGCATGTCATCCGCGCGGAGGTGAAGGCGCCGTCTGCCCGCCCGAAGATGGCGCGCGGGCAGACGGCCGGAAGGTCGGGCGACGTGCAGGCCGCGGCGGGCATGCACGTCGATCGACTACAGTTTGCCGAACCTGTAGGTGGCGCCGAGCATCACGGAAATGTCGTTGTTGTTGTACGAACCGGGGCTCGTCGTTCCGTAGTAGCGGGCATCGAGATTGACGCGAACAGCGGGGCTCGCGTTGTAGCCGACGCCGATGATCCCCTGGTACGCGAAGTTAGTGCTGCACAACGAGCAGTTCCCGCTCAGATTGGGGGACACGAACGCCAGGCCGATGCCGGCGCCGGCATACGGCGTGATCATGGCGCCGGGTCGGAAGTCATAGAGGCCGTTGACCATGGTCGACAGCTGGCCGATCTGGCCGGTCGTCCATCCGTTGGGCGACGGGCCGCTGCCTGGGTTATTGCGGTACATGACTTCCAGTTCGACGCGGGGGCCGAGAAAGTCGTAGCCGGCGACGCCGCCCACGGCATATCCGGTCTGCTGGCTGTTCCCGCCACTGTTCAGCAGCCAGTTCAGGCCACTTTCGAGGCCGACATAGAACCCCGGACTTTGCAGGGATGACCCTGCCTGCTGCGCGAGGGCGGCGATCGGAGCCAGGGCGAGCAATGCCCCGGCCACCGGCAGAGCCGCCTTCATCGCGTGGTTGCGGCCGAGACACGGCTTCTTGGAAGAGCCATGCTCCAACGACGTCGTCTTATTGCGGCTTCTCGCCATAAGGTTTCCTTTCAGAGGGCGCTCGGTACGAGCGCTGGAAACGTAGGCATCGCCATCTCCGCGTTGAATATTCCGGTTGCCTCTCACTTGTTTCCGAACGTGTCGCAAGCCGCGGCGGAAGCACGGCGTGACGAAGTCGACGTCTCGTCTGCCGATCACCGGTACAGGCACGGTGGCTGCGGTGACGACCGCCCGGCGCCGGGCCTTTCCGCAGCCTGCATCACGCCATCGGCTTCAATACTATGCCGGCTCGATGCGGAGGCGAATTCTGGCGCGTAGCCCGCGCGGTTCAAGATCGTGCAGAGTGAGTATTCCGCCGTGATCGCGGGCAACTTCGAAGGCGATGGCGAGCCCGAGCCCGAAGCCGCCGGGATCGCGACGAGCCGGATCGGACCGATAGAATGGCTGCAGGACGGCGAGCTTCTCGCTGTCACGCACACCGGGACCATCGTCCTCCACGTCGATCACTGCGGTCATCCCGTCGTGTTGCAGACGGACGGCGATCTGCTTTCCGAACTTGCTGGCATTCTGCACCAGATTGGTGACCGCACGGGTCAGCGCATTGGGCCGAACCGTGGCCGCGAGCCGGGCCGGCCCGAAATACTCGATCGCGTAGCCCGCGTCGGCAAAGTCGCTGCATATGGATTCGAGCAGCGAGGGCAGATCGGCGCGAACGCGGTCTTCGCGCGCACTGACATGGCGCAGGCTGGTGACGGCCTCGGAGATCGAGGACTCCATGAGCTCGATGTCGCGCAGAATGCCTCGCTTGGCGTCCTCGCCGGTAACTTCTTCTGCGCGCAGCCGAAGCCGGGTCAGGGGAGTCCGCAGATCATGGCTGATGGCCATCATCATCTGCGTGCGATCGTCGATCAGCCGGCTGATGCGATCGCTCATGCGGTTGAAGGCGGCGGTCGCAAGCTTGATCTCCGCTGGACCCTGTTCGGGCAGCGGCTCGACCTGTCCCTCCAGGCCGAACTTTTCGACCGCCGCCGAAAAACGGGATAGCGGCTTCACGACGCGCACTGCGGTCCAGATGAACAGGGAGATGCTGATGGCCGCCAGGAAGAGGAGAGGCGGCAGCAGCGGAAGCGGTCCCGGAAACGGCGGGCCCAGTCTCAGATTGAACCGGACCGGCGTTCCATCCGAGAGCCGCGTGGTGACGGACGTTCTCTGGTCTGGCCTTTCGATCACTGAAGTGACGCGGCGTCCACTCGGCAGTTCGCGATCGATCAACCAGCCTAGCGAGTGGGGCGGCGCGGGCGGAGCTGCCGCGCCTTGGTCCTCCTGGTGCGGAAAGTCGATGGTTATATCGCCCTCCTGGTAGGCCGCCGCGAGTTCGCCGCGCCCAGAAGGGGGCAGGGCATCCAGTGCCCGCACGATGCTACCGACCTGGGTCGCGATGCGATTCGGATGAGGGTGAGACGCCTGCTCGTCGGGTACACTCAAGAGAACGAACGCGATGACGCTCATGGCGAGCAAGCCCGTCGTGATCACGAGTGTCGTGACCTGCACCGTGATGCGGCCGGACCGCAGCCAGTCCAGCGGGCTCATTCGGGCGTGACGTCCGGCGTGAAGATATAGCCGCCGCTGCGCACTGTCTTGATCAGGTCGGGAAAACGCGGATCGCGCTCGATCTTGCGCCGAATGCGGCTGACCAGGATGTCGATGCTGCGGTCGAGCGGTGCGCCGGCGCGCCCCTGGGTCAGGTCGAGGAGCTGGTCCCGAGTGAGCGTACGCTGTGGATGGCGGCAGAATGCGGTCAGGAGTTCGAACTCCGCGCTCGTGAGAATGACCCGGCTGTTCTCGGGATTGATGAGTTCGCGCGCTACGCTGTTCAGCTGCCAGCCGGAGAAGCGCATGACTGCGGGCGCTGCGGCCTGCATGACCGTTGGCATGGCATTGGCGCGCCGCAGGACGGCCTTGATCCGCGCGAGAAGCTCGTGGGGATCGAACGGCTTGGGGATGTAGTCGTCGGCGCCCATCTCAAGGCCGACCACCCGGGCGGTCGGCTCGCCGCTGGCCGTCAACATGATGACGGGCATGGCCGATTCCACCCGGATCCGACGGCAGATGCTGAGGCCGTCCTCACCGGGCAGCATGATGTCCAGGACCATGAGGTCGATGCGGGCGTCCGCGAGAATCTTGTCCATGGCGCGTGCATTGTCTGCGGCCGACACGCGGAAGCCGTGCTTCTGCAGGAAGCGCAGCACCATGGTTCGAATCTCGCGGTCGTCCTCGACGATCAGGATGTGTGGTGAGCGAGCCATCATGGACGACCATACAACGGCTCGCTGACGCACACCCGGCAGAGTTCCGGCTCGCCGGCAGCAAGCCGCCGGAGCCTGGTCAAAACGGCAAGGGCGGCATCGACTGGTCGATCAGTCGCTGCTGCTCGGGAGAGAGCGTGGCCGCCAGCTTCTTGAAGGATTCGCCCACCTGCCGCAGATGGGCGAGCTGTCGGGTGGCTCGCTCTTCCGCCTTGTCCAGTCGCTGCACGAGCGACAGCTCGTCCGGCTTCGCGGGGAGGCTGGCACAGAACTGACGCTCCTCGGCCTCACCCTGGCTCGACACGGTCTCCAGTTCCTGCCAGGCCGGGAGCTGCTGGGGCGCGAGATCGAGCTTTACCCTGAGATAGGCACGATCGGCAGCGCGATGCGCCATCATGTCGAGACAGGCTTCTGTGGCTGCCGGTCGCGCTGACGGCGGGGGACCCCACTCGGGTCTTGTCGCGCGAGGAACCCATCCGGAGGCAAGTGCAGCCGCAACGGGTGGCGGCGGCTGAAGCCCCATCATGGCGGGTCCCGGCGGGAAGCCGGGCGGTGGCGGAAATCCGATCATGAAGGGGTTGGCAGGAAACCCAGGCGGTGGCGGAAACCCCATCACGGCGGGAACCGGCCGAACACCGGGCGGCGGCGCGTTGGGGGGCGTGGGCTGGGCGGACACCGTCCAAGCGGCGGCGACCAGGCCGGAAGCAATTCCCAGGATCCAGTAGAAACGTGACATGCGGTGCCTCGCGTTGTGAGCCCGGTGACACTCGCACGATTGCGGCGGAAAGGGGTGGCGCCCCGCTTGCTGCCTGGTTCCTTCGCGTTTCTCTACGGCCGCCTGCAATGTCCGGAAACAAAAATCCTGGAGGTCAGTCGATCGACGGGTCACGCGCCTCGCCGCTCGCGCTGGATCCTGCGGCTCGCCGGTTTCGCAGCCTTGATGGTTGCCGACTTGTGAAGCCGCTGACTCTCGCTGGCGACACCCCGGATGGTCTCCAGGATCTTCGTCCGAAGCGACCGGGGTTGGACCATGTAGTAGCTTCTGACCAGCTTGAGCGTCTCACGCTGAGACAGCAATTCGGTGTCCGGGTGGATCTCGCGGTCGGCGCCGAGCCTGCGCTTTCGCGCGGAAGCGGGCGCGGCGTTGTCCGGAAGTTCCTCGAAGAAGTACGTCACTGGGACGTCGAGGACGGCGGCGAACTCGTACAAGCGGCTCGCGGAGACGCGATTGAGGCCGCGTTCGTATTTCTGGATCTGCTGGAATGTCAGCCCGACCGCCGTTGCCAATGTCGTTTGGCTCATGCCCAGCAGCGATCGACGCTGCCGCACACGGTTGCCGACGTATATGTCGATTGGATGCTGATCCACTATCGGTACTCCAGTCTTCGTAACGGTGTCGATTATCGGTGCACCGCAGAGGTGCGGGATGTGGCAGCGCCAGTCGGAGCGGTCGTGAGGCCGCCGTGTCTGTGGCGCGATTGCAGGTCCCAACCCGCCAGCACGCGAGCCGCGCTCAATGTGCAAACGAGCACGATGATGAGGAGCATGGTCCGGCGTCCTGTCATGTCTTCCGACTACGAGCAAAGCATTGCGATATCCAGCAGTTGCGGGCAGTCATCTGCTGCAACCTGTAACTGGAGGTATTCCAGAAAACTTCTGAAACGCAATTGTTGGCAGACCAAGATTTGTATCTGGATGTGTCTGACGGCGATCCCACTACCGTTCGTTACAATGGCCCACTTCGCGGAGACTTCGGCCGAACGAGTTCATCGGTCCATTGCGTCCACAGGCAGAGATAGCGGATCGCGATCATAGCGTGCGGCTTGTACCTGCATGGCATGAGGCCGCAGGCACGAGGCCTCACGCGCTTGCAGCGTGGATCGCGATCTTCTCCAGCACCTGCCGGATGTGCTCTCGGAACCGGGCGGGGTCTTCACTCATCGGGAAGTGGCCGAGTTGCTCAATGATTCGGGGCGCAGTCCCTGCCGCCGTCGACGTCGGGCCGGTGCAGCCAGGCCGTGTCGCACCAAGGCCGCTGGAAGTCGGCAGCTTCCCAGGCCACCAGGGTCGGCGGCATGCGATACTGCGAGATTGAGAACGATGCGGCGGCCGATGAAGCAGCCAACCACGGGCCGGTCGAGGTCCAGCTGATACGATCAGCCGCCTGCACCGTGTGCGGGTTCCGCACCGATGTCGATCCTGCACTTAGAGCATCGAGCGAGAATAAGGATCGGAAGTCTGCTTCAAGATGTGGTCTGGAAACTGGAGGCCAGGCTGCATGGGGAAGCCCTATTCGATGGACCTTCGGGAACGGG
>CAZPOS010000219.1:0-9312 GCA_964588065.1 uncultured Reyranella sp.
CAATGACCTGCGCTGCGTGTCGCTCGAGCACAAGCTCGGCATTCATGCGAGCCCGACCTGCGTGATGTCCTTCGGCGACGACGGCGGCGCGGTCGGGTATCTCGTCGGCGAGGAAGGCCGCGGCCTCTCCTACATGTTCACCATGATGAACAATGCCCGCCTCTCGGTCGGCATCCAGGGCCTGGCCATCGCCGAGCGCGCCTACCAGCAGGCGGCCGCCTTCGCGCGCACCCGCGTCCAGTCGAAGGACGATGGCAGCGCCGCCCCCGCCTCCGTATCGATCGTCCATCATGCCGACGTCCGCCGCATGCTGATGACGATGCGCGCCCAGATCGAGGCGATGCGGGCGCTGGGCTACTACACCGCCGCGGGCATCGACGGCGCCTTGAAGCAGCCCGACAAGGCGGCGGGCCGCAAGATCCAGGACCGGGTCGACCTCCTGATCCCGATCGTGAAGGCCTGGTTCACCGACCTCGGCAACGAGATCGCCTCGACCGGCGTGCAGATCCACGGCGGCATGGGCTTCGTCGAGGAAACCGGCGCCGCCCAGCACCTCCGCGACGCCCGCATCCTGCCCATCTACGAAGGCACCAACGGCATCCAGGCGCGCGACCTGGTGGGCCGCAAGATCGCCAAGGACGGCGGCGAGGCGATGCTGGCCCTGGTCGCCGAGATGCGCGCCACGGTCGAAGACATGAAGGCCGCGCCCGGCGACGACATCGAGGCGATCCGCACTGGCCTCGTGGCCGCGGCCGATGCGCTCGAGGACGCCACCCAGTGGGTGGCCCAGTCGGTCAAGGCCGAGCTGGTCAACGCGCTGGCGGGCTCGGTGCCCTTCCTGCGCCTCGCAGGCACCGCGCTGGGCGGCTGGCTGCTGGCCCGCAGCGCTTTGGTCGCACAGGCGCGCCTCGCCCAGCGAGACGGCGATCCCGCCTTCCTGGACGCCAAGCTGGTGACGGCGCGCTTCTATGCCGAGGTGATCCTGCCCCCGGCTCTGGCCCAGCTCGGCCCGCTCAAGGCGGCGGGACGGACGGTGTTCGCGCTCCCGGAAGAGCAGTTCTGAGCGCACAAAGGGCCAACGCCGCGCCGGCGATCAGCAGCGGAGCCCGGATCGACAGCCCGTAGAGGGCCGTGCCGCTCAAGGCGCCGGCGATCCAGCCTGCGGCCATGGCGGCGTGCAGGCGGCCCGCGACCAGCCCCTGCCGGTGTTCTCCGCCCAACCGCGCGGCGTCGATCATCAGGCCCGCCTGCACCAGACCGTACCCGATACCGAGGACGGTGAATGCCGCGATCAGTATGTTCGGTCCCCGCGCCACGAGGGCGCCCGCGATGCCCGCCAGGCAGAGGACGAGGCCGAGGGTCATCATGTCCCTCGTGCCCAGCGCGAGAACACGCACGCCGAAGGCCTGGACCAGGAAGGCCCCGGCCGCAAAAGCCGCAGACGCAAACCCCGTCGCGCGGATCGCCGCTTCGGTCTCGAGCCCGAAGCGGTCCTGGACATAGAAGGCCGTGGTCGGCTGTAGGGCACCGAAGCCCAGGACGATGACGAAGGCCAACAACGCATAGGCTGCGAGACCGTCGACCGATGCGCCTTCCACCTGTGTTATCGCTGCCGGCCGAGGTCCTTCGCGGACACCAGTCACCGCCAGGGCGGACAGGGCGACCAAGATGGCAGTGGCAGCAACCGGCCAGGCGAGACCACGCCCCACCAGCATCGCCACGAAAGCAGGGCCCAGCACGCTGCCGACACTCACCGCCGCGCCAACCACGCCGATGCCCGCCTGCCGTTGCTCGCGCGGTGTCGCATCGACCATCCAGGCAGTCGCCGCCGGCTGTATGCCACCGGCGAAAAGCCCGTAGACGATGCGCGCTGCCAACAGCCCGAGGAAAGCGTACGGCAAGAGCGCCGCGTAGAAGGCCGCGAACAGCGCGAGCGAGATAGCGGTCGCGACGAGCCCCGCTGCCATGACCCACATTCTGCCGAAGCGATCCGAGAGGCGACCCCAGGATGAAGCCGTCAGGAAGAACAGCACGCCGGAAGACGCGAAGATCGCCCCGACCTCGAACTCGCCGATGCCGACTTCGCGACCGAACAGGCCGAGCGTTGCGAATACCGCCCCGTTGGCCATGGTGGCGGTGAAAACGGCGAAGAGGACGATGGCGACTTGCACGCGCCCAACGTCGGCCGAACGCGCACGTCAGGGAAAACACAAATCATTGCCGCACGTTACCGATCGTTGCGGCGTGTTACAGCGTCTTAACCATGCGCACACGGATGTGGGCGTCCTTGCCGTGATCCGGCGGTCCGCGATGAACGATCTCGAAGCCGTGGCTGCCGTAGAGCTTGATGAGATGATCCATCATCTCGGCCGTGACGAGCGACAGGGTGCGATCGCCGCGTGAGCGGGCGACCTCGTCGAGTCGCTGGAGCAACCATCGTCCGAGACCAGTGCCCTGCTTCGACGGATCGACGGCTAGGCGGTCGAGGAAGAGCTCCGCCTCCCGCTGCTCGGTCGCCGCGACACCCACGACCCGCCCGCTCTCGTCCGCCACGAACACGTCGCCGCGTTCGATCGAGGCTGGCAGCCACTTGTAGTAGTCGGCTGGGATCTCGCGGCCGAGCCTGGCGAGATAGGGCGTGAACGCCGCGCGCAGGACGCGGTCGGCGTCCGCAAATTCGGACGGCAACGCCGCCCTGAAGATGAAATCCATGGCGCGAGACTACACGAAAAAACGCCCGGTCCTTTGACCGGGCGTCTTTGAATTCGATAGCGGGAAGAGGCTTTACGCCGCTTCCTGCTGCTCCGCCTTGTCGGCCGACGGACCGCTGTCCTGGCCCTTGGCCGAAGTGTCGCGCTCGACGAACTCGATCACAGCCATCTCGGCCGCATCGCCGAAGCGGTAGCCGGCCTTCAGCACACGGAGGTAGCCGCCGTTGCGCTTGGAATAGCGGGGCCCCAGTGTCGTGAACAGCTTGTCGGCCACGTAGGGATCGCGCAGGAAGCCGATCGCCTGGCGACGCGCGTGCAGACCGCCGCGCTTGCCGAGCGTGACGAGCTTCTCGACGATCGGACGCAGGTCCTTCGCCTTGTGAAGCGTGGTCGTGATCTGCTCGTGCTTGATGAGAGCACCCGCGAGATTCATGAACATCGCCTTGCGATGCTCGGCCGTGCGATGGAACTTCCGGCCGCGATTATTGTGACGCATGACTTCTTTCCTTCTGCCGGCCTAGTACGGCTCTTCCAGCCGCTTGGCCATTTCTTCGATGTTGTCCGGCGGCCAGCCCGGGATTTCCATTCCCAGGTGGAGGCCCATGCCGGCCAGCACTTCCTTGATCTCGTTCAGCGACTTGCGGCCGAAGTTCGGCGTGCGCAGCATCTCCGCCTCGGTCTTCTGAACCAGATCGCCGATGTAGATGATGTTGTCGTTCTTCAGGCAGTTCGCCGAACGGACCGACAGCTCGAGCTCGTCGACCTTGCGCAGCAGGTTGCGGTTGAACGGGAAGTCGTCCTGCTGCTCCTCCCTGCGGACTTCGCGCGGCTCCTCGAAGTTGATGAAGAGCTGCAGCTGGTCCTGCAGGATGCGGGCGGCGAGCGCCACGGCGTCCGCCGGCATCGTCGTGCCGTTGGTCTCGACCGTCATCGACAGACGATCGTAGTCGGTGACCTGGCCGACGCGGCTGTTCTCGATCTTGTAGGAAACGCGCTTGACCGGGCTGAACACCGAATCGATCGGAATGAGGCCGATCGGAGCGTCCTCCGGGCGATTCGCCGAGGCGGGGATATAGCCCTTGCCGGTGGCGACCATGAGTTCCATCGAGATCGAGGCGCCGTCGTCGAGCGTGCAGATCAGGTGCTTCGGATCCATGATCTGGACGTCGCCGGGCAGCTCGATCATCCCGGCCGTGACTTCACCGGGGCCGACGGCGCGCAGGTAGAGACGCTGCGGGCGGTCGCCCTGCATCTTCACGGCCATAGCCTTGATGTTCAGCACGATGTCGACCACGTCCTCTCGGACACCGGGGATCGACGAGAATTCGTGCAGCACGTTGTCGATCTTGATCGACGTGACGGCCGCACCCTGGAGAGACGACAACAGGACGCGCCGCAGCGCATTGCCGAGCGTGAGACCGAAGCCGCGCTCGAGCGGCTCGGCGACGATGGTCGCGACGCGACCGGGATCGACGCCGGCTTCGGTGACAAGCTTCTCCGGCTTGATCAGGTCCTGCCAGTTCTTCTGAAGCACGTGGGCTACCCCTCTAGACCGGTTCGAGCGGGCCCCTCGGGACCCGCCATACATTCCCCTTGAGCGGGCGGCGCGATGCGCCGCCTCCACTCGAAATCAGACGCGACGGCGCTTCGGCGGCCGGCAGCCATTGTGCGGGATCGGCGTCACGTCGCGGATCGACGTCACGGCGAGGCCGACGGCCTGCAGCGCGCGCAAAGCCGATTCGCGACCCGAACCAGGGCCCCGCACCAGGATCTCGATCGTGCGCATGCCGTGCTCCATCGCCTTGCGACCGGCGCCTTCGGCGGCCATCTGCGCGGCGAACGGCGTCGACTTGCGCGAGCCCTTGAAGCCTTGCTGGCCCGACGACGACCAGGCAATCGCGTTGCCCTGGGCGTCGGTGATCGTGACGATCGTGTTGTTGAACGACGCGTTCACATGCGCGACGCCGGCGATGATGTTCTTGCGTTCCTTGCGACGGGGACGCGCGGCGCCGGAGGCGGCTGCAGCTTTGGCCATGACCGAGATCCCTTCTTACTTCGTCACTTTTTTCTTGCCGGCGATCGGCTTGGCCGGCCCCTTGCGGGTCCGCGCATTGGTATGGGTGCGCTGGCCATGGACCGGCAGGCCGCGGCGGTGACGCAGGCCGCGATAGCAGGCGAGGTCCATCAGGCGCTTGATGTTCATCGCCACTTCGCGCCGCAGATCGCCCTCGACCGTGTAATCGCGGTCGATGGTCTCGCGGATGCGGATGACCTCGTCGTCGCTCAGCGTGTTCACGCGGCGCGACTCGTCGATCCCAACTTTTCCACAGATCTCCTTGGCTTTCGCCGCCCCGATCCCGTGGATGTACTGAAGCCCGATCACCACACGCTTGGCGGTCGGAATGTTCACACCGGCTATACGAGCCAAAGTCTTAACTCCTTCAAAGACTTATGGCGCGCTCGCGCGCGCCCGTCACATGTTCCGCTGGCCCCGGAAAAGCGCGCGATTATAGGTATCCGCACTCCCGAGTCAATGGAACTCACCCTTGTCAAGTCCCCGCCAGAACTCCCGTGATCTGGCGGTAAACCTCGTCCATCGCGGCCATCCCGTCGACCTTCCGCAGCACCCCCCGGGCGCTGTAGTAGGGCAGCAGGGGCTCGGTCTGAGCCCTGTAGGCAGCCATCCGGGTCTTCATGGTCTCTGCATTGTCATCCTTGCGGCGGGTGAACTCCGTCCCCCCGCAGACGTCGCAGACCCCATCGACCTTGGGCCGCTTGAACTTGTCGTGGTAGCCCGCCCCGCACTTCGCGCAGGAGAACCGGCCGACGATGCGCTCGGTCAGCGCCTTCTCGTCGACTTCCATTTCGATCACCCGGTCGAGCCTCTTGCCCGCCTCGGACAGCATCTTGTCCAGCGCCTTGGCCTGGGCCTCGGTGCGCGGGAACCCATCCAGGATGAATCCCTTGGCGCAGTCCGGCTGGGCAATGCGATCCCGGATCAGGCCAACCATGAGATCGTCGGGGACCAGTTCACCCCGCTCCATGATGCCCTTCGCCTTCTGTCCGAGTTCGCTCCCGGAGGCCACGGCAGCCCGCAGCATGTCGCCGGTCGAGAGCTGGATCAGGCCCCGTTCCTGCTGCAGCCGCTGCGCCTGGGTCCCCTTGCCGGCCCCCGGCGGTCCGAGAAGAATGATGTTCATCGTCCCCTGCCCCGCAGTCGGGCCTTCTTGATGAGGCCCTCATATTGGTGGGCGAGCAGATGCGCCTGCACCTGCGTCACCGTGTCGAGTGTGACGGAAACCACGATCAGCAGGCTCGTGCCGCCGAAATAGAAGGGCACACCGCCGCGGGCGATCAGCAGCTCCGGAAGGATACAGACGGCGGACAGATAGAGCGCACCGATGACCGTGAGCCGGTTCAGGATGTACTCAAGGTATTCTGCCGTATTCTTGCCGGGGCGGATGCCGGGAATGAAGCCACCGTTCTTCTTCAGATTGTCAGCCGTGTCGGTCGGATTGAACACGACGGTCGTGTAGAAGAAGCAGAAGAAGACGATCAGGCCGACATAGGCCACCAGGTAGAGCGGCTGGCCGTGACCGAGGTAGGTCGAAATCGCCTGAATCCAGCCCGGCTCGCCCGTATTGCCCTGGAAAGATGCGATGGTCGCCGGAAATAGAAGCAGCGACGAAGCGAAGATCGGCGGAATGACACCGGCCGTGTTGATCTTCAGCGGCAGGTGCGAGGCCTCGCCGCCATACATGCGGTTGCCCACCTGGCGCTTGGGGTATTGCACGACGATTCGCCGTTGCGCGGTCTCGACGAAGACCACCACGGCGACCACCAGCACGATGCCGATGACCAGGGCAATGATGAACAGCGCCGACAGAGCCCCGGTACGGCCGAGTTCCAGGGTCTGGACCAGGGCGTCCGGCAGGGCCGCCACGATACCGGCGAAGATGATCAGCGACACGCCGTTGCCCACGCCGCGCGCGGTAATCTGCTCGCCCAGCCACATCAGGAACAGAGTGCCGCCCACCAGGGTGACGATGGTGACGAACCGGAAGAAGATGCCCGGATCGATCACGACGGGGCCCGCCGACGCGACCTGGCTCTCCAGGCCGACGGCGATGCCGTAGGCCTGGAAGGTGGCCAAGATCACCGTACCGTAACGGGTGTACTGGTTGATCTTCTTGCGGCCGGCCTCGCCCTCCTTCTTCAGCGCCTCGAGCGACGGCACAACCGTCGTGAGGATCTGCATGATGATGGAGGCCGAGATGTACGGCATGATGCTGAGCGCGAGCACCGACATGCGGCCGATCGAGCCGCCGGAAAAGACATCGAGCAACCCGGCAATGCCGCCGGCGTTCTGCCGGAAGATCTCGGCCAAGGCAGCCGGATCCACCCCGGGAACGGGAATGTAGGCGCCGATACGGAAGACGACGAGCGCGGCCACGGTGAACCATAGCCGCTTCTTCAGCTCGGTCGCCCTACCGATCGAACCCCAGTTCAGGTTGGATGCAAGTTGCTCGGCGGCGGATGCCATGTAACCTCACGCGTGAACGACACCAGGGGGAAACGACGCCCCCATTGACGCCGTCCGGCTCAGGCCGCTTCGGCGACCGGCTTGGGCGGCAGTTCGACCTTGCCGCCGACCTTCTCGACCGCGGCGATCGCCGACGCCGAGGCGCCCGCAACCTTCACTTCGATCTTGGTCGTGAGCTCGCCCTTGCCAAGAAGGCGGACGCCGTCCGCGGCATTCTTGAACAGCCCGGCCGCGATCATCGCCTCGGCGTCGATCACCTTGCCGGCGTCCAGCTTCTTGTCGTCGATCGCCTTCTGCAGCGTGCCGAGGTTGACGACCTGCCAGCTCTTCTGGTGCGGCGGGCGGAAGCCACGCTTCGGGATACGACGGTGGAGCGGCATCTGGCCACCCTCGAAGCCCTTGATGGCGACGCCGGTGCGCGACTTCTGGCCCTTGACGCCGCGACCCGCGGTCTTGCCCTTGCCGGAGCCGATACCCCGGCCGACGCGCATGCGACCCTTGCGGGCGCCTGGATTGTCGGAGATCTGGTTCAGTCTCATCGTCTTTTACCTCCGCGCCACGGCCCCGGGGCCTAGCGCGCTTCCTCTTCGATGCGCACGAGATGGCGCACCTTGTTGATCATGCCGCGAACCTCGGGCGTGTCCACGAGTTCGCGGGTGCGATGGCGCTTGTTCAGCCCCAGGCCGATCAGCGTCGCGCGCTGATCGTCCGTGCGGCCGATATGGCTGCCGGTCTGGGTGATCTTGATCGTCTTGCCCTGGGCCATGGTCCGATTCCTTAAGCCGCGGCTTCCGCGGTGGTCTCGTCGCGACGGCCGAGCAGGTCGCCGACCTTCTTGCCGCGGCGAGTCGCCACCATGCGCGGCGAGTTGAGCTGGTCGAGCGCCTTGAAGGTCGCCTTGATCATGTTGTGCGGATTGGACGTGCCGACCGACTTGGCCACGATGTCCTTGATGCCCAACGTCTCGAAGATGGCGCGCATCGGGCCGCCGGCGATGATGCCGGTACCGGCCGGGGCCGCGCGCAGCGTGACCTTGCCGGCGCCGAAGCGTCCCTTGACGTCGTGATGCAGCGTGCGGCCATCGCGCAGCGGCACGCGGATCAGGCCGCGCTTGGCCGCTTCCGTCGCCTTGCGGATCGCCTCGGGCACTTCGCGGGCCTTGCCGGCGCCGTGGCCGACACGACCGCGTTGGTCGCCGACGACGACGATCGCGGCAAAGGCGAAGCGGCGACCACCCTTCACGACCTTCGCGACGCGATTGATCGTGACGAGCTTGTCGGTCAGTTCATTGTCCTCGTCGCGGTCGCGGTCACGGGGCCGATCGCGATCGCGCGGGGAACGGCCGGAACCACCGGGTGAACGAGCCATATTCTAACTCCCGATCAGAACGACAGGCCGCCCTCACGGGCGGCATTGGCCAGCGCAGCGACGCGGCCGTGATACGTGTAGCCACCGCGGTCGAACACGACTTCCTTGACCCCCGCCGCGACGGCGCGGGCGGCGATCAGCTTGCCGACTTCGGCCGCTGCGCCCTTGTCGGCGCCGGTCTTGAGCGTGCCCCGGACGTCCTTGTCGAGCGTCGAGGCGGCAGCCAGGGTGACGCCCTTCCGGTCGTCGATGACCTGGGCGTAGATGTGCTTGCCCGAGCGGAAGACGCTGAGGCGCGGACGGCCGTTGCTCGCCTGGCGCAGCGCGTAGCGCGTGCGCCGCTGGCGGCGGGCGAAAAGAGCATTGCGGTCGGACATGATTCTCTCGCCTCTACTTCTTCTTGCCTTCCTTGCGCCGGATCGTCTCCGTCGAGTACTTGATGCCCTTGCCCTTGTAGGGCTCGGGCGGGCGCAGGCTGCGGATTTCCGCGGCGACCTGGCCCACGCGCTGACGATCGGAGCCCGAAATCTCGATCTCGGTCGGCTTGACCGCCTTGATCTGGATGCCGGCCGGAATGGGGATCTCGACATCGTGGCTGAAGCCGAGCTGCATCTTCAGCATCTTGGCATCGGCCGCTGCGCGGTAGCCCACGCCGTTGATCTCGAGGTTGATGGTGAACCCGTCGGACAC
>CAZPOS010000220.1:0-6327 GCA_964588065.1 uncultured Reyranella sp.
GCCGCTCGACGGCATTCGCGTCATCGATTTCTCCCGCGTGATCGCGGGACCCATGTGCACCCAGATGCTTTCGGACATGGGCGCCGAGGTGATCAAGATCGAGAACCCCGACGGTGGCGACGACACGCGCAAGGGCGCCGGCCCGCGCGCCGGCGGTCCTCAAGGCGAAAGCCACTTCTTCATGACGTACAACAGGGGCAAGAAGAGCGTCGCGCTCGACTTCACCAAGCCCGAGGGCCAGGCGATCGTGCACAAACTGCTCGCCGGCGCGGACGTGTTGGTCGAGAACTTTCGGCCGGGCGTGCTGAAGAAGTACGGCTTCGATTATGCCAGCGTCGCGGCGAAGTATCCGAAGCTGGTCTATCTCTCCATCTCGGCCTATGGACAGACTGGCCCGCTGTCCGATCGGCCGGGATACGATCCCGTGCTGCAGGCCGAGTCGGGCATGATGAGCGTCAACGGCGAGGCCAACGGCGAGGGACTGCGCCATGCCATCGCGATCGTCGACACGATGACGGCGATCCACTCCGTCGCGGCAGTCAACGCCGCGCTCTACGCGCGTCGCGACACCGGAAAGGGCCAACAGATCGATCTCGCGCTCTATGACACGGCGCTCGTCTCGCTGGGCAACATGGGCGCCTACTATCTGATCGGCGGCGAGCAGCCGCGACGCGCCGGCAACGGCCACTTCGCCTCGGCACCCAACAGCTCGTTCGAGACGGCGAACGGCAAGATCTACATGGCGGTGGCGAACCAGAAGCTGTTCGCCGACACGGCCAAGGCGCTGGGCCATCCCGAATGGGTGACCGATCCGCGCTTCGACACGGTCGCCAACCGCGTGGCCAACAAGCCCGAACTGACCCGACTCATGGAAGAGGTGCTGACGACCGACACCAAGGAAAACTGGGCGCAGAAGCTGCGTCATCTGCCGGCCGGTCCGATCCGCTCCATGAAGGAAGCGCTGGACGAGCCGGAAGTGAGGCGTCGCGGCATGCTGAAGACCTACCGACACAGCCGGGTCGGCGACGTGCCGCTGATCGGCTCGAACTTCCACTTCTCCGACACGCCGGTCGACGACACGCGGCCGCCGCCGGCGCTGGGCGAGCATACCGATCAGGTGCTCAAGGAACTGGCGGGCCTCGGTACAGCAGAGATCGCCACGTTGCGCGAGAAGAAGATCGTCGGCTGAGGACTTTCTCTTTCATGTCGTCCCGGGCTCAGGATGACGAGCGCGGACAGCTCACCTGTCGAGCCAGGTCTTCAGGATCAGGTTTGCTTCCTCGGGCTTCTCCATGGTGACGAGATGGCCGCACTGGTCGACGACCACGAGCGCGGCGGCCGGGATGGCCTTCGCCATCTCCTCGGAGAGGAACAGAGGGGTCGCCGCATCGTCGCGGCCGCAGACCACGATGGTCGGGCACTTGATGCGCGGCAGGTCGGGACGGCGGTCTGTGCGGATCGCGGCCAGCTCCTCCTGTCGCTTGTAGATCTCCACGCCGATCTCGCCGCACATCGTCATCACCTCGTCGACCAGCGGCTTGTCGGGCAGCCGATAGGCCGGAATGAAACGCGTCATCTGCATGCCGAGGACCAGTTCGAAATGGCCTTCGTTCGCCAGTCGGATGCGGGCGCGGCGGACGGCCCGCTCGGCCTCGGTCTGGCTTCTCATGCCGGTGTCGAGCAGCGCGAGCTTGGCCACGCGCTGGGCGGCGAACTGCATGATCTCGACCGCGAGCATGCCGCCCAGCGAGAGGCCGGCCAGTGCGAATTTTTCCGCCGGCATCTGGTCCAGCACCCAGCGCGCGGCACTCTCCCAACTGTCCCAGATCGAGAGCGGTGCCGTGCGCCAGTCCGGCACGACGATGTCGGCCTGGCCCGATAGGGCGGCGACTTGGGCGGCGAACAGGCGGGGCGAGCACAGCACGCCCGGGACGAGCAGCAAGGGGGTCCTGGTCATTCGTTTCCTCCGGGACGAAGCGTAGCGCAGACGATTCGTCTGCGGTACCAATAGGCCATGGCCGCCGCCCCCGTTCGCGACATCCGTCTCGACCTGTTCCGCGGACTCGCTTTGTGGTTCATCTTTCTCGATCACATTCCAACCAACATTGTCAGCTGGCTGACGGTCCGTAACTACGGCTTCAGCGACGCGACCGAGATTTTCGTCTTCATCTCCGGCTATACCGCCGTCATCGCCTACAGCCGCATGCTGGACCAGGAGGGATGGCCGCGCACCGCCGCGCGCATCTATCGCCGCGTCTGGCAGCTCTATGTCGCCCACATCCTGCTGTTCGTCGCGTTCTCGGCACAGATCGCCTGGGTCTCGATCGCCCGCGACACGCCGGCGCTGATCGAGGAGATGCAGTTGCTGGGTCTCGGCGACAATCCCTATCGCGCCATCCTCGAGGCGGCGCTGCTCAAGTTCCGGCCGGTCAATCTCGACGTGCTGCCGCTCTACATCGTCCTGCTGGCGGCCTTTCCCTTCGTCCTGCCGGCGGTGGTGCGCTGGCCCTGGGCGGTGATCGGACTCTCCCTCGCTCTCTATGCCGCGACCAGTCGCCTGAACTGGAACCTGCCGGCCTATCCCGACGAGAAGGTCTGGTATTTCAATCCCCTGGCCTGGCAGGTCGTTTTCCATGTCGGCGCGGCCTGTGCGGTGTTCGGCACGGGCCTGTCCTGGCTCGACCGGTTTCGCGGCACGCTGACCGCCCTGGCGATTGCCTTCCTCCTGTTCGCGGCCTTCATCGCCCTGTCCTGGCACTACAATCCGCTGGAACGGCTGGTGCCGGTCTGGGTGGCGAGGGTCATCTATCCGATCGACAAGACCAACATCGACATCCTGCGCTTCCTGCATTTCCTGGCGATCGCCTGGCTGGTCCGGCTCGCCGTGCCGATCGACGCCCCCGCCCTGAAATGGCGGATCTGGGAACCACTTCGCAGATGCGGTGAAGCTTCATTGCTTATATTCTGCATCGGGACGTTCCTGGCGCTCAGTGGCCAGGTGGTCGTCAGCCACTATGAAGATTCGATCTTGTCGCAGATTGTCGTGAGCATCCTGGGCATCGCCATCATGTGCGTGGCCGCCTATATCGCGGCCTGGTTCAAGCGCGGGAATGCGCGCGCGGTCTCTCGCCTGCCTGTGACGACCGGAGTGCCCCGGTGAGAAGGACAATCGCCCTGCTGGTCGCCGTGCTCACCCTGGCGACGGGCGGAGCCGCCCACGCCAAGTCGATGACCTTCTGCCGGGCAAAGCCCGAAGTGCTGGCGCTGGGTACGACACTGCCGATCTCGCGCAAGGCGATTGCCGAACGGAAGCTCCTGCGGATCATCGCCCTGGGCTCGTCCACCACGGCGGGGTACGGGGTCTCTAACCCCGCTTTCGCCTATCCAACGCAGCTGCGCATCGGTCTCGAAAAGGCGCTGCCCGGCATCGACATCGAGGTGATCAACCGTGGCATCGGCGGGCAGGACGTCGAGGAGATGGCCGCCCGCATGCGCACCGAGATGGAGGACAATCCGGCCTCTCTGGTGATCTGGCAGACCGGCACGAACGCCGCCATACGCCACATGCCGCTCGAGAAGTTCGACAAGACGCTGCGCGACGGGCTGAAGCTCGGCACGTCGCTGGGCGCCGACTTCATCCTGATGAACCTGCAATACGTGCCCGCCGTCGTCGCCGTGGCCGACAAGGAAGCCTATGAGAAGGTCATGGCCGGTGCGGCCAAGGATTATTCCGCCGGCCTGTTCCGCCGCTACGACATCATGCGCGGCTGGTACGACGACGGCATGCCCTACGCGCAGTTCGTGCAGCTCGACGGGCTCCATCTCAACGATTTCGGCCAGAAGTGCATCGGCAGGCTGCTGACCCGTTCGATCGTGGATGCGCTGAAGGCTCCCTGACAGGAGGAGACCCCATGCCTCGTCGCTTCGTCGATCTTTCGATCTATCTCGAGAACGACGTGATCTCCGATCCGCCGCCGTTCGGGCCCAAGATCCAGTATCACAAGCACGCCGACACGGCGGGCCAGATCGCCGGTTTCTTTCCCGGGCTGAAGAAGGAAGACCTGCCCGACGGCGCCGGCTGGGCGGTCGAAAACGTCAACCTCTCGACGCACAACGGCACGCATCTCGACGCGCCCTATCACTTCCATCCGACGATGAACAAGGGCGAGCGCGCCATCACCATCGACGAGGTGCCGCTCGAATGGTGCTTCCAGCCTGGCGTGAAGCTGGACTTCCGCGACAAGCCGGACGGCCACGTCATCACCGCCGCCGAGGTCGAGGAGGAGCTGAAGCGGATCGGCCATGAGCTGAAGCCGCTGGAGATCGTCGTGGTGAACACGCGGGCCGGTTCGCGCTACGGCAACAACGACTACGTCAATGCCGGCTGCGGCATGGGCTACGACGCCACGATCTATCTGCTGGAGAAGGGCGTGCGCCTGACCGGCACCGATGCCTGGAGCTGGGACGCGCCCTTCTATTTCACCGCTCAGAAATGGGCGAAGGATCATGATCCTTCGATCATCTGGGAAGGCCACAAGGCCGGCCGCGACATCGGCTACTGCCATCTCGAGAAGCTGCACAATCTGGAATCGCTACCGGGCGACGGCTTCACCATCGCCTGCTTCCCGCACAAGATCCGAGGCGCGTCCGCCGGCTGGACCCGCGCCGTCGCGATCTTCGAGGAATGACGCGCCGCGCGCCGCTTCTTACGGCAGCGGTTCGGGCTCGCCCGGCGGCAGCGGCACTTCGAAGACGTTGAGGGTCATCGACACCAGCATGTAGTAGCCGCAGACGCCCACGAGATCGACCACGCCCTTCTCGCCGAACGCGTCGAGGGCGCGCTTGTAGTTGGTCGGCGCGACCCTGTTGGTTTCGAGATATTCCGTGACGAAGTCGTAGACCACCTTCTCGACGTCGCGCTTGAAGGGCGGCGTGGCGCGCAGGCGAACCGCCTCGATGATGTCTTCCGCGAGGCCGGCTTCCTTCGCAAGACGGGCATGCGCGTAGAACTCGAACTGCGCCTTGAAATGACGGCCGACGAGGCAGATCGCTAGCTCGGACAGGTCGCGCGGCAACGAATTGTCGAAGCGGCAGTATTCGCCGAGCTTCTGGGCGCGGTCGGCCAGCACGGGACTGCGCAGCCACGGCTCGAACGGCCCCCGCAGGCCGCCACGGGGACCCGACAGGATCGCGTCGGCGACCTTCTTCTGTTCGGGGTCGAGCTTGTTCAGGTCGAGCGGCGCCAGACGCGGCATTGCGTTTCCTCTGTTCTGTGTTTTCGAAAGTGCTAGAGCGGACAGCCGGCGTCGGCGACCCGATTGGCATCGGCGGCATCGAAGATGTGGTTCACGATCGACAGGCCGGCATCCATCGCCGCGCTCGAGCGCACGTTGCACGATCCGGTCGCCGTCCACAGGACCTTGCCGCTGCCCGAATCGTAGAGCGTGAGCGACACCCGCAGGGTCGAGCCTGCGGGAACGGGGACCGTGTCGCGACGCCCTATCGGATTGGCCGGCAGCATCAGGCGGGGGTTGGCGCCCGTTTCGTAGTCCTGGCTCTGCATCATCGGCATGTCGCGATCCAGGCCGCCGGACAGGTCGAAATAGCTCACGTCCATGCGCATGATGCTGCCGCCGCTGAAACCGACCTGGTTGCCGCGCTGGCTGAGGCGCACCATGACCTGGCGGCGCAGCTCGCGCGCGAGGTGGGTGTCGGACGTGAGCTGAACGGCGATCTTGACCTTCGGTATCTTCTGGTAGGCCTTGATCTCGATCTCGCCCAGTTTCGGCCCGCTGCCCACACCGTATCCCTGGGCGGACGCGGGCGCCGCGAAGAAGAGCGCGGAGAGCGCGACAAAGGTGGCGGCGATACGCATTCGTCTTTCCCCTCAACGTCCCTCGACCGCCGTCAGCCTGCTCCAGCCAGCCTCGCCCCGGTCGAGCATGCGCTTCAGCGATTCGAAATGCAGGAAGGCCTGCTGGGCCTCGCCTGCGATCTGCCTGGCCGTGTGCTCGGCCATCGCTTCGTCGATGTTGTGCAACTCCCGGCCTGTCTGCATGGCCAGCACCTGAACCATCGCCGCACGCTCGAGGTAATAGAGGTCGTCGTAGGCTTGGGCAACGGTCGGACCCGAGACGATGACGCCGTGGTTTCGCAGGAACAGGATGTCCTTGTCGCCCATGGCCCGGCACATGCGCTCGCCCTCGTCGTTGGACAGTGCGACCCCGCCATAGGCCTCGTCGTAGGCAATGCGGCCCCAGTAGCGGAAGGCGTTCTGGGTGCACATCTCGATGCGGCCGTCGCGAATCGATGTCAGCGCCGTGGCGT
>CAZPOS010000220.1:6337-9266 GCA_964588065.1 uncultured Reyranella sp.
CATGGAAGCGCATGGCGTTCTGCGAGAGGGTGGTGTCGAGCGCACGGTCGGTGGTCAGCGTGAGCGCCGTGGCGTAGGGCATGTGGGTGTGCAGCACGACCTTGGCCCGCGGGTTGCCGGCATGGATGCGGGCGTGGATGTAGAAGGCGGTCGGCTCGACCGGGTACTTGCCCTCGATGATGTTGCCGTCGCCATCCGCCATGACGATGTCGGACGGCGTGATCTCCGACCAGTGCAGGCCCTGCGGGTTGACGAGGAACAGATCCTCCCGGCCGGGTACCGCCATGCTGAAATGATTGCAGACGCCTTCGTTCAGCCCATGCCGAGCCGCCGCCCGCAGCGCCGTCGCGAGGTCGATCCGCGCCTGGGTGATCGGGTCGTTGGCCAGCATCCAAAGGCTCCGTTGAAGAAGGGCTCCGCGGCGGGCGATGATGCGGCCAACCCATGGTGCGGCCAAGCAAAATCGCCGCGGTCTGGAGCCGTCCGATGAATGCTCTGTTCGATTCGCCGGTTGGGGGCCTGCTGGCGCGACCGTGGGTCGATCCGGTCGGGCTGTACGGACTGCGGCGATGGTACCTGCCGCTCTCCCGGCTGTGGGCGGCCGCCAATCTCGCCGGGCTCGATGCCGCTCGATTCCGCGAAGAAGCCGGCCTTGCCCTGCCGGGTTTCTGGTCGGAGGCCCGCCTGCAGCGTCTGTTGATCCGCCATGGGCGCGCCCAGGCCCGTGCGGAGGAGATGCGGACGGAATGGGAGGGCGCCCTCTTCGATCCGGTGGCCAAAGCCGATCTAGAACGGCTGGACCGCGAGAGGCGTGCCGCTGCGACCGCCCACCTGGCGAGCCGTGCGCTCTTCTATCCCCTGCTGTTTCCCAGGCGGCCGCCCCTGGCACGCTGGCGAATCGATCCGCCTGAACAGGTCGAGCGCGAGCTCGGCCCGGTGCTGGGCAAGCCTTCGGCCCTCTATGTGGCGCCGCTCCTCCCCGAAAACATCGAAAGATCGCGTGACTTCGTGAAGGACGGTCTCCGCGAATACTGGCTCCGGGCTCCCACGCCGTCGGCGCGGCTGCGACGACGCCCGGGCAGCGAAACGCTCTATGCCCGTGTCGTCGAACCTGCCGGCGGGACCTTCGACACTTTGATTTTCGGGAACGGCCTCTGCGTCGAGGCCGAGTTGATGTCGATGGACAGGGGGACCGCTCCGCAGCTCGCGGCCATGGGATGGAGGGTCATCGAGCCGGTCTCGCCCTATCACGGCCTGCGGGCGATGCCGGGCTTCTATGGCGGCGAGCCGTTCTTTGCGGCGAGTCCGACGAGCTCCATGGATCTCATCGCCGGACAGGCGCTCGAGTCGGCGCTCCTGATCGCGTGGGCGCGCGCGCGGTTCGCCGGCAAAGTGGCGCTCGCGGGCATATCGATGTCGTCTTTCGTGGCGCAGCTGGCGGCCAGCCATTGCCATCTGTGGCCGCCCGAGGCGCGGCCGGACGCAGCCCTCCTGATCAGCCATTCGGGCCGCGTCGAAGACGTCACCTTCGGGGGAGCGCTTGCCGGCATGCTGGGGCTCGACCGCGCCCTGATCGAGGCGGGTTGGGAACGCGAGAGCCTGGCGCGGCTTTCGCGCATGATCGATCCCGCCGACACGCCGGCCCTGCCGTCCTCGCGCATCGTTTCGGCCCTGGGCGAAACCGATCGCTGGGTGCCTTATCGCGATGGCCTGGCGCTCGCGGAACGCTGGCGCCTGCCGGAAGACAATCGGTTTCGCTACCGGTTCGGCCATCTCGGCATGCCGGTCCAGCTCATCCGCGACAGCAGCCCGTTCGCGAGGCTCAGGCAGGTGATGAACGAGGGCTGACGTCGACCCCGGAAATCTCGCGGACCAGCTTGGTACGCACGGCCCGTCCGAACTGGTCGAAGTTGTCGGCCACGATCAGGAACGAGCCCGGTCCTCCGATCACGCTCTCCTCGTAGTACTTGTCGAGCGTGAGGTCGGGCGGGCGGCCGAAATTGCTGCGGTTCATCATCACCGGCAGACCGTTGATCACGATGCCCTGCGATACGAGCTTGTCGCGCACGATCTCGGCCGGCGGTCCGTCGTTGGTGCGGCCATCGCCCGAGACGTCGATGACGCGCCGCTTGGCGGCAAAAGACGAATTCTCGAAGCGCTGGCCCGCATGGGCGAGGGCCGCTCCGACCGCGGTCCAGCTTTGCGAGGTGCGGGGTGCCTCGGCAAGCTTCTCGGCGAAGCGCTGGGCGGCGGCCGGGCTGTCGATCACCGTCCAGTCGATCACGACGGTCTGGAAATGGGCGCCTGCCCATTCGGTGTAGCAGACCGCGATCCGCCGGTTCTCGCCCGAGAGGATGGCGTCGACCACCCGGTCGTTGGTGAGGGCCTCGATGTAGCCACGCCGCTGCAGTTCGGCCTCGACCTCGTCGATCGATCGTGAAACATCGACGGCCAGCACGAGTTGAAGGTCGACTTGCGTCTCGGCGCGGGCGGTCGTCGCGACCGCCATCGCCGCCATGGAGCCTACGAGCGCCGACCGTCGCCTCATGCCCACCTCCGTCGAAGAAGCGAAGCATAACACCGCAGCTGTCGGCGCAAACGAAAACGCCGGAGGAAATCCTCCGGCGTTCAGGTCGGCCGTCAGACGGCCTGGTGCCAGAACGACCTACTGATCGTCGTCGAAGCCGCGCTTGCGCGGTTCGTAGTCGCGATCGCGACGCGGACGGTCCGGGCCAGCTCCGAAACGACGTGCCGGCTTGCCGAAATCGCCGCCTTCGGCGGGCGGGGGAGGAGGCGCGCTGGTGAAGTCCGCCCGGCGATCCCGCATCGGGCCGCCGTCGCCGGCGCCGCGGTAACCACCGCCGCCACCGCCGCCGCCGTAACCGCCGCCGCCGCCTTCACGACCGCCGCCGCCATAGCCGCCGCCACC
>CAZPOS010000221.1:0-227 GCA_964588065.1 uncultured Reyranella sp.
CGGCCCTGCAGGCGACGATCCATCCCCTGGTCGCCGAACATGCGCTGGCGCACTCGCGCGACCGCGTCCAGAAGGGCATCCTGAGCGCCAAGTCGCTGGCAGAGCTGCCGCCGGTCAAGCAGCGCATGTTCCGCGACAATCCCATCAACGGCCGCCGCGCGCTCTACATCGGCGCCCATGCCGGCCGCATCCTCGACTGGCCCGAGCCGATGTCGAAGGCGATCCTG
>CAZPOS010000221.1:237-9203 GCA_964588065.1 uncultured Reyranella sp.
CAGCCGGAGTTCATGATGTCCCATGCCTGGCGCGAGGGCGACGTGATCGTCTGGGACAATCGCGCCGTCCTGCATCGTGCAACCCATTACGATGCGACCCACCACAAGCGCCTGATGCAGCGCACGACCATCGCCGGCGACGAACTGACGGTCCCGCAGTAACACATGGCCGAGCCCGCTTCAGCCGGTCCGCTCCCCGACGGCATGCCGTCGGGGCCCCGCCGGCTCGCCGCCGTGGCGACCATCACCATCGGCCTGTCGATGGCGGTGCTCAGCAACTCGATGACCAATCTCGCTTTGCCCTACATCGCGAACGACCTCGCGATCACGGCGGAGAGCTCGATCTGGATCGTCAATGCCTACCAGATCGCCCTGATGATCATGCTGCTGCCGATTGCGGCACTGGGCGACATCGTGGGCTATCGCACCGTCTATCGCTGGGGCCTCGTCGTCTTCTCGCTGGCCTCGATCGGCTGCGTGCTCGCGCCCTCGCTCACCTGGCTGGTCGCCGCGCGCACGCTCCAGGGGCTGGGAGCGGCCGCGATCATGGCCATCCAGCCGGCGCTGGTGCGATCGATCTATCCGCGGGCCGCGCTCGGTCGTGGACTCGGCTTCAACACGACCGTCGTGGCGACCTCGCTGGCCGCCGGCCCCAGCCTCGGTGCCGCCCTGCTCGCCATCACGAGCTGGCCGATCCTGTTCGCCGTCTATATCCCGCTGGGCGTGCTGTCCTTCTTCCTGGCCGACCGCTTCCTGCCGGTTACGACCCACGTCAAGCGGCCGTTCGACGTGCCCTCGGCGGCCCTGTCCGGCGGCACCTTCGGTCTGCTGATCTTCGGCATCGACGGCGTCGGCCATGGCCATCCCGTGCCGGTGATCGTGGCCGAACTCGTGGGAGCGGCGGTGCTCGGCACCCTGTTCGTGTGGCGCCAGCGCAGGCTCGCCGACCCGATGATGCCGATCGACATGTTCAGCCGGCCGATCTTCTCGCTCTCGATCTCGGCCTCGACCTGCACCTTCACGGCGCAGGGACTGGCCTTCGTCAGTCTGCCCTTCTTCTTCCATACCGTGCTCGGGCGCGACGCCACCGCGACCGGCCTGCTGCTGACCGCCTGGCCGCTGGCGCTGGCCGGCGTCGCGCCGATCGCCGGCCGCCTCGCCGACCGGCATCATGCCGGCGCGCTGGGCACGATCGGCCTCACCAGCATGGCCGCGGGCATGATCCTGACGGCATTGCTGCCGCCGGACCCTTCCGCCTTCAACATCATGTGGCGGCTGGTCCTGTGCGGCGCGGGCTTCGGCATCTTCGCCGCCCCGAACAACAGGCTGATGATGAACGCCGTGCCGCGCGACCGCAGCGGCAGCGCCGGCGGCATCATCGCAACGGCCCGCACGCTCGGCCAGACCATGGGCGCGGCGCTGGTGGCACTGGTCTTCGGCCTGTTCGACTTCTCCGGCGGCGGCGCCGCCGATGCGGCGCGGGCCGCACTCTGGCTGGGCGCCGGCTTCGCCCTCACCGCCCTGATCCTGAGCAGCCTGCGGCTACGGCATTGATCGCCCTATATGCCGCAATCGCCGTGCTTCAGAAGCGATACCCGACCATGGCGAGGAAGTTCATGTTCACGTCGGATACCGTCATCGGGCTGTAGTCGGCAGACCCGGTGAGCCGGAGCAGACGGGCGTCGGCTGAGAGTATCCAGCTCGTCCCGAGCCGATGTCGCAGGTTGATGCCCAGCCCGATATTCTTGACGCCCGATTCGGCCTGGTAAATTGCATAGCCCGAGGTGAGCGACTGCCCTGGGGTCACACCGAACCAGGTCTGCATGTAGCTCTGGTCGGCCCAGGTGGCGAACAGCCGACCGGTGAGCGTGGTCCGATCCCCCAACCGAACCGGCATTTCGACCAAGCCGTCGATCAGCAGGCCGTTGTTGCCCTCGGCAAGGTATTTGGTGAGCGTGGCTCCCAGCACGACGGGTCCAAGCGTGTAGTTCGCAAAGGCGCGCAGCCCAGCGGCGGCCGGGATGTTGCCGAGCCCGTTCAACCGCTCGTCGCCTTGTGTGAAGACGCTGTTGCTGCCCTGGAAGCGACCCAGATTGTAGGTGACGCCGCCGCCGATCTGCAGCCCATCCTTGCGCCAGTAGGCGTTCAGACCCGACGTATCGAGCGAGATCATGTCGTTGTAGATGACGCTCACAAGCGGCAGGGGCGAGACGAAGTAGCGGTCGCTGCCCTCGAAAGTCGGTCGGACCATTCCCCCCGCGCCAAGGGTCACGGACCAGGCGCTCAATTTGCCGTTGGCGGCGAACGGATCGTTGGCCGGCTGTCCGTGGGCGGCGGGCGACACCAGCAGAGAAGCGACAATGAAGCCGAGTACGAGAAACGGAGGCGAACGTCGGCGCACGAGGGCCGGTGAAAGGGTACGCATCGAGCAAACCTGCCTGGTTCGGTGAGGTGACCTCGACCATAGGAGCTGGCGGCATCGCGCTGCTTTAAGTGATGTTAAGAGATGTTTCCGTTGCCGATCATCGGCTCGCCGGGCAGCGTCATACGGACGATCAGGCCGCGCGGCACGCGGTCAAGAAGTTCTATGTCTCCGCCGTGGCCCTTGACGACATCGCGCGCAATGGAAAGACCGAGACCAAACCCGCTGCGCGCGACGAGGCCGCGGGCGGCATCGCCCTTGAAGAACGGGTCGAACACCTTCTCGCGCAGTTCCGGCGAAATGCCCGGCCCGTCGTCGCCGACATCGATCTCGACGTCGTGCCCGTCCCGGAGACGAAGCGACACCGTGACGAAGGCGCCGTGCTTGGTCGCATTGTCCACGATGTTGGTGATCGCGCGCGCCAGCACATTCGGCCGGCACCGCCAGGTCAGGCGTGGCGGACCGTCATAGGCAACGGCATGGCCGACATCGGCGAACTCGACGCAAACTGTCTGCAGCAGGCTCGGCAGATCGATTCGTGAAAGCTCTTCGGAGCGAACGTCGCGGCGCAGGTAGTTGAGCGTCTCGTCGAGCATGTGCGTGATGCGCGTGATCTCGTGCAGCTGCCCCTCGCGCTGCACCGGGTCGGTGAGCCTTTCCGCGCGCAGCCTGAGCCGCGTCAGCGGCGTGCGCAGGTCATGGCTGATGGCGACCAACATGCGCATACGGTCGTCGAGCAGGGCGCGGATGCGCGTGCGCATGTCATTGAGCGCGTCTGCGACCTGCACGATTTCCCGCGGGCCGTGGCGCCGCACGACCCGGTCGTCTTCAGGGGATCGTCCGAAAGATTGAGCGGCTGCCGCCACGGCGGACAGCGGCGAAATGATCCAGCGCACGGCGTAGATCGACAGAAGCGCCACGAAGAGCAGCACGATGATCACCATCAGGGCGGAAGGCGCCAGGACGATGGTCCAGAAGTTCAAGCCGACCACTACTTCGAACAGCAGCGCGTCACGCTCGTTGAGTCTGACGGCGAGTTCGTCAGGATCCTTGTCGGGAGAAGGAACGACGTGCAGAGCCTCGACATTCCACCCTAGATGCAGCCTGCGTACCAGAAGTCTGACGGGAGCGGACAGGCAGCAGGGTTGCGGGGAGATTCGCAGGTCGCTCAGCGGCATGCGCCTGACATTGATGCCGGTCTCACGGGCTGCGGCGAGGAGCGCCGCGATCTCGTCGTCGCTCTTCAATGCCTGGCCTAGCCGGGTGATGGTGCCAATCTGGGTCACCAAGCCCGGCGCGCTGTACCGGGGATTCTCCTCGACGAAGAGAACGATGACGGTCATCACGATGACGATCGCCAGGATCGTGGAGATTGCGACGATGCCGGTGATCTGTCCGGTGATGCTGCGCGGGACAAGGCGATCAAGGATCCGCATCAGCTTCGCCTGTCAGGCTTCACTGACCGGTGGCGTGAAGATATAGCCGCCGAGCCGCACCGTCTTGATGAGGGTCGGATCGCGCGGGTCCGGCTCGATCTTCTGGCGAATGCGGCTGATGTGAACATCGATGCTGCGCTCGAGCGGCCCCGCCAGGCGGCCATGCGTCAATTCGATGAGCTGGTCGCGCGACAGGATGCGGCCTGGGTTCTGGCAAAGGGCGGCCAGCAGGTCGAACTCGACGGTCGTCATGGCGACCTGAACGTCGTCGGGATTGCGCAGCTGACGTGTCGCCAGATCGATGCGCCATCCACAGAAGACCAGCGGTCGGGCGCGCGGATGCGCTCCGTCACGTTCCCCTTTGACGCGTCGCAGGAGGGCGCGGATGCGGGCGACCAGCTCTCGCGAATTGAACGGCTTGGTGACGTAGTCGTCGGCGCCGATTTCGAGGCCAACGATGCGATCGACATCGGTACCCCGGGCCGTCAGCATGATGATCGGAAGGGACGATGCTGCCCGCAACCGTCGGCAGATGCTGAGCCCATCCTCGCCCGGCAGCATGATGTCGAGCACGACGAGGTCGACAGGCGTGGCGGCCATCGACGCTTCCATCGCGGTGGCCGACGCCACGGACAGCACCTTGAATCCGTTCTCGGAGAGTACCTCCACCAGCAGGCGGGAAATCTCCGCATCGTCCTCCACAAGCAGGATGCAGGGCTTCGCGTCGATGGGCACGGGATGATGGATCGAAGTGATTTCGGAAACTCGGGACATCTCGCCGTTTTCCTCCATACCGCGCGACCGGGTCACGGACCGAGTTGTTTCCGTTTGTTAAGAACGCACCACCATCGACAACAGACACCACCGCGGAGGTTCGGACAAGCTAGGACGCTGCGTGCATCTCGCGGAACAGCGACGGGGTCATGCCGAAGCGGCGCTCGAAGGCTTGGCCGAGTCGGGCCGAGGAGCGCAGGCCGACCCGGCCGGCGATCGCCTTCAGCGGCAGCCCCTTGGCCAGGAGCGTGCGCGCCGCGTCGAGCCGCAGCCCCTCGACGAAGTGTGCCGGCGTCCAGCCGGTCGCCTCGACGAACTTGCGATGGAAGCTGCGCTCGGAGAGGCCGGCGCGGGACGCCAGCGCCGGCACGTCGAGCGGTCCGTCGAGATGGGCCTGCATCCACTCGATCAGGCGGGCGAACGGCGCATCGGCCTCGGTCTGCACCTGTAACAGCGGACTGAACTGCGACTGGTAGCCCGGCCGCCGGGCATAGAGCACGAAGTGCCGCGCGATCAGGTTGGCCGTCGCCGCGCCGAGATCGGCTTCGACCAGGGCCAGCGCCATGTCGATGCCGGTCGTCACGCCCGCCGACGTCCAGACCTTGCCATCGACGACGTACAGCGCGTCGGCATCCACGGTCAGCGCAGGAAATTTCTCGGCCAGTCGCTGGCAGCTCGCCCAGTGCGTGGCCACCCGCTTGCCGTCGAGCAGGCCGGCCGCGGCCAGCACGAAGGCCCCGGTGCACACCGACCCGAACCGCCGCGCGCGGGGCGCCACCCTCTGCAGCCAGCGCCGCACGTCGTCGCGCGCCATCACGGCCTTGAGACCGCGCGAGCCGCCCGCGACCAGCAGTGTGTCGTAGCGCCCGCCGACGCGGCGGCTCACCAGCGCGACACCGCAGTTCGACACGACCGGGCCGCCGTCGGGCGAGACGATGTCGACCTCATAGACGGGGCGTTCGCGACCCTCGTTGGCCGCGCCGAACACGGCGGCGGGGCCGGTGACATCGAGGAGCTGGCAGCCTTCATAGGCCAGGAGGGCGATGCGGTGTGGCTTGGGCATTGGCAGAAATTAGCGCAAGTTTGACATTCCTGCCAGACGTCGACTCGCCTACTGTCAGGTCCAGCAAAGGAGATTCACATGGCAGACACGGTCCATATCGGCATCCTGCTGTTTCCCGACGTCACCCAGCTCGACGCTACCGGCCCCGCCCAGGTCCTGTGCCGCGTGCCCAACGCAAAGCTCCACATGATCTGGAAGACGCTCGATCCCGTGCGGACCGACTCAGGCTTTTCGATCGTGCCGACGACCACCTTCGCCGACTGCCCGCAGCTCGACGTCATCTGCGTGCCGGGCGGCGGCGGCCAGGTCGCGCTGATGACCGACGAGGAGACGCTCGCCTTCCTGCGCAAGCAGGCCGAGGCAGCACGCTACGTCACCTCGGTCTGCACCGGCTCGCTGGTGCTCGGCGCCGCGGGCCTGCTCAAGGGCTACAAGTCGGCCTGCCACTGGACTTCGCGCGAGTTCCTGCCCGCCTTCGGCGCGATCCCCGTCGCCGAGCGCGTCGTGCGCGACCGCAATCGCATCTCGGGCGGTGGCGTCACGGCCGGCATCGATTTCGGGCTCACCCTGGTGGCCGAACTGGCCGGCGAGGAAGTGGCGAAGTCGATCCAGCTCACCTTGGAATACGACCCCAAGCCGCCTTTCGATTCGGGCAGCCCGGAGAAGGCCGGCCCGGAGCGCGTCCAGCGTCTGAAGGAACGCATTCACGCGATGCTCCAGAAGCGCGAGGAGGCGAACCAAACCGCCGCCGCGCGACTCGCCTGACGCAACAGCGAGCGGCGGCGGCCGTCCACCGGCACACCGGGTCGGCTATCAGCCGCCGCTCACGAGGCGCGTCAGCACGGCGTCGAGCGTAAGCGTGCCCCGGCGGAGGTCGCCGCTCGGCGGGAAATCGAGACGTCCGGCATTGATCGCCTCGTCGAGATCCGCGAGCTTTTCCGCATAGTCGGCGCCGAGGCCCGCCGCGACCAGCGCTGCGACCGACTGCTGGCGCGACGACGGCACCGCGGTCACCGGCTTGCCCAGCAGACGCGACAGGACCGCCGCCGCATCGAGCGCCGAATAAGGCTCCGGGCCCGCGAGATCGACGACGCGCGTCCCCGGTCGCGGATCGAGCAGCAGGTCCGCCGCGACGCGGCCGACATCCAGCGCCGACACCGCCTCGTGACGTTCGTCGAGCGCGGCCTTGCCCGAGGGCAGCACGCCCGCGTCGCGCGCCACCGGCAGCACGCCCCGCCAGTTCTCGAGGAACTCGCCCGGTCGCAGAAACACGAGCGAGGGTGCGGCGTCCGCAAGGGCCGCTTCGAAATCGTGCAGAACCTGCACGATGCCGTTGCCCTCGCTGAGATGGGCGCCGACCGATGACAGCGCCACGACATGCGGTACCCGTGCCGTGCGCACGGCATCGGCGATCGACTGCGCCAGGACACGCGAGTCGGCCACCACGTCCTGTGCCTGATAGGGCGGAACCAGCATCACGAAGGCGGCCTGCGCGCCCGAGAAAGCCGCGCCGAGGCTCTCCGTCTCCGACGCGTCGCCGCGGACGATCTCCACGCCGAGCCCCTGCGCGCGCGCCGGATCTCGAGCGATCGCGCGCAAGGCGATGCCGCGTGGCTTCAGGGCCTCGAGCGCGGCACCGCCGACCTGACCGGTGGCTCCCATGATGACGAACATTGCGACCTCCAAGGTTGTGAGGCCGCCCTAGCATCCCGGTACACTTTCCATAAGTACGCACATTTTTTATACTAGGTATCAGACATGGGTTTGGAGACATTCGCGATGGCCGAGACGAAGGCGCCCTGGTGCCCGGTGACGGCGACGGTCGAGGTGATCGGCGGACGCTGGAAATCGACGATCCTGTACCACCTGAAGGACGGGCCCCGTCGCTTCAACGAGCTGCGCCGCCTGGTACCTGGCATCACGCAGCGCATGCTGACCCTGCAGTTGCGCGCGCTGGAAGAGGACGGCATCGTGGCACGCAAGGTGCACGACACCGTCCCGCCTCACGTCGAGTATTCGTTCACGAAGAAGGGCTGGAGCCTCGGCCCCCTCCTCGATGCGATGGAGGCCTGGGGCGAGGCGAACCGTCCGCGCAAGCGCGGACGCGCCGACAGCTAGGTGGCGCCGGCCGTTGCGCTCTCGATCGTGATGGCCTTGCCGGCCGCCATGTCGAACTTGAGACGGCGCACATAGTCGAGGTCGCGGCCGGTGACGCGCACGAAGCGGCTGCCGTCGGGATAGTCGATGGCGTGGATCGCGCCGACGTCGTAGACGCCCGCGTGGCCCGGCTCGAGCCGATAGGTCTTCAGCTTCTCGAGCCTGGCGTCGCCCGCGTCCGTACCACCGTCGATGCGTTTGTACTCGCTCATATCGGTGTACAGCACCGCCTGGCCGTAGACCGCCCAGGAGGCACCGTGATCGTGCGGCGGGCTCTTGTGCGGCTTGGGATTGCAATGCGCCAGCACCACGAAGCCCAGTTCCTTGTCCTCGTGCAGCTTGCGGGTGCCGAGCGGCGCCGCAGGACCGACGGCTTCGTCGACGAAGGCCGGGTTGGCCAGCAGCTTCTCCAGCAGCACGCGAACCTGCTCGCGGCCGGCGGGTCCCTCATGCGTCCTGAGCGCGGCCTGCGCCTCCTTCACGAACGCATCGAGTGTGTAGGTCATGCGGCGGCTCCCTGGATCCGGTGGCAGGCGGAAATGATCCGCCTGCCTGCCGCGTTCTGTCAACGACCGCCGAAGATGCGGCGGGCGATCACCATGCGGTGCACTTCCGAGGGCCCCTCGTAAACGCGCATGGTCCGCACCTTCTGCGCCATCATCGACAGCGGCAGCTCCTGCGTCACGCCCATGGCGCCGAACGCCTGCTGGGCGTGATCGATCACCTCGCTCGCCATCTCGGTCGCGTAGACCTTGATCATCGAGGCCTCCATGCGCACGTCGCGGCCCTCGTCCTGCTTCACCGCCGCGTCCATCACCATGAGGCGGCAGGCATGCAGCTTCATCGCGGCGTCGGCCACCCACCACTGGATGGCCTGGCGGTCGGCGAGCTTCTCACCGAACGTCACGCGCTGGTTGGCATGTTCGACCAGCATGTCGAGCGCGCGCTGCGCCATGCCGACACACCACGAACCCATCTGCAGGCGGCGGATCGTGAGGCGCATCTGCATGGGCGCGAAGCCCGCGCCGATGCGGCCCAGCACCTGCGTCTCGGGCACGCGGCAATCCTCGAACACGACCTCGTAGGTGCGCTGGCCGGCCAGCATCGGGATGGC
>CAZPOS010000222.1:0-9196 GCA_964588065.1 uncultured Reyranella sp.
GGACGTCGCCCGGAGAAAGTTGGTCCTCCGGATAGTGACGCAGGAAATGCTTCACGGTCTCGGGCAGGGTGCCGATGAAGCTCGGGATGCTCTCGCTCGCCTGCACCAGCGACTGACCCGTCGCGTCGGTGACGACGCAGGAGAAGTCGTAGCTCTCGCGCACCAGCGTCGAGAACGAGGTGCGCACCATGGCGGCTGCGGCCTCGTCGACCAGCGAGATCAGGCGCCGCCAGAGCAATTCCAGTTCGATGGCATCGAAGGTGCGTGACATCAGTTCGCCTCCGCCAGGATGGAGCCGTCGGCCAGCAGCCGGGCCGTCGAGTTGGGGCCCACGATGAAGGTACTTTCGTTCTCCTCGAAGACCGCCGGGCCTTCGATGCTGACGCCGGGTTCGAGCGCGTAGCGGTCCCAGACCCGCGTCGGGAGCGTCTTGCCCTCATCGGGAAAGAATACGGGTCTTGTGCCCTTGAGCGCGGTCGCCGAGGCGTGCCGCGGGAGTTCAAGCTTGCTGCCGGTGCCGGGCATCGGCGCGCTGACGGAGAGCCGCAGGGCCACGAACTGGATGGCCGCGCCGGGCGGCGTACGGGCGAACAGCGCCTTGTACGCCGCCTCGAAGGCGGTCTTCACCTCCGCTTCGCCCAATACCTCCGGCAGGACGACGGTGATCTCGCTGCCCTGCCCGATATAGCGCATGTCGGCGAGGCGGCGGGCGGTGCGATTGCCGACGTCGGCGCCGGTGAGGCGCAGCACCTCCAGCGATTCCTTTTCGAGTTCCGCGAAGATGCGATTTGCGGCGGCGAGATCGGCACCCGCCAGCGCGGTCGTGAAGCTCGCCACCCGGTCGACGCGCGCCGGCGCCATCAGCATGCCGATGGTGCTGCCCGCCCCCGCGCCCGGCGGACAGACCACGCGATCGACACCGAGCTTGCGGGCGACGTGCCAGGCATGGACCGGCCCCGCTCCGCCTGTCGCGAGCAGCGCATACTCGGAAGGCACACGCCCGCGCTCGGCGATGGCCACGCGCGCCGCACCGGCCATGTTCTCGTTCACCACATCGTGCACGCCGAAGGCCGCGCGGCCCGGCTCGACGCCCAAGGCGCCGGCCAGCTTGCCGAAGGCCGCGCTCGTGGCCGCCACGTCGATCTTCATCGCGCCGCCCAGGAAGAAGTCTGCATTGAGATAGCCCAGGGTCAGGTCGGCGTCGGTCACCGTCGCCTCGGTACCGCCGCGGCCATAGCAGGCCGGTCCCGGCTGAGCGCCGCTGCTCTCGGGCCCGACGTTCAGCGTGCCGAGATCGCTCCTGTGCGCGATCGAGCCGCCGCCGGCGCCGATCTCGATCAGCTCCACCGTGGCGATCTGCATCGGCAGGCCCGAGCCGCGCAGGAAGCGCTTCTCGCGCGCCGCTTCGAAGCCCCAGGCGACCAGCGGCTCGCCGTCGTCGACCAATGCGAGCTTGGCGGTCGTGCCGCCCATGTCGAAGGCCAGCACGCGCTCCAGCCCGGCATTGCGGCCAAACCAGGCGCCGGCCAGCGCGCCGGCTGCGGGGCCACTCTCCAGCAGCTGGACCGGCGCCCGCTTGGCTTCGCTGACATGGGTGAGGCCGCCATTGGACAGCATGAGGAACAGCCCGCCCGGAATGCCTTCGTCGCGCAGGGCCTGCTCCAGCCGCTCCAGATAGATCTCGGCCAGCGGCCGCACATAGGCGTTGGCCACCGTCGTGCTGGCCCGCAGATACTCGCGGATCTCAGGCGCGATGTCGGACGACAGCGAAACGGAGAGGTTCTGGAAGCGCTCGGCCACCGCGGCGCCGATCTTCCGTTCGTGCGCAGGGTTCGCGTAGGAGTGCAGGAAGCAGATGGCGAGGCTCTCCACCCCTTGCTCGACGAGGCCCGCAACCTCGGCCAGCGCCGCCTCGACATCGAGTGCGATCTCGATCGTGCCGTCCGGTGCCAGTCGTTCCTTCGCTTCGCGCCGCCACGGCCGCGGCACCAGGGGCTTCGGCATCTCGATGAAGAGGTCGTAGAGCTCGTACTTGCGCTCGCGCGCGATCTCGAGCACGTCGCCGAAGCCCGCCGTCGTGAGCAGGCCTGTCTTCGCCCCCTTGCGCTCGATCAGCGCGTTGGTGAACAGCGTGGTGGCGTGAACAACACGGCCGATCTCCTGCGGCCGCGCGCCCGCCTTCTCCAGCACACGCCGCGTGCCTTCGAGCGCCCCTCGGGCGGGATCGTCCGGTGTCGTGCTTTCCTTCCAGATGACGGCGCGCCCGGTGCGCGGATCATGAATGACGAGGTCGGTGAAAGTTCCCCCGATGTCGATCCCGAGGGAAAGCGGCGCACTCATTACTCTTCCTTTGCTATTCGGCTCTTACATTGCCCTGCTTGGCGACCCTCGCCCAACGCTCGCGGTCTTTGGCGATATACGCGGTGAAAGCTTCGGGTCCCTGACCGATCGGCTCAAGCCCCTGCTTCGCCAGCGTTTCGGTATTCTTGGGGTCCGAGATCGCGTCGATGAACAGCTTGGCGAGCGCCGCCTTGATGTCGGCCGGCAGGGCCGCCGGCCCCATCAGGCCAAACCAGTTGTTGATGTCGAGGGCCGGAATGTCCTTGGTGAGCAGCGGCAGTTCGGGCGCAAGCGGCGTCGGCTTCGTCGCCGCGAGCGCGAGCACCCGCACCTTGCCGCCGCGGGCCTGGCCGATCAGTTCCGACACATTGCCGAAGAAAACGTCCACGTTTCCAGCCGCCACGTCGGCAATGGCGGGCGCCCCGCCGCGATACGGAACGTGGATAAGCTTCAGGCCGCCCGCTTCGGCCGCGAGGAACTCCGCGCCGAGCTGATTGGTGGAGCCGAGACCGGTCGAGGCATAGCTCACCTTGCCGGGATTGGCCTTCGCGTAGGCAACGAACTCCGGGATGGTCTTGAAAGGAGCATCGACACGCACGATCAGGGCCATCGGCACGCCAACGAGATTGCAGATCGGCGTCAGCTCCTTGTCGAGATCGAGCGGAATCTGAGAGCCCGGCACGACGGGGCCGACCGCGAGCTGCCCCATGATGCCGATGCCCACCGTGTAGCCATCGGCCGGCGCCTGGGCCACGGCCTTCAGCGCGATGAAGCCGCCGGCACCGGTCTTGTTGTCGACGATGACCGTGTAGCCGTGCTGGCGCTGGATGGTCTCGGCCGCAATGCGGGCGGCCATGTCGGCGGTGCCGCCGGGCGCGTAGCCGACGAGAATCTTGATCGGCTGCTTAGGCACCCATTGCTGGGCGCGCGCCGACGCGGCAGCCAGAACCAACGGCGCGGCAAGAAGGCTTCGACGGAACATCACGACTCCCCATCCCCAATGGCGAGCGTTAGGCAAGCGGCGTGCCGGGTCAAGGTGACCCGCTTGTGATGAAACGGTCTTCGGGTAGTCTCCGCGCGCATGCCTCTCGCCCAACCCGCCCCCGATGTCTGGACGCTCGTCGCCAACATCGCAGAGCAGACCCCCGACGCGCCGGCCTTGCTGCACGGCGATCGCACGATGTCCTTCCTCGAGCTCACCGAGAGCGCGCGACGCGCGGCACAGGGTCTTGCCGACCTCGGCATCGGTCCAAGCGATCGCGTGGCGCTGTGGCTGCCCAACGTGCCCGCCTATGCGATCCTCTACCTCGCCTGCGTCCGTCTCGGCGCCATCGCCGTCGCGGTGAACACGCGCTATCGCGCGGTCGAAGTCACCGACATCGTCGGCCGCTCCGGCGCGAAGGTGCTTGCTTGCGCGCCGGGCTTCCGTCGGATCGACTTCCTCTCGATCCTGGCCGACGTCGAACCGGCTGCTCTCGACCGGCTCGCCGCCATCGTCACGGTGGGCGACGAGCCCGCGTCCATCCCGCCGGCCATCGAGCGGCTGCGGCGCGTGCCCTTCGAGCGGCTGCTGTCGCGCCCCCGGCTCGGCCTGAACAATGCGAAGGCGAGCGCTCCCTGCAACATTTTCACGACGTCGGGCACGACGAGCGCGCCCAAGTTCGTGCTGCACCGCCAGGGCGCCATCGCCGGCCACGCCCAGCAAGTCGCGCGCGCTTTCGGGCTCACCGCGCCCGACACGCTGTCGCTGTCGATCCTGCCGCTCTGCGGTGTCTACGGTTTCGACCAGACCCTGGCGACGCTGGCGGCCGGCCGGCCCTGCGTGCTGGTCGACTCCTCCGAGATCGACGAGATCGCCCGCCTGATCGAGCGACACAGACCGACGACCTTGTTCGGCAGCGACGACATGTTCGCACGCTTGCTGGACGCGGTGCCGGGCGACCAGCCTTTTCCCTCGGTGAAATGGGCGGGCTATGCCGCCTTCAACGCGTCGCTGGACGATCTCGCGGAAACCGCCGAACGGCGGGGACTGCGGCTCTGCGGTCTCTATGGCATGAGCGAGGTGCAGGCACTGTATTCCGTCCAGCCGATCGACTCGGAGGTGGCACGCCGCAAGAAGGGTGGCGGCGTTCCCACCTCGCCGCTCGCCCATGTGCGCGTGCGCGACCCGGAGACCGGCGAGCTGCTGGGCGCCGGCCAGCCGGGCGCGCTCGAATGTGCCGGCCCGTCGCTGATGGTCGGCTATTACGGCGACGAGAAGGCTACTGCGGAGACGGTGACAGCCGATGGCTACGTCAAAACCGGTGACCTCGCCGAACTCGACGGACACGGAGGGTTCACCTTCCTGAGCCGCATGGGCGACGTGTTGCGCCTCTCGGGCTTCCTCGTGAATCCGCTCGAAATCGAGACCCACCTGCAGAAGCTGCCAGCCATTGCCGCCTGCCAGGCGATCGCCGTACCGCGCCCCGACGGCGTGCGCGCGGTCGCCTTCGTGATCGTCGCGGCCAGCGCATCGTTCGACGAGGCCGCGGCCATCGCGCACTGCCGGCAGGGCCTGGCCAACTACAAGGTGCCGATGCGCGTCCTGGCGATCGACGACTTCCCCAAGACGCCCTCGCCAAACGGCTTCAAGATCCAGCGGGCCCGACTGCGCGAACTGGCGCTGGCGCGGATCTAACGCCCCGGCAGCCTGAGGTTCGCGACCGCGGATCCGACGAAGATTTGTGGCTGCGACGGCGGGCCGATGCCCATGCTCTTTTCGAGGCGCTCCACGCAGCTCCGCGTCGCATCGGCGAGCTGCCTCCATGTGGCGGCACCGTCGAACTGCTGCAGAAGGCACTGGTCGTAATAGGTGAACCGGTCGCCCGCGCCGCAGCCGAAGCTCACGCGATCGGCCGCCGCGGCCGTCAGTACCACCCGATTGGGCCGGCGCATGCCCGATGTCAGGAAGACGCCACTGTGACAGGCGGAAACGATCACGACCGTCGGCAACGTCCCGCAGCCCGCATCCAGGGCATTGTCCAGCGCGCTCGGCGCGACGACGCCATCGGCCTGGCGCAGCACGGTACCCGCCTCGGTGCCGTGACTGGTGATGAAGGCGAGGCATGCTCCTGCGCCTCCGGCGTTGCGCAGGGCACTGGAGACGTTGGCGGCATTCGCGACCTCGGCCGATGGGTTGCGCGCGGGATCGGAGGTCAGCAGGCGGATATCCCGGACGCCGCGCGCCGCGAGCTTGTCGCGCAAGGCGTCGATGCCGTTGTCGAACGATGGGCTGTCATTGTCGCCGGCGATCAGCACGGCATGCCAGCGACCTGCGGGCACCTCGCCGGCCACGGGCGTGATCGCCGTGGCGCGACCCGACGGCGGTGCCGCGTCCGAATCGGGCGTGCAGCCGATCAGCGCGGCCAGCAACGCCACCAAGGCCACGACGCGAATCAACATGCTCGGTTGCTCCCGTTATCCCGAGGCGGGCTGAGGCGCGGCGCCGACCATGCGCAAAGCCATGTCGGTGTATAGCTTCGCCATCTGCTCCTCGGTGAGATCGCCGCCCGGGCCGTACCACATCGAGACGTGGGTGCACTGGTCGAGCAGCGCCATGGCCATCGCCTTGAGATCGTGCTTTCCGTCGATGCGCGGCGGATCGAAGACGCCCTTTTCGACACCATGCCTCAGGATCGTCACGACGATGTCGCGGATCGCGCGCCGGCTGCGGCGGATGTCGGCCACCCGCGCCGAATCCAGCCAGCCGATTTCGCGATTGGCGACCAGCGCCTCGATGCGCAGCCGGCAATGCCGGATGACATAGACCCGCACGAAGGCTGCGAGTTCGGCGCGCGGATCGCCGCCCGCGCCAGCAACCGCCTGCTGGCACTGCCGCTCCAGCTCGCCCTGCGTCGAGGCGATGATGTCGTGCAGCAGCTCGTCCTTGGATTTGAAGTGGTTGTAGAGCGCACCCTGTGTCAGGCCACAGGCCTTCATGATGTCGCGCACCGTGACGACCGGATAGCCGCGTTCGGCGAACTGGGCGAAGGCGGCTGCCCGGATCGCCTCGACCGGCGGACGCGCCTCGCGCTCCGCAACGGCCACTGCCGTCGAGTCGTCCTCGACGGCCGTCTTGCGCTTGCTCATCGAGAGCCTCCGGACATGTTGCGGACGATCTGCCAGGCGAGGTCGGCGGCGGGCTTCACCAGTTTGCCGGACTCGGCCGCCCGCACATTGGCCGCGGTGCCGTCGAGCGACCGGGCGTAGACGCCCTGGCGGATACAGGACACCCGGAAGAGATTGTAGGCCATGTAGAACTCCCAGAGCGCGGTCTCGGGGACAGCGCGCTGCGACAGGGTGCTGTAGTAATCCACCATCTCGGCCTCGGTCGGCAGGCCGTGCGCGTCGAGATCGTGACCCAGCAGGCCGCCCCAGTCCTTCGGGGTCCGCCACAGCATGCAGAGATAGGCCAGCTCGGCCAGCGGGTCGCCGAGCGTCGAGATCTCCCAGTCGATGATGCCCAGTACCCTGGATTCGGTCGCGTGGAAGATCATGTTGTCGAGGCGGTAGTCGCCGTGCACCAGCACCGTCTCGTCGTTCGCCGGCAGGTTGGCCGGCAGCCAGTCGAACAGACGGTCCATCGACTCGATCTTCTCGGTCTCCGACGCCTTGTACTGCTTGCCCCAGCGCGAGATCTGACGCGCGACGTAGCTGCCGGGACGACCGAAATCGGCGAGTCCGAGGGCGGCGTAGTCGACCCGATGAAGCCGGGCGAGAGCCTCGAACTTGGCCCGGTAGATGTCCCGCCGCCCCTCCTTCGGCACGTCCGGCAACAGCGGATCCCACAGGACCCGTCCGTCGCAGTACTCCATTATGTAGAAAGGTGTGCCCACGACGCTTTCGTCCTCGCTCAGCGCGTAGGCCCGCGGAGTCGGCACGTCGGTGCGATTGAGGGCCGAGATCACGCGAAATTCCCGGTCGACCGCGTGAGCGGACGGCAGCAATTTGCCGGGCGGCTTGCGGCGCAGGACGTAGCGGCGGCCGGCGCCGTCCGTCAGGCGGTAGGTCGGGTTGGACTGTCCGCCCTTGAATTGCTCGACCCGCACCGGAGGTGTGAATCCGTCCACTTGGGCGGACATGAAACGGCCGAGCGACTGCTCGTCGAACCGATGCTTCTCCTGCACCGCCATCGTGCCGATATAGTCGTCCCCTCGCCGTGACACCCGAAAACCTCCTGAACGACCGTTCACATTGGCCGGGAGTTTGCTCGTCCCCCGGCACGCATGCAATATCGACCAACGGGGACATTGACGCGTGGAATCGCTGCTTGCTGCCTATCCGCCGGCCGCCTGGGTGGCGCTGGTGGCAACCGGTCTTCTGATCGGACTTCTGGCTGGCCTTCTGGGCGTCGGAGGCGGCGTCGTCGCCGTCCCCATCCTCCTGGAAATATTCGAGTTTCAGGGCATTGCCGAAACGCAGGCCGTGCCGCTCGCCGTCGGCACGGCCCAGGCGAGCATCCTCATTGCGTCGATCACGGCCGCGGCCGCCCACTGGCGCGCCGGGACGATCGACCGTGAACTCGTCCGGGCCTGGCTGCCGGCGTTGATGGCGGGTGCCATCGTGGGATTGGCCGTGAGCCCGTTTGCCCCGACCAGGGTGCTGACGACACTGTTCGCCGTCGTCGCGGCTGCACTCGCGCTGAAGATGGCGGTGGGTGATCGCCTCATTATTGGGCAGACCGAGCCGAGAGGCCTGCTCTCGCAGGTGTCGCCCGCGGTCGTGGGCGGGCTTGCGGCCGCGGTCGGAGTCGGAGGCGGCACGTTGAGCACGCCCGTGCTGACGTTGTTCTCTTTCTCGATCAAGCGCGCGATCGGCGCCGGCGCGCTGTTCAATCTGATCATCGCGGTCCCAGCCACCCTCGTATTCCTTCAGATGGACCGCAATGCACCAGGGCGGCCTGCCGATGCGCTAGGCGATGTCGCCCTGTTTTGCGTTGCGACGCTGTCGCTGCCTGCGCTCTTTGTCGCGCCGGTCGCCGCCCGATGGTCCGCGAAGGTTCCCGTCGCCCTCCTGCGGCGCTTGTTCGCCTTTTGCCTCGCCATAATCGCAGTCCGTCTGCTGCTCAGATAGTGCACTTAGCACTTGTATTGCACTTGGCACTTGGGCAAAGCGGCCGAATTGTGTTTAGCTGTTGGCGGTCCCGGGGTTCGGACCCAACAACACATTGAAGGCTACGCGTTTCTGGGGAGGCATCGTTGAATCGATTCCTGAGCAAGGACTTTTTGTCCGGGCTGATGTTCATCGGCTTCGGGCTGCTGGCGCTTTACGTCGGGCAAAAACTGGCAGTCGGGACGCCCGTTCGCATGGGACCGGGCTACGTGCCGCGGATGCTCTCGTTCATCCTGGTGGGGCTGGGGATGCTGGTTTGCATCCTCGCGGTGGTGAATGGCAGCGAGCCGGTCGAACGGCCGAAGTGGAAGCCGATCACCCTGGTGACCATCGGCATCGTCTGCTTCGGGCTCCTGTTCGAGCGGGCAGGCCTCATCCCGGCTCTGATCGTTCTGGTCACGATCGCATCGCTGGCCGGTGAGGAATTCAAGACGACCGAAGTGATCGGCCTCATCCTGGCGCTCTCCGTGCTCTGCACCCTCGTCTTCAAGGTCGGGTTGGGCATGAATATCTACATCCTGCGCGGAGTGTGGTGAGATGGATCTGCTCGACAATCTCGCACTGGGCTTCAGCGTCGCCTTCACCTTCCAGAACCTGACCTATGCGCTGCTGGGCTGTGTGCTCGGCACGCTGATCGGCGTTCTTCCCGGCATCGGCCCCGTGGCGACCATCGCCATGCTGCTGCCCATCACCTTCCACCTGCCGC
>CAZPOS010000223.1:0-9164 GCA_964588065.1 uncultured Reyranella sp.
GAGGAAGCCTTCCAGGAGGAAGGCTGACCTCAGCGCGAGAAGACGATACAGGCCGGGCTGCCGACCTTGGTCCGCAGCCTGGTGGGGGCCAATAGCCCCCTGCGGCCGACCTTGTAGGCGATGATCGAATCGCCGCCCTGGTTGGCGACATAGAGGAAGCGCTCGGCCGGATCGAAGGCGAAGAAGCGCGGTACGCTTCCCCGGGTCGGTACCCATTGCCGCGGTGTCAGCGTTCCCTTTGCGGGATCGATGCCGAATACGCCAATACTGTCGTGGCCGCGATTCGAGACGTAGACGTTGCTTCCGCCGCCATCGACCCAGATCTCCGCGCCGGTGCTGTAGCCCGTGAAGTCCGACGGCGTCGACGGAACGGTCTGCAGCGGCGTCAGCGCGCCGCTGGTCTTGTCCTGGCGATAGGTCGTGATGGTCGAATCGAGTTCGTTGATCACGTAGGCGAGCGGTTTGCGCGGATGAAAGTCGATGTGGCGCGGGCCGGCGCCCGGCCGGGCCGCCACTCGACTGGTCTCGACCAACACCCCCCGCCGGGTATCGAGCGTGTAACCGATCACGCAGTCCGATCCCTTGCAGGGCAGGTAGAAGGTCCGCCCGGCACGATCGAGCGGATTGTGATGCGGTCGCACGTTCTTCTGCTCGCTGCGGTGAGGTCCGAGCGGCGCCGCGACCGTCGTCAGCGTGGAATAGGGGCCGAGCGAGCCATCCCTGCCGATCGGCAGGGCGGCCACCGAGTCGGAGCCATAGTTGCTCACGACGAGAAACGCCTGCTTCGCATCGAAGGCGAGATGGATCGGGTTGTAACCACCGGTCGGCTGGCGGTTCAGGATAGCCAGGTGGCCGGTCGTGCGATCGACCGAATAGGATGTCGCCTCGCTGCGATCGCCATGCACCGAGTAGAGACGATCGCCCGCGGCGTTGATTGCCAGGAAAGACGGATTCTCAAGCCCACCCAGATGCTGGACGTGCTTTAGCGCCCCGTTGCGCGTTTCGACGCGATAGACATTGATGCCGTTGCCGCGGCCGGTGCGCTCCGGCGACGTGTAGCTGCCGACATAGGCGAAGAGCGGATGCGTTTTCATGGTGCCATTCTCGGCACTGTCGCGAAGCGAGGTCAACGATGCCAGACATTAGGCGGAAGGTCGCCCTCGTCACCGGCGCCAACCAGGGGCTGGGCCTCGCCCCCCGGGTACGACGCCTGTACAGCGCCTTGGACCAGGGAAGCACCGTCTACATGGCTTCGCGTGACCGGGGGCGGTGACGTGGCTTGCGAACGGGCGGTTCGAATTGACCGTCTATATGCGCTGTAGAGAAATATTGTTGCGCAGCCGGGCGCTCCCCACGAGGTGCGACACCCGCTTCGTTTGTTGCGTTTATTTCGTTTATTTCGTTTGCTGGCCTGATTTCGGCTGTTGAGACACCTCTCAGGTCAACCTGTCGTCGACAGGATCGAGACGACGCCCGCCATCACCAGGATTATTCCGGCGAGTTCCCGGTGGCTCATGGACTCCCGGAAGATTCGGCGCGAGACGACGGAGCTGAACACGACTTCGACCAGGATCAGCGTGCGCACTTGCGACGCCGGGGCGAGCGCCAGGGCCGTCACGTTGGCCAGCGAGGCCGACGCGCCGGCCAACCCGGCGAACATCGAGACACGCCATTGCCGAAGCGCGCCCAGGACGACGACCGGGTTGCGCACCAGCAGCCAACCGCCGAGCAGGACTGCCTGCAGGAGCTGGCTCCAGAACAGAGTTTCTGCGGCGGCAAGGAACGGCGAGTCGGTGTGAAGCGACAGGTTTGCGGCACGGTAGCCGACCACCGAGATGGCGAAGGCCGAGCCCGAAGCGAGCCCGTAGAGGGCGGCTGGATCGGCGAAGCCTCGTCCGGCGCTCTGGCGCGAGGGCGGGCGTGGTGTCAGGAGAACGACGCCCAAGGTGGCGGCCACGATGGCTGCGATGGCGACGGCCGAAACTGTCTCTCCGAGAAACAGCACCGAGAAGAGCGCCACCTGGATGACCTCGCTCTTGGAGTAGACGAGCCCGATCGCGAAGCTCCGCGCCTCCATGGCAAGGAGCAGCAGCGCCGTGCCCGCCATCTGGCTCAAGGCCGCCACGACGACCCATCCGCCGAACACCCAGGTGAGCACGGGCTGTGGCGAGCCACCGAAGAGCAGCACGAGGCAAAGCCACACAGCGAGCACGGGCATGCCATAGAGGAAGCGGACCAATGTAGCCCCGAGGGTGCCCAACTCGGACGTCAGTTGCCGTTGTGCCGTATTGCGCACGGTTTGGGCCGCTGCAGCGAAGACCGTGAGCGGTATCCAGAGCCAGGACGGGGACATCATATTCCCCGTCCATGCGGCGGTTGTCGTTTGACCATGTCGAACAATTACTCATAGGATCGTGGCAATCGGTCAAAGACCGCAAGAACTGTTCCGGGAGTGAATACCATGACGTCCATCGAGCAGCGGCGCGCGAGCCGTCGTCAACTTCTCAAGGGCGCGGGCGCCGTGGCGGCCGCCGGTCTGGTCGGGGCTCCGGCAATCAGTCGGGCACAGACGGGCGCCATCAAGATCGGTGTGCCGACGATCCTCTCGGGGCGCGTTGCAATCCTCGGGCAGAGCAGTGTCGGCGCGCTCAAGATGTCGTTCGACAAGGTTAATGCCGAAGGCGGAATCAACGGTCGCAAGATCGAGATGGTCGTGCGCGATTCGAAGGGCGCGCCGCAGGAAGCGGCCAAGGTCACCCGCGACCTGATCAACAACGACGGCTGCCAGATCATCATCGACGCCGAGGCGTCGAGCGCGGCCTTTGCGGTGCAGGAGGTCATCCGCGAGGTCGGCGTTCTCTGCATCCATACCAATTCGGAGACCTCGTCGCTCACCGCCGATCCCAAGCTCTATGTGCCGACGGCCTTCCGCACGGCCCGCCAGGGCATTCACGACGCGATCGGCGGTGGCGACTATGCCGCCAAGGTCGCCAAGGCGAAGGGACTGAAGAAGTGGGCGACCTGCTCGCCGGATTATGCCTATGGTCGCTCGAACACGGCCGAGTTCATGGAATATGCCAAGCACTTCGACGGCAACATCACCGTCGTCGAGGAGACCTGGCCCAAGCTCTTCCAGCCGGACTATACCGAAGTCGTCACCAAGCTGCTGAATGCCAAGGCCGACGCCATGTACTCCGCCCTTTGGGGCGGCGACCTGGTGGCCTTCATCGACCAGGCGAACCTCTATGCCCTGTTCGACAAGCAGGCGTCCTTCATGGTCAATCTCGGCGACTACGGCGTCGTCGACCAGGTGAAGCAGTTCCCACAGGGCGTCTATTCGGGCGGCCGGTACAATCGCACGGTTCCGCCCACGCCCGAGAACGAGGCCTGGTACCAGGAGTACGTGAAGACGCAGAAGAGCAAGCCGACCAACTGGTCGTGGGAAAACGCGGTCGGCGCGCAGTTCCTGATCGAGGCGCTGAAGAAGACCAACGGCGACACCAACGGCAAGAAGCTCGCCGAGGCAATCAAGGGCGCCACGATCAAGACCCCGTTCGGCGACGGCGGCTCGATCACCATGCGCGCCGAGGACAATACCACCATCAACTACATCATCGGCTACGGCCTCTCCCTGTCGAAGGAGCCGTACATCTCGGACTTCAAGATGTCGCCCTGGGAGCCGATCCTCGAACTCGAGAAGCAGTGGAAGAAGAAGCAGGGCTACGCGACCTGACCGTCTTCACCTTCGGATAGGACACCCAAGTGGACCTCGACGCGTTGCTGCGCTGCGTCGGCACGACCTCCTGTGTCGTGACGCAGCTCACCAGCGGCATGATCATCGGCATGCTGCTTTTCCTGATCGCGTCGGGTGTGACGCTGATCTTCGGCGTTCTCAACGTCATCAATTTCGCCCACGGCTCGCTCTACATGATTGGGGCGTACGCAGCCTGGACCTTCTACCAGCTCACCGGCAGCTACTTCGTCTCGGCCCTGGGCGCGGCGGTGGCGGTCGGGGCGCTGGGCGTTCTGTTCGAACGGGTGCTGATGAGCAAGGTCTACGGCTCCAACGTGCTGATGCAGCTGCTGGTCTGCTACGCGGTCGTGCTGATCTCGGACGATCTCATCAAGATCATCTGGGGGCCGGTGCCACTGTCGATGGGCATGCCGCCGGAGTTCCGGCTGCCGCCGGTCCGCTTCATGGGCGGCGTCATTCCACCATTCTACATCTTCATGATCCTGGCCGCGATGGCGATCGGGCTGTTGCTGTGGTTGGTCATCGGCCGCACGCGCTTCGGCAGCATCGTGCGGGCCGCGGCCATCAATGGGCCGATGGTGTCGGCGCTCGGCATCCGCGTGAACCTCTACTACGCCGCCGTGTTCGGGATCGGCAGCGCCCTGGCGGGGGCGGCGGGAGCGCTCGCGGCGCCCGTGAGATCGCTGACACCGGGTATGGGCTTCTCGATCCTGATCGAGTCCTTCATCGTGACGGTGATCGGCGGCATGGGCTCGATCGTGGGGGCCTTCGCGGCCTCGATCATCATCGGCCTGACGCGCTCCTTCGGCAGCATCGGCTTTCCGCTGTTCGTCGACGGGGTCATGTTCCTGATCATGGCGCTGGTCCTGATCTTCAAGCCCAGCGGCCTGTTCGGCCGCGTCCACCGGTAGGCGGCCATGACCTCACGCTGGAGAGATCTGGGGCTCGCCGGGCTGGGACTGGTCGTGCTGCTGCTGGTGCCGGTGTTCGGCGCGCCGCCCGCCATCCGCGACTTCATCATGTTCGGCATGGCCTATGGGCTGCTGGCGATGTCGCTCAACCTGCTGATCGGCTACACGGGCCTGGTGTCGTTCGGCCATGCGATGTTCTTCGCCGCCGGGGCCTATGCGTTCGGTCTCGCGATGCAGTCGGGCAAGTTCTCGATTCCCGGCGCCTTCGTGCTGGCGATCGGCTTCACGGCGCTCATGGCGCTGATCGTCGGCGCGATCTGCGTGCGGCTGAACGAAATCTACTTCGCCTTCCTGACGCTCGCTTTCCAGATGCTGTTCTACAACGTCATCCTCGGCTGGGTGTCGTTCACGGGGGGCGATCAGGGGCTGATGGGCGGCATTCCGCGACCGAAATTCCTCGGCATCGATCTTGCCGATCGGACGCAGCTCTATGTCTTCTGCTCTGTGGCGTTCATCGTCTGCATCGCCATCCTGCGCCAGATCGTGACCTCGCCCTTCGGCTACACGCTGCGCATGATCCGCGACAATCAGGAGCGCGCGGCCTTCCTCGGCATCAACGTGCCCGTGGTGAAGCTGGCCTGCTTCGTGATGTCGGCCTGCATCGCGGCGGTGGGCGGCATCCTGCTGACCCTGTTCGTGTCGGGTGCGTATCCCAACTTCGGCTTCTGGACGACCTCGGGCGAGGCCATCTTCATGATCCTGCTCGGCGGATCGAACGTGTTCCTGGGGCCGCTGGTCGGCACGGTGATCCTGCGCCTGCTCAACGACATCACGGTCACCTACACCAGCCACACGGAACTGGTGCTGGGCATCGTGATCCTGGTCCTGGTCCTGGGCCTGCGCAAAGGTCCGCTCGACCTGCTGGCCGAGCGCTGGGAGAACCGGCGCCAGGCGAAGGCGCAGGCGGTTCGCGATGCCGCCGACGAGGACGCACAGGCGGGCAGGGATGCCTGACATGCTCAAGCTGGAGAACCTCAAGAAGTCGTTCGGCGGCGTTGCGGCTACGCGGGACGTGACGCTGGATTTCGCCGACGGGTCGCTCAGCGCGATCATCGGACCCAACGGTGCGGGCAAGACGACGCTGTTCAACCTGATCACCGGTCGGTTTCCGCCCGATAGCGGCCGCATCCTGCTGGCGGGTGAGAACATCGCCGGTCTGTCGCAGCGCCGGATCGTGCGGCTGGGTATCGGCCGGGCCTTCCAGGTGGCGAGCCTGTTTCCGACGCTCACCGTGGCCGAGGCGCTGGCCGCCGCGGCGCAGGCCCATCAGCGGCGCGAGACGCTGTTGCGCTCGCCGTTCCCGTTGCCCGCGACCATCGCACAGGGCGACGAGATCATGGAACTGCTGGGCCTGACCCGGGTCGCCGGGATCCTTAGCCGCAACCTCAGCCACGGCGACCAGAAGCTGCTGGATATCGGGCTCGCCCTCGCGCTGGAGCCCAGGGTGCTGCTGCTCGACGAACCGACAGCCGGCATGGGCCCCGAGGAACGCTGGCGGATGATAGAGACGGTGCAGCGCCTGTGGCGCGCGCGGCGCATGACCCTGATCTTCATCGAGCACGACATGGACATCGTCTTCAAGGTCGCCCAGACGGTTCGCGTCCTGTCCTACGGCTCGGTGCTCGCGGAAGGAAGCCCTGACGAGGTCCGGACCAATCCGAAGGTGATCGAGGCCTATCTCGGGAAATCCGCCCACGGAAACGCAGGGCAGGGAGCGGCCGCATGAGCGGCGAGGAGATTCTGCGGGTCGAGGACTTGGACGTGTTCTATGGCGCCAGTCAGATCCTCTTCGGCGTCTCCTTCGCCGTCGAGAAGGGCCAGTCGCTCGCGTTGCTCGGCCGCAACGGCGCGGGCAAGAGCACGACGATGAAGTCCATCATCGGCATCGCGCCGGCGCGGCGGGGCACGGTCTCCGTGCGCGGCACGCCGGTGCAGAAGTTCACGCCCGACCGCATCGCCCGCGAGGGCGTGGGCTTCGTGCCGGAGGATCGGCAGATTTTCCCGGAGCACTCGGTCGACGACAATCTCAAGATCGCGATCAAGCCCGGCGTCGGCGGCCGCATCGACTGGACCCTGGAGAAGATCTACGACGTCTTCCCGATCCTGGCTTCGATGCGCGGCCGCATGGGCGGCAGGCTATCGGGCGGCGAACAGCAGATGCTCACCATCGCCCGCACGCTGATGGGCAATCCCGACGTCGTCCTGCTGGACGAACCCAGCGAGGGCCTGGCGCCGATCATCGTCGAGAAGATCGGCGAGCTGATCCAGCGCCTGCGCGACATGGGCACCACCCTGATCGTGGCCGAGCAGAACATGCATTTCTGCCTCGACATCGCCAGCCATGCGGCGGTGATCGACAAGGGCCATATCGTCTATCGCGGCTCGATCGAGGAGCTGCGCGCCAACGACGACGTGAAGAAGCGCTACCTCGCGGTCTGAAGCACGACCCGGAGGCCGGGCTTCGCATCCTCGAGCCGGATCGTGAGCCCGTGCAGGCCGGCGATCGCCTTGACCATGGCGAGGCCGAGGCCGCTGCCCGAGGTCGAGCGGCTGCGATCGAGCCGGTAGAATCGGTCGAACACCTTGTCGTGCTCGGAGGCGGGAATGCCCGGCCCGTTGTCGGCCACCTCGATCTCGAACCCGTCGCCCTGGCGGTGCAGGCCAAGGCGCAGCTTTGTTCCTTCCGGCGTGTGGCGCAGGGCATTCTCCAGCAGGTTGGACACGAGCTGCGCCATCAACTGGCGGTCGCCGGTGAGGGTGGCGCCGGGCTCGACCTGGACCTCGAGAGTTCGCTCGGAATCCTCGGCGACGGGCTGATAGGTCTCGCCCAGGCTCTTCAGCAGGGCGGAGACATCGAACGGGGCGAAGGCGCTCCTTTGCGCACCGGCCTCGACCTGGGCGATGCGCAGCAGGGCCGAGAAGGTCTCGAGCAGCGCATCGGCTTCCTCGATGGCGGCATCGGTGGCGGCGCTGTAGTCGGCGGTCGTCGTGGCGCGTTCGCGCGCGTCCTCCAGCCTCTGGCGCAGGCGGCCGAGCGGCGTGCGCAGGTCGTGGGCGATGTCGCTCGACACCTGGCGCAGCCCGTCCATGAGCTGCTGGATCCGGGCCAGCATCGCATTGAGGCTGGCCACCAGCTGGTCGATCTCGTCGTGCGTGCCGCGCACGGGAATGCGCGCGGAGAGGTCGCCTTCCATGATGGCGCGGCTGGTGCGCGTGATCGTGTCGATACGGCGCAGGAAGTTGCTGCCGAGCAGCACGCCGCCGGCGATGGCCAGCAGGAGGGTGAGGCCGCCCGACCAGGCGAAGGCGCGGATGATGGCGCGCTGCATGTCGACCAGGCGGTTGGCGTCCTGGGCCACCAGCAGGAAGGAGCCGTCGGGCAGGGTGAGGCCGAAGCCCGTGAGCTTGGGCCGCTCGCCGGGACGTTCGGGGTCGATTTCCGGCTGCGGCTGGTCGGGCTCGAAGTCGATGGCGCCGTTGACCGGGGGCATGCCGGGCAGGTTGCCGACCACGACGCGGCGGTTGGGCGCCTGCAAGAGGTAGAAGATCGGGCCCCTGGTGCGGAAGTTGATGCGCCGCGTGATCTGCTCGGCGAGGCCCGCGAGACCGCTGCGGCGATGAACCTCGGCCAGCTGATAGGCCTCGGAGCGCAGGACGGCCGCCATGTCGTTCTGCATCGCCGCGGTTGCGGTCCAGTAGACGCTGGCGAACAGGACGCCGGCGGAGAGGATGAACAGGACGGCGTAGATGAGTGGCAGGCGGAAGCTCGCCGAGCGCAGGATCCTAGTCAGGCGCGCGAATGACATAGCCCGCCCCCCTGATCGTATGGAGCAGCGGCCTGTCGAATCCCTTGTCGATCTTGGAGCGCAGCCGGCTGATATGCGTCTCGACGATGTTGGTCTTGGGATCGAAATGGAAGTCCCAGACCTTCTCGAGCAACATGGTGCGGGTCACCACCTCGCCGGCATGGCGCAGCAGGTATTCGAGGACCTTGAATTCCTGGGCGAGCAGCTCGATGCGCTTGCCGCCGCGTGTCACGGTGCGGGCCAGCAGGTCCATTTCGAGGTCGCCGACCCCCAGCGAGGTTGCCGCCACGATCGGCGGGCGGCGGGAGAGGGCGCCGATGCGGGCCCTGAGCTCGGCGAAGGCGAAGGGCTTGGTGAGGTAGTCGTCGCCGCCGGCCTCGAGCCCGGCGACCCGGTCGTCGACGCCGCCCATGGTGGTGAGGAACAGGACCGGCGCCTTCATGCCCGAGGCACGCGCCGCCTTGACGAGCGACAGCCCGTCCATCTGCGGCAGCATCCGGTCGACGATCAGCACGTCGTACTTCTCGCCGGTGGCGAGGTAGAGGCCGTCGCGGCCGTTGTCGGCATGGTCGACCACGTGGCCGTGCTCGCGCAGGCCCTTGGCGATGTAGTCGGCGGTTTGTTTGTCGTCTT
>CAZPOS010000224.1:0-2132 GCA_964588065.1 uncultured Reyranella sp.
ATGGCACGTTCGAGATCATGTACTCGCCGTACTTGCCCATGGTCTTGAGGAAGTCCTGCTCGTAGAGGCCGGGTGCGCCCGGATTGAGGACGCCCATCGGCTCCCAGCGCTGCTTGACCATTTCCTGGACGAGCAGCTTGGCGTCGTTCAGGCGGCTGACCGGCAGCAGCAGCTCGGCCTTGGTGGCCTTGGCCTTGGCGACCTCGACCGACAGGTCCTTGGCGGCGACGTCGTAGCTGATCGTGTCGACCAGCTCGTAGGGCATGTCGAGCTTGGGGAAGAGCGCCTTGATGCCGTTGATCATCGAGGTGCCGAACGTGTCGTTCACGCTCATCAGCACGGCGGTCTTCGGGGTCTTGCCCGAGATCTTGAAGATCTCCTTGTGCAGCGACAGCGCACCGGTGATCAGCATCGGCGCCGTCGGGAAATTGCGCACGACGAACTTGTAGCCCTGCTCGGTGATCTGCGGCGCTGCCGCGATGTTCACGACCAGCGGCACGCCGCGCTGCTCGCAGACCTGGGCGATGGCGATGGTCTGGCCCGAATCGAAGGCCCCGACCAGCATGTGGCAGCCTGCATCGATCGCCTTTTCGGCTTGCGTACGCGCCACGTCCGGCTTGGTCTCGGTGTCGTAATTCACGATCTCGAGCTTCACCGGCAGCTTCATGTCGGCGAACACGTCGTTGGCCACGTCGGCGCCGCGGCGGCAGGCCTGGCCGATCTGCGCCTGGAGGCCCGAGGTCGGCAGCAGCAGGCCGACCTTGAGGTTGGCCGGCGCGCCCTGGGCAAACGCCTGCCGCAGAGGCAGCGGAGCGCCCAGGAGGGCGGCGCCGGCGAGAGCGGACTGCCCGAGGCGACGTCGGGTGAACGTGTTGCGGCCGGTCATTGCGGCTCCTCCCAAGGGTTTTTGCTGGCCGGGACTATAGAGGCGGAGTTCCGCGCATGCTAGGTCGGCCGGCATGATCCACAGCCTCGACGATCTCAATCGGGCATCCGTCGCCGAATTCGCGGCCGCCGTCGGCGACACGTTCGAACTGGCGCCCTGGGTCGCCGAAGCCGCGGCCGCCAGGCGGCCCTTCGCAACGGTCATCGGGCTGCACGACGCGATGATGGACGCGGTGCGAGCGGCACCACGCGAACGACAACTCGCCTTCGTCTGCGGCCATCCCGATCTCGCCGGCAAGGCGGCGCGGGCGGGTGACGTCACCGAAGAGTCCCGGCACGAGCAGGCGAGCGTGGGCCTCGACACGCTCTCCGAGGAGGAATTCGCGCGCTTCCATCGCCTGAACGACGCCTACAAGGCGACGTTCGGCTTCCCCTTCATCGTCTGCGTCCGCCGACACACGCGCGACTCGATCCTGGCGCAGTTCGAGCGCCGGCTGCGCCAAGATGCGGCCACCGAATTCGCCACGGCCCTGCAGGAAATCTCCCTGATCACGCGCCTGCGGCTGGCGGCCAAGGTGACGGGCGAGGGGATGCCGCGGGTAAACGGGCGGCTCAGCACCCATGTGCTCGACACCCATGCGGGACGTCCGGCCGTCGGGATCGCCGTCGAGCTGTACGAGTTCGTGGGCGACCGCGCGCACCGAATCGCTACCGCCACGACCAACGCCGATGGCCGCACCGATGCACCGCTGATCGGAGGACGGCCACTGCCGATCGGCCGCTACGAGCTGAGATTCGCGGTGGGTGACCATTTCCGCAGCAGGGGCATCGAGCAGGGCGATCCGCCTTTTCTCGACATCGTGCCTTTACGCTTTTCCATTGCCGAGCCGGAGGGGCATTATCACGTCCCGCTGCTCTGCACGCCGTGGAGCTATTCGACCTATCGCGGAAGTTAGAGACAACGGAGGAGAACCAATGACGAGCTACAGCGACGTATCCCTGATGATCGACGGCGCCTGGACCCAGGGCGCCAACGGCCGCACGATCCCGGTCATCAATCCGGCGACGGAGGAAGTGATCGGCCAGGTGGCCCATGCCGAGAAGGCAGACCTCGACCGCGCCCTCGAGGCTGCCGAAAAGGGCTTCCAGCAGTGGCGCAAGGTCTCGCCGTTCGACCGCTACAAGGTCATGCGCAAGGCCGCCGAGCTGATGCGCCAGCGCGCCGACGAGATCGCGCCGATCATGAC
>CAZPOS010000224.1:2142-9078 GCA_964588065.1 uncultured Reyranella sp.
GAGCAGGGCAAGCCGGTGATCGAGGCCAAGGGCGAGACCCTCCTCGCCGCCGACATCATCGAGTGGATGGCCGAGGAAGGCCGCCGCACCTATGGCCGCATCGTTCCGGCCCGCTTCGAGAACGTCTACCAGCTCGTGACCAAGGAGCCAGTCGGCCCGGTCGCCGCCTTCACGCCGTGGAACTTCCCGATCAACCAGGTGGTGCGCAAGGCCTCGGCCGCGCTGGCCACGGGCTGCTCGATCATCATCAAGGGACCGGAAGACACGCCCGGCTCCTGCGCCCAGCTCATCAAGGCCTTCGTCGATGCCGGCGTGCCGGCGGGCGTCATCCAGCTCGTCTACGGCGTGCCGTCGGAGATCAGCGAGTACCTGATCCCGCATCCGATCATCAAGAAGGTGACGTTCACCGGCTCGACGCCGGTCGGCAAGCAGCTCGCGGCGCTCGCCGGGGCGCACATGAAGCGCGTCACGATGGAACTGGGCGGCCATTCGCCGGCCATCGTGTTCGAGGATGCCGACGTCGACCAGGCGGTGAACATCCTGGGCGCCAACAAGTTCCGCAACGCCGGACAGGTGTGCGTCGCGCCGACCCGATTCCTCGTGCACGAGAAGGTGTATCCGGAGTTCGTCGAGAAGTTCACGGCGTACGCCAAGAATCTCAAGGTCGGTAACGGCCTCGACAAGGACACCCGCATGGGCCCGCTCGTCGCCGAGCGCCGCCTGCACGCGATCGACGGCTTCGTGAGCGACGCCATCGGCAAGGGGGCCAAGGTCCAGACCGGCGGCCAGCGCAAGGGCAACAAGGGCTACTTCTACGAGCCGACCGTGCTCACCGACGTGCCGCTCGACGCCCGCATCATGAATGAGGAGCCGTTCGGTCCGCTGGCGCCGATCTCGTCGTTCAAGGATTTCGACGGGGTTATGAAGGAGGCAAACCGTCTTCCGTGGGGCCTCGCGGCCTACGCCTACACCACCAACAGCAAGACCATGACGCAGGTCGGCGCCGCCTTCGAAAGCGGCATGGTGTCGATCAACCACCATGGTCTCGCGCTGCCCGAAGTGCCGTTCGGCGGCATGAAGGACTCGGGCTATGGTTCGGAAGGTGGCGTCGAGGCGCTCGAGGCCTACCTGAACACCAAGTTCATCAGCCAGCTCGGCATGTAAATCGCCGCGGCTCGCAAATGGCCCTCCTCCGAGCCGTCGGAGGAGGGCTTTTTCGTGCAAGCGGTCGCTCTTCGAAACGGCCCGCAATCGCGGCTCGCCTTTTGGCGGCGCCGACTTATACGGGTCGCGTCCCGATCGAGGAGCGTGAAGATGAAGCGTAGAAATGTTCTGGCCGCTCTCGGCGGCCTTCCGGTCGCCGCTGCGCTGGGCTCCGGTGCTCACGCGCAGGAAGCCTATCCGTCGCGGGTCGTGAAGATCCTCGTGCCGTTCGGCCCGGGCGGCTCGACCGACATCATCTCGCGCCTGATCGGCAAGCAGCTCGAGACGGTGACGGGCAAGCCGTTCGTCATCGAGAACAAGCCCGGCGCGACCGGGATGATCGGCACGACGCAGGTCAAGAACGCGCCGGCCGACGGCTATACGATCCTGCTGGGTTCGACCAGCACGCTGGCCGCCAATTTCAGCCTCTATAAGTCGATGACCTATGAACCGTCGGACTTCACGACGGTGGCCGTCAACGGCACGATCGGCAACTTCATGCTTGTGAAGCCCGACGCCCCCTACAAGACCGTGAAGGAATTCGTCGAGTATGCGAAGAAGCAGCCGAAGCCGCTGTTCTCCGGATACGGCAATGCCTCCTCGCGCGTGCCCGCTGCGTTGTTCGAAGTAACGACCGGCGTGAAGTTCGAGGAAGTCGCCTATCGCGACGCCGTCGCCTCCATCCAGGATCTCAATGCCGGCCGCGTCGACTGCGTGTTCCCCGACCAGGTGGTGGGCGAGAGCTACGTCCGCTCGGGCTATGTCCGCGCGCTGGCCGTGACCTCGAAGGAGCGGTCTGCGCTCTTCCCGGATATCCCGGCCATCGCCGAAACCTATCCGGAATATGTGATCATCTCCTATTCGTGCTTCTCCGTGCGCCGGGAGACGCCCGACGACATCAAGAAGAAGCTGAACCGCCTCATCATGGACGCGCTCTATGAGCCGTCGGTGATGGAAAGGGTTAAGCAGCTCGGGTTCCTGCCGCCGCCGAACGACTGGACGATCGAGCAATGCGATGCCTTCGTGGCCAGGGAGCGCGAGGATTGGACCAAGTACATCAAGCTGGCGAAGATCGAGCCGCAGTAACACGCGGTATTGCACCGCCGCGGGCGGACGCTAAGCTCCCGACCGAATGAGCGAAATTGCGCGGCGGGCCCTGCTGGGGGGATTGATGGCGACAGGCGCCGGGGCGATCGCTCCGGTGCTCGCCAGTGACTGGCCGACCCGCACCGTATCCTGGATCGTTCCGTTTCCGGCCGGTGGCGGCTCCGACATGTTCTCGCGGCCCGTGGCCGCGCGCGTCGCCGAGGCGATCGGCGAATCGGTGGTGATCGACAATCGCAGCGGCGCGGGCGGCACGGTCGGGACCGCCGTCGCCGCACGCGCGGCGCCCGACGGCTACACGATGCTGGTGGGCGATACCGGCCTCGTCTACGCGCCCGCTGTCTATCCACGGGCCGGCTTCGACTTCCTGCGCGACTTCGCGCCGATCGCCGCTTTCGGCCGCGTGCCCTATGCGCTGGTGATCAATCCGTCGCGTATCGATGCGGCCAACCTGGAGATCTTCATCGAGATGGCGAAGAAGGCGCCGGGCAGCATCGACATCGGTTCGGCCGGCCTCGGCACCGTGACCCATCTCGCCATCGGCCTCTTCGAGGGGCGCGCCGGCGTCAAGCTTACCCATGTTCCCTATCGCGGCGGCGCGCCGATGCTACAGGACCTGCTCGCTGGCCAAATCGGCGCCGCCTTCGTGCTGGTGAGTGCCGTCGCGAGCGCCGTCCGTTCGGGCAAGCTGCGCGCGCTGGCCGTCGTCAACCGGCGCCGCGATGCGCAGCTGCCGGACGTGCCGACGGCGCACGAGGCGGGACTTGCCGATTTCCGCATGACCACCTGGTTCGGCCTGTTCGCGCCGATCCGAACACCCGATGTGGTGCTCGACCGTGTCCACGCCGCCGTGCAGCGGGCCTTGGGCTCGGACGAGGTCAAGCGTCTATGGGCCGAGCATGGCGCCAAGGTCGAGCTTGAGAGCCGGGCCGACTTCGCGAATTTCATTGCCCGCGAGGTCGAGCGATGGACCCGGATCGCCAAGGCCGCCAACGTCCAGATGGAGTGAACCGATGAGCGTCACGCGCCGTGCCGCCTTGGGCGGCTTGCTGGCCGCGGCTGCGGCAGGATCGGCCCACGCCCAGCCATGGCGGCCGCCGCGGGCGATGAACTGGATCGTTCCGTTCCCGCCCGGCGGCTCGAACGACACCTTTGCGCGTCCCGTCGCGGCCCATGTCAGCAGGAGCCTCGCCCAGCCGGTGGTGGTCGAGAATCGCAGCGGCGCCGGCGGCACCTTGGGCGGGATGGTCGTGGCCCGGGCACGGCCCGATGGCTGCACCCTGCTGGTTGCCAACAGCGCCCAGTCCTTTGCGACCGTGGTCTATCCCGAATCCGGCTTCGACCTGCTGCGTGATTTCGCGCCGGTCAGCAACATCGCCAAGGTGCCGGTCGGACTGATCGTCAATCCCGCCAAGCTGGACGTCAGGGACCTGGCTGCCTTCCTTGCCGCGGCCCGCAAGTCTCCCGATACAATCAACATCGGCTCCTCGGGCCTCGGCACCATGCCGCATCTCGCCATCGAGCTGCTGCAGCGGCGCACCGGCATAAGGCTGATGCACGTGCCCTATCGCGGCGGCGGACCGGCGCTGCAGGACCTGCTGGCGGGCCAGCTCGACGCCACCTTCCAGCCGCTCAGCACTGTGGCTTCCTACGTCCAGTCCGGCAAGCTGCGCGCGCTCGCCGTCGCCACCGCGAAGCGCGAAAGCGTGCTGCCCGATGTCCCGACCTTTGCGGAGGCCGGCGTCAAGGATTTCGAGGTCAGCACCTGGTACGGCCTGTTCGCGCCGGTGAAGACACCGGCCATCGCGCTCGATGCACTGCACGCCGCCGTCCAGGCGGCGCTGGCCGAATCCGACATCAAGCGGATCTGGGCTGAGCAGGGCGCCCGCGTCGACCTGGAAAGCCGCCAGGCCTTCGGCGACTTCGTGAAGGCCGAGGTCGAGCGCTGGAGCGCCATCGCCCGCACCACCGGCCTGCCGATGGAATAGGCGTCAGGTCTGGCCGCCGCCGTTGACCTGGATCATCTGGCAGTTCACGTAGGCGCCGCCGTCGGAGACCAGCAGGCCGAGGACGGAGCCGATCTCGGCGGGCGTGCCCATGCGGCCGAGCGGGACCTTGGCCATCGTTTCGAGACGATGATGGTTGGACTCGTCGTCCTCCTCGACATCGGCCGAGATCGGGCCGGGTGAGATGGCGTTCACCGTGATGCCCTTCGGCCCGAACTCCTTGCCCAGGGCCTTGGTGAGACCCCAGACGCCGTGCTTGGCGACGGAGACGGGCGCGCGCCCGGCATAGCCGTGCATCGCGTTCATGCCGGTGAAGTTGACGATGCGGCCCCAGCCCTTCTTCACCATGCCGGGCAGGCAGGCCTGCGACAGCCATACTGCGGCATCGAGGTCGACCGAGATGACGCGGCGCCAGTCGGCCTCGCTCATATCGAGGAAGGGCTTGGCCGGCCGCAGGGCCGCATTGTTCACCAGCACGTCGATCGAACCGAACTTCGCGATCGCCTCCCGGGCCATGCGGCGGCACTCCTCGGGGCTGCCGACATCGGCCATTACCACCAGTGTCTCGACACCAAGCGCCGCGGCTTCCTTCGAGACCGACTCGCAGGCCTTGCGGTCGGACGAGCCGTTGATCACGACGTCGTAGCCCATGCGGGCGAGCTCCAGCACACAGGCTCGGCCGATGTTGCGGCCTGCGCCGGTCACCAAAGCTGTTCTCCGCGTCGTGGCCATCTTCTATATCTCCCGCTTCATACTTTCAGAGGGCGTGACGTGGAGCTGAAGACAGTTTTGCTCGGACAGCGCCCGGCGCGAGTCTGGACCGGCGGCAGGGGCGAGGCAATCGTGCTGCTGCATGGCGGCTGGGCGGGCGCAGAGGCCTACTGGTCGACTGTGACCGACGATCTCGAACGCACGCATTTCGTCGTGGCGCCCGAACTGCCGGCGATCCATTCACCCGAGGCCCTGCCGAGCTTCGGCGCCTATGCTGCCTGGCTCGCCGAGCTCCTGACGGCGCTCGGCATCGAACAGGCAACCCTCGTCGGCAACTCGCTGGGCGCGACCGTCGCCTGGCGGTTCGCCGGACAGTTCCCGAAACGCTGCGCCGGCCTCGTACTGGTGAACGGCTATCAGCCACCGGTCTACTCGAAGATGCTGCGCTGGCTTGCCGGCAAGACGCCGATCCGTCGCCTTGCGCGCGGCAACCTGCAGCGGCTGCATTTCGGCCCGGAGGTGCTGCCGCTCGCCTTCCATGACCGCGCGAAGGTCCCGGCCGAGGTGGCTCGGACGCTCGAGAATTTCACCGCGGCCGATGCCGACTGCGTCCTCGACTTCCTGCTGTCCGGCGAGGAAGCCACACCCCCACCCAAGGGATCGGTGCTGCTGATCTTCGGCGAAGCCGACCGCTCGCCGGTCCTCGACAAGAACGGCGCCCGGAAGATGCGACTGTCGCTGGAGAAGTCACGGCTGGTGACGATCCCGGAAGCCGGCCACCTGCCGCAGGTCGAGCGTCCGGAAGACTTCCTCCGGGCGCTGCGCGGGTTCCTGAATCGTTAGACCGCGCCGCCGGCCTTGAGGTCCGCGATGGTCCTCGCGTCGTAGCCCAGACCGGTCAGAACCTCGTCGGTGTGCTGGCCGAGGTCCGGCGTCGGGTTGAGCGTCTTCGGCTGCGGATAGTCCGAGAGGTTGATCGGCTGGCCGACCACCTTGATCTCGCCGAGCGCGGGATGGTCGACTGGGCGCGCGATGCCGAGATGCTGGACCTGCGGCTCGGCGAAGGTCTTGTCGATCGTATTGATCGGGCCGCAGGGGACTCCGGCCTTGTTCAGGGACTCGATCCAGTGGGCGCTGGTGTTGGTCTTCGTGACCTCGGCCAGCCGTTCGTTCAGCGCCTTGCGGTTCTGGGAACGCAGCGCCGGGGTCGCGTGCTCGGGATGGTCGATCAGCGCCTGGGCGCCCAGCGCCAGCGCCGCGCGCTTCCACATCTTGTCGCCGGCGGCGGCGATGTTGATGTAGCCGTCGCTGGTTGGGAAGACACCGGTCGGGATACTGGTCGGATGATCGTTGCCGGCCTGCTTTGGAACCTCGCCCTTCATCAGCCAGCGCGAGGCCTGGAAGTCGAGCATGAAGATCTGCGCCTCGATCAGCGAGGTGTGGACCCATTGGCCCTTGCCGGTTCGCTCACGCGTGTAGAGGGCCAGCATGATCGCCTGGGCTCTCGGATTATTTCGAGGCATTGAGCTGACGATCTCTTCAGCCTGCGGGAATCTGCGCCTGGCTATCAAAGCCTCGGCCCTGATCACCTGGGCACGCTCTTTAACCTCGGGATGAGCCACCTCAACCTGATCCATGATCTTTTCGGCAATGTCGGGCATCTTGAGAATGTGAATGAGACCGGATGCAAATTCGAACTCACGATCAAGCAATGCGTCGGTCTGCGCCTGGGCGAAAAGGCTGAACGGAACTGATATAAGCGCAAACAGACCAATAATTATTCGGCCGGGAATATATTGTTGAATCATCCTCTCCCCTTTAAACTGATTTTTAATTATCCTCGAAAAAAGGATTTGCGTCAAGCAGCCCCACGGGCTTTATTCACTGAGGGCCTGGAAAAGGGACGTACTCG
>CAZPOS010000225.1:0-9055 GCA_964588065.1 uncultured Reyranella sp.
TCTCTACCGGTACTAATCGCCCACAGGGGCGCATGCTAAAAGTCGGCATCGAAAGATGCCGACTTTTTCTTTGCCCCTTCCCGACGAGGCCGCGACCGAACGGCTGGGCGCCGCCATCGCCGGCCGCCTGGGGCCGCATGACGTCGTAGCTTTGGAAGGCGGCCTCGGCGCCGGCAAGACGACGCTTGCCCGTGCCATCCTGCGGGCCGCGGCGGGCGACCCGACGCTGATCGTCCCCAGCCCCACCTTCACGCTCGTCGAGGTCTACGAGACCGGCCGCGGCAGCTTCTGGCATTTCGACCTCTATCGTCTCGAAGAGCCCGAACAGGTCTTCGAACTGGGCTGGGAAGAGGCCCGCGCCGACGGCGTGATCCTGGTCGAATGGGCCGAGCGGCTCGGCCCGCTTCTGCCGCGCGAGCGGCTCACCGTCAGCCTGTCGGTCGAGGGCGAGGGCCGGCACGCGATCCTGGAAGGAGACTCCCGCTTTGGCGAAATCTGAACGCGACCGGCTGCGCGCCGACTTCGTCGATCGCGCCGGCTGGGGCGATGCCGGGGAACGGCTGCTGGCGGGCGATGCCTCGTTCCGCAAGTACTTCCGCCTCACGCGGCCGCGCGGCTCGGCGGTCGTCATGGACGCGCCGCCGCCGCAGGAGGACGTGCGGCCCTTCGTTCGGATCGGCCGGCACCTGACCGCACTCGGCCTCAGCGCGCCGGAGATTCTCGCGGAAGATCCCGAGCAGGGATTCCTGCTGCTGGAGGATTTCGGCAACGACACCTATGCGCGCGTACTGGCCGCCGGGGGCGACGAGGGCGAACTCTACGGGCGCGCCACCGATGTGCTGGTCGAAATCTATCGCGCCGGCGAACGCAGCCTGCTGCCGGACCTCGGTGCGTATGCCGGTGACGCGCTGATCGAGGCCGCGATGCTGCTGCCGGAATGGTACCTCCCGGAGGCGGCCGGCAAACCGACGCCCCCCGAAGAGACGGCGCGCTACGTCGCGGCTTGGCGGGAATGCCTCGCGGCACTGCCTCCCACAGGGGAAACGCTGTTGCTGCGCGACTACCACAAGGACAATCTTCTGTGGCTGCCGGCACGGCCCGGCGTGAAGGCCTGCGGCCTGCTCGACTTCCAGGACGCCCAGCGCGGCCATCCGTCCTACGATCTCGTGTCACTTATCGAGGATGCGCGCCGCGACGTGGCGCCCGCTGTCCATGCCGCCTGCCTCGCCCGCTACATTTCCGAGGCCGGGATCGCCGATGCCGCCGGCTTCCGCACCGGCTTCGCGCTGATGGCCGCGCAACGCCACGCCCGCATCATCGGGCTGTTCGTACGCCTGCTGCGGCGTGACGGAAAGCCCGACTATCTGCGCCACCTGCCGCGCGTGTGGCGCATGTTCGAGCGTTCCCTGCAGCACGAAGCGCTCTCGCCGCTGCGCACGTGGGTCGATCGGCTGCTGCCGCCGGAACTGCGCCGCATCGGAGCAGCGTCGTGATCCGCAGCGCGATGATCCTGGCGGCTGGCCGGGGCGAGCGCATGCGGCCGCTGACCGATTCGACGCCCAAGCCGCTGATCCCCGTGGCCGGCCGCTCGATGCTGGAACGAGCGATGGATCGCCTGCAGCGGAGCGGCGTGCAGAACATCGTCGTGAACGTGCATCACCTCGGCAGCCAGATCGCCGACCGCCTGCGCGGCCGCGCCCGCATCGTCCATGAGGATCGCCTGCTCGAAACCGGCGGCAGCGTCCGCAACGCCCTGCCCCTGCTCGGCAATGGGCCCTTCTTCGTGCTGAACGGCGACGGGCTGTGGCGCGACGGGCCGGACTCGATGCTGGGCCGTCTCGCATCCACCTGGGACCCGTCCCGCATGGACGCGCTCCTGCTACTCCATCCTCTGGCCTCTGCCATCGGTCGCGAAGAGAAGGATCGGGGCGACTACTATCTCGAGCCGGACGGCCGCGCCCGCCATCGCGGTACGGCCGAAACCGCGCCCTACCTTTTCGCCAGCATCTCGGTCTGCGATTCCCGCCTGTTCAACGGCTCGCCCGAAGGCCCCTTCTCCTTGCTCAAGCTGTGGAACCGGGCGGAACAGGCGGGCCGCCTGTTCGCCCTCGTGCACGATGGCGACTGGTTCCATGTGGGCACGCCGGAGGCCCTTGCCGCCGCCGAGCGCGTGCTGGGATGAAGGGCGTCTTCACCATCGCCACCGAACGCCGCTTCGCCGACGAGCTGGCACGGGTGGCGTTGGCCGAATATGGCGGCGATCCGCTGACCCTTGCCGACGTGCTGATCCTGCTGCCGACTCGGCGCTCGGTGCGTGCGCTCCGCGAAGCCTTCCTGCGAGCCGCCGGTGGCACACCAACGATCCTGCCGCGCATGGCGCCCTTGGGCGACGTCGACGATGGCGAATGGGAGATTGGTTCGGGCGAGGGCGATGCGCTCACCCTGCCCCCGGCCATCGAGCCGGCCGAACGCGACGCACTGCTGACGCAGCTCGTGGCTGCCTTCAAGGACGACCAGGGCCATCCGATCGCCCAGTCGGCCGCGCAGGCCCTGAAGCTCGCGCGCGAGCTCGGCCGCCTGCTCGACGAACTCGCCATCGAAGGCGTTTCCTTCTCGCAGCTGGAAGGGCTGGTCGACGGAAACTTCGCAAGCCACTGGCAGCGCACGCTGCGGTTCCTCGCCATCGTCGGCGAGCACTGGCCGCAGATGCTCGCGGCGCGCGGCCAGATCGACGCCATCGACCGGCGCACGCGCGCGATCCGCAACCAGGCCGACCGCTGGCGGGCACAGCCTCCTCAGACGCCGGTGATCGCGGCGGGCTCCACCGGCTCGCAGCCCGCGACGCGCGACCTGCTCGCCGCCATCGCCGGACTGCCGCAGGGTGTCCTCGTCCTTCCCGGCCTCGATCGCGACATGGACGGCGCGAGCTGGGACGCTCTCGACCCGTCGCATCCGCAGTACGGCCTGCGTGAGCTCCTGGGCGCGCTGGGCGTCGCGCGTGCCGACGTCGAGGAATGGCCAGGCGCCGCCAGCGGCTCCGCGCGGCACTTCCTGATTACCGAGCTGATGCGACCGGCGGAGACCAGCGAGTCCTGGAACCGCCCCGAGCCCGCGTCGCTGGAGCACGTGACCCGCGCCGACTGCGCGACGCCGCACCAGGAGGCGCTGGTGATCGCCCTAGCCCTGCGCAGTGTCCTCGACACGCCGGGACGCACAGCCGCCCTCGTCACCCCCGACCGCGAATTGGCGCGCAGGGTGACCGCGGAATTGAAGCGCTGGCAGATCGACATCGACGATTCGGCCGGCACGCCGCTCGCCGATACGCCACCTGCCGCGCTGCTGCATGCGCTGATCGCCGCCGTCGATTCGAGCTTCGCGCCGGTCGAGCTGTTGGCGTTGCTCAAGCACCCGCTGTGCGCCCTGGGCAGTGAGCGCGCGGCCGTGCTCGATGCGACGCGGCGGCTCGACCGCAAGTGTCTGCGCGGCCTCAAGCCGGCGCCGGGTCTCGACGCGATCCGCGCCCGCATCGATGAAGCGACGTTCGGCGATGCCGCCGATCGCACGGCCGTACGGACATTGATCGACCGGCTCGACACGGCGACCTCTCCGCTGGTCGCGCTGATGCAGGGCGACGCGTCGCCGGATGCGCTGCTCGACGCAACCGTCACCGCGGCAGAGGGGCTCGCCTCGGTGGAGACGCTATGGTCGGGCGACGCGGGCAGCGCGCTGGCCGACCTGCTGGGGCGGCTGCGCACCGCCTGGGCCCGGAATCCACCGATCGCCGCCGGCGAGTGGCCGGGCCTGTTCGCGGCCCTGCTGGAGCCGGAGACGATCCGTCCGGCATTCGGACGCCACCCACGCCTGTCCATCTGGGGACCGCTCGAAGCCCGTCTGCAGCGCGCTGACCTGCTGGTGCTCGGCGGTCTCAACGAAGGGACCTGGCCGCCGGCGGTCGAGACCGGCCCGTGGATAAATCGGCCGATGCGCGCCGATCTCGGCCTGCAGCAGCCCGAGCGGCGGATTGGCCTGTCGGCGCACGATTTCGTCACGGCCCTTGGTGCCGAACGCGTGCTGCTGACCCGCGCGGAGCGCGAGGGCGGTGCGCCGACCGTGCCGTCGCGCTGGCTGGCGCGCCTCGATGCGCTGTTCGGTTACGAGCCAGGCGGCAACGCACCGGTGCCGGAATACATCCAGCGCGGCCGTCACAGCTTCATCGCCTGGGCCGAGGCGGTCGACCGTCCCGAAACCTACGCGCCGTGGCCGCGACCCGAACCGCGGCCGCCGGTCGAGGCGCGTCCCACGCGGCTCTCGGTCTCGGGCGTCGAGCAGTGGCGGCGCGATCCCTACGGTCTCTACGCGCGCCGCATCCTCGACCTGAAGGCGTTGAAGTCCCTGGAAGAGGAGCTGGGTGCAGCCGATCGCGGCAATGCCCTGCACGATGCGCTCGATGAATTCCTGAAACGGCATCCTTCGGGCGTGCTGCCACCCGAGGCAGTGCGAGAATTCGAGATCCTGGGCGAAACGCATCTCGCCGATCTCCTGACCGCCCCCGCCGAGCGCGCCTTCTGGTGGCCGCGCTTCCAGCGTCTCGCCCGCTGGTTCGTCGCCGCGGAGAATGCGCGCCGCGCCAGCGGCACGAAGCTTCTGACCAGCGAGAGCAACGCCGCGATGACGATCGGGCCGGCCGCGCGTCCGTTGCGCATCGAGGCGCGCGCCGATCGGGTCGACGAGCTGGAGCGCGGGATCTGGGAGATCATCGACTACAAGACCGGGCGCGTGCCGACCGACAAGGAACTCAAGGCACTGTTCGCCCCGCAACTCCTGCTCGAAGCGGCGATGGCGGAGCGCGGCGGCTTCGAGAAGATCGACGGCAAGGCGAAGACGGTGCGCCTTTCCTACTGGCAGGCCAACGGTCTCGGCGATGGCGGCAAGGTCACGGAAATCGAAGACAGCGACGCGCTGGTGACGGAGATGATGGCGCTCGTCGAGAAGATGGCCGATCATTTCGCGAAGCCCGGGACCGGCTATCCGGCGCTGCCGTGGCCGGCCTACGGCCCCCATTTCAACGACTACGCCCATCTCGAGCGGGTGGCGGAGTGGTCGACGGCGGGAGGCGGCGAGGAATGAGCGACGTCCTCGACGCCATCGCGCTCGCGACCGATGCGCAGCGCCGCGCCACCACGCCCGATCATTCGGCCTGGGTCGTGGCCAATGCCGGCACCGGCAAGACCAAGGTCCTGACCGACCGCGTGACGCGTTTGCTGCTCGAAGGCGTCAAGCCCGAGCGCATCCTCTGCCTCACCTTCACCAAGGCGGCGGCCGCCGAGATGCGCAACCGCCTCGCCCACCAGCTCGGCCGCTGGGCGCTGGCCGACGAGGCGACGCTCGACGCAGGCATTGCCAAGCTGATCGACAGGGCGCCCGACCCGGCGCAAAGGGTGGTGGCACGCCGCCTGTTCGCGCGCGTGCTCGATGCGCCGGGCGGCATCAACATCCTGACCATCCACGCCTTCTGCCAGGCGCTGCTGAAGCGCTTTCCCCTGGAAGCCGGCGTCGCGCCGGGCTTCGAGATTCTCGACGAGGCCGAGGCGCAGACGATCCTCCGGCGCGTGCAGGACGAACAGATGGAAGCGCTGGCGCATCGCGACGCACCGCCGGCCCTCGCCGCCGCGCTCGCCCGCGTCGCCGCCAAGGTCTCGATCGCCGAATACGCCGAGCTGATGATGCGGCTGCTGAGCGAGCGCGCGTGGCTGCTCGCCCGTGTGGCCAACGAGGACGGTCTCGTGAAACTGGGCCGGCGACTGCGCCGGCAGCTGAACTGCGAGAGTGCCGGTTCGCTGGACGAGGCGGCGCTGCGCGAGGCGGCACGAGCCCTGATCGAGGCCGGCGGCAAGACCGATGGGCCGAACGGCGAGAGGATCGCGTCCTGGCTCGACGAGGGGCGCGACGATCTCAGTCCCGCCTATCGCGGCGTGTTCTTCACCGACAAGGGTCAGGTGCGCAAGACGCTGGCGACCAAGGCGGCGCAGAAGCGCCTGCCCGGCATCGTCGACATCCTCCTGGCCGAGGCCGCGCGCCTCGAATGTGCGCGGGGACAGGCGCTCGTCGAGCTGACTCTGGCCCTGCTGCGCCTCGGCCTCGACGTCGCCGACCGGTACACGCGCGCCAAGCGGCGTCGCGCCGTGCTTGACTATGACGACCTGATCGTGGCGACCCGCCGCTTGCTGGAAACGGCGGAGAGTGCGGCCTGGGTGCTCTTCAAGCTCGATGGCGGCATCGACCATGTGCTGGTCGACGAGGCGCAGGACACCAACCCCGACCAGTGGGAGGTGATCCGCCGCCTCACCGAGGAATTCTTCGTGGGCGAGGGCGCGGTCGGCCGCAGCCGCACGGTCTTCGCGGTCGGTGACACAAAGCAGTCGATCTTCGGCTTCCAGCGCGCCGATCCGCGCAAGCTCGAGGAGATGCGCCTCTGGTTCGACGAGCGCAGCCGCATCGCCGACCGCATGTTCGCGCCGGTCGGCCTCAACGTCTCGTTCCGTTCGACACCTGCCGTGCTCGACGCCGTCGACTGGGTATTCGGAGAAACCGACACGGCGCGCGGCGTCGGTGAAGCGGGCACGGTCCGGCACCTGGCAAGCCGCAAGAACGAGCCCGGCCGGGTCGAGCTGTGGCCGCTGGTCGCCGGCAGCGACGACGAGGCCGACACGACCGACATCGAAGCCATGGGCAGTGCCGCCGCGCAGGGACTGCCGCACGAGCGGCTGGCGCGACTGATTGCGGCGCACGCCAAGCAGTTGATCGCCACGGAACGCCGCGCGCGCGACGGCGAGAAGCTACATGCCGGCCACTTCATGGTGCTGGTGCGGCGCCGCAACGAGTTCGTGAACGCGCTCGTGCGGGCGCTGAAGCGCGAAGGCGTCGAGGTCGCCGGTGTCGACCGGCTGAACCTCGGGCAGGAACTGGCGATCCAGGACCTCCTGGCGATGGCGCGCTTCGTGCTGCTGCCGCAGGACGATCTCAATCTCGCGGCCCTGCTCAAGTCGCCGCTGGTCGGGCTCGACGAGGACCAGCTCTTCAGCCTGGCCTGGAAGCGGCCCGGCCATTTGTGGCGTGCGTTGCGCGAGCGCGCCGCCGAGCCTCCCTTCGCGACGGCCTATGCGGCCCTCGCCGATTGGTTGAAGCGCGCCGACTACGACACGCCGTTCGACTTCTTCGCCCGCGCGCTCGGCCCGCAGGGCGGCCGGCGGCGGCTGCTGGAGCGGCTCGGCCGCGAAGCCTCCGATCCGATCGACGAGCTGCTGGCGCGCGCGCTGCAGTATCAGGGGATCGAGGGCGGCTCGCTGCAGGGCTTCCTGCGCTGGTTCGAGACCGGCGGTGGCGAGATCAAGCGGGACCTCGATCAGAACCGGCGCCGCGAGTTGCGCATCCTGACCGTCCATGCGTCGAAGGGGCTGCAGGCGCCGATCGTCTACCTGCCCGACACGACTCGGGTGCCACAGAACCGCGAGCGGCTGCTCGCCGGGACCGACGACGAGGCGCGGCTCTGGCTGCCACGCACCGACGACGCCAACGAAGCGGCGCGCAACTGGCGGAGCGAGGTCCACGGCCGCTCCCTGGAGGAGCAGAACCGCCTTCTCTACGTCGCCATGACGCGCGCCGAGGACCGGCTCTATGTCGGCGGCTGGACCGGAACCCGAAAGGCCGATCGTGGCTGCTGGTACGAGCGCATCGAAGCCGGCCTGCGCGCCAGCACCAAAGCGGAGATGCCGGACGATGGTCCGCCGCGCGTGCGCGCCGTCGCAAGGAGTTTCGACTTCGCGTCGCTTCTGCCGGACGAGGGATGGTCGGGCGAAGGCTACGAGCTCGTCAATGAGGGGCACATCGCCGAGACCGAGCAACCCGAACTGCCCATCGCGGAGGAAGCGCCGCTTCCTCCCTGGTGGACGGAGCCCGCACCCGCAGAGCCCGACCCGCCGACGCCGCTCGCCCCCTCGCAGCCCCTTCCCGACGAGGCCGCCGGTGCGCCGCGCGCCTACAGTCCGCTGATCGCCGACGATCCCAAGCGCTGGCAGCGCGGCCTGCTGCTGCACGACCTGCTGCGCCATCTTCCCGGGCTGCCGGCAGCAGAGCGCGCCGAGGCGACGCGCCGCTTCCTCGCGCAGCCGGCACATGGGCTCTCGTCCGACGACGTCGAGCAATGGGCGAGCGAAGCGCTGGCCGTCACCGAGGCGCCCGCTCATGCGGCCCTGTTCGCACCGGCCTCGCGCGCGGAGGTGCCGCTGATCGGTACCCTGCAGACGCCGCGCGGCAGCTTCACGGTGAGCGGACAGGTCGACCGCCTGGCCGTCTCGGCCACCGAGGTGCTGATCGTCGACTACAAGACCAACCGCCCGCCGCCGGAGTCGGCAGACGCCGTGCCGCTGGCGTATCGCCGCCAGCTGGCGCTGTATCGGGCCCTGCTGCAGCGGATCTATCCCGGCCGGACGGTGCGCGCTTTCCTTCTATGGACCGCGGCCCCGCGGCTCATGGAGGTCACCGGAGAAACCTTAGATAAATCAATGCCTTATGCTGCCGCATCTTGACTCGGGGGGCGTGCGTTCCTAGCTTCTGGGCCAAGGGCGGCGCTGGTCCCCTCGACCGGCCTGTAGTGTTTTTGGGAGAACCCGCGATGACCGTCAAAGCAACCGATGCTTCCTTCGAGGAGGAAGTCCTGAAGTCCGACACGCCCGTCCTCGTCGACTTCTGGGCCGAGTGGTGCGGCCCCTGCCGCATGATCGGCCCCTCGCTCGAGGACATTTCCAAGGAGATGGACGGCAAGCTCAAGGTCGTGAAGATCAACATCGACGAGAACCCGATGGCGCCGACGCGCTACGGCGTACGGTCGATCCCGACCCTGCTGCTGTTCAAGAACGGCCAGGTCGCCGCCACCAAGATCGGTGCCGAGCCGAAGCAGAAGCTGGTGAGCTGGATCAACACCGTCGTTTGATCGGCTCCCGGCTCAGCCGTTGCGGACGAGGACCTCGCCCGCAAGGTAGAGCGAGCCGCAGATGAG
>CAZPOS010000226.1:0-8916 GCA_964588065.1 uncultured Reyranella sp.
CCGCCTCGGTGCTGCAAGTGCCTCGTGAATTTCAAGTTCCCTGTTAACCCGAGGACTGTTACAATAACGCATCACGTTGACTGACTATCTGGATTTTGGCATGCACATCTACCGAACGCACACCTGCAACGAGTTACGCGCCTCACACGCCGGCGAAACGGCCCGCCTCTCCGGCTGGGTCTTCCGCAAGCGCGACCACGGCGGCATCCTCTTCGTCGACTTGCGCGACCACTACGGCGTCACGCAGATCGTCGTCCATCCGAGCCGCCCGTTCTTCGACGAGCTCACCCGGCTGCATGTCGAGAGCGTGATCACGGTGACCGGCACCGTCACCCGGCGCGATCCCGAGACCGTCAATCCCGACATCCCCACGGGCGAGATCGAGCTGGTTTCGGAGGTTTGCACGGTCGAATCGGTCGCCGAGGTGCTGCCGCTCGTGCTGGCGGGCGAGGAGGAGGCGGGCGAGGAGGCGCGGCTCAAATACCGCTTTCTGGACATCCGCCGCGACCGGGTTCACCGCAACCTGCTGCTGCGCTCGGGGGTGATCTCGCACGTGCGCCGCCAGATGGAGGCGCAGGGCTTCCACGAGTACCAGACGCCGATCCTCACGAGCAGCTCGCCCGAGGGGGCGCGCGACTACCTCGTGCCGAGCCGCGTGCATCCCGGCAAGTTCTACGCCCTGCCGCAGGCGCCGCAGATGTTCAAGCAGCTGCTGATGGTGTCGGGCTTCGACCGCTACTTCCAGATCGCGCCCTGTTTCCGCGACGAGGATGCCCGCGCCGACCGCTCGCCGGGCGAGTTCTACCAGCTCGATTTCGAGATGAGCTTCGTCACCCAGGAAGACGTTTTCGAGGCCATTGAGCCGGTTCTGGGCGGCGTTTTCCAGGAATTCGCGTCGTTCAACCGTGAGACTCCGCGCAAGGTTTCGCCGTTTCCGTTTCCGCGGATCCCGTTCGCCGAGGCTCTCCTGTCTTTCGGCACGGACAAGCCCGACCTGCGCAACCCGTTGCGCATCTTCGAGGTCGGCGAGGTCTTCGCGGGCTCTGATTTCAAGGTCTTTGCAGGCATTGTGGCCAAGGGTGGCGTGGTGCGCGCCATCCGGGCGCCGAAGGCCGGCAGCCAGCCTCGCAGTTTCTTCGACAAGCTGAACAGCTGGGCCCAGGGTGAGGGCAAGCCCGGCCTCGGTTACATCACGCTTGAGAACGGGTCCGGGAAGGGTCCGATCGCCAAGTTCGTGGCCGACGAGCGGCTGGCCAAGCTCAAGGAGCTGACCGGCGCCGAGGACGGCGATTCGGTGTTCTTCGTGGCCGACACGGCCGACACCGCCTGGAAGTTCGCCGGCCAGGCGCGGACCAAGATCGGCCAGGAACTGGGCGTGATCGACGAGGACCAGTTCGCGCTGTGCTGGGTCGTCGACTTCCCGATGTTCGAGTACGACGACAAGCTGAAAAAGATCGACTTCAGCCACAACCCGTTCTCGATGCCCCAGGGCGGACTCGAGGCGCTCGAGACCCAGGACCCGCTGACCATCAAGGCGTGGCAATACGACATCGTCTGCAACGGCATCGAGCTGTGCTCCGGCGCGATCCGGAACCACAAGCCCGAGATCATGTACAAGGCGTTCGGTATTGCCGGGTACAGCAGGGAAGAGGTCGAGGCGCGCTTCGGCGGCATGCTGAACGCCTTCAAGTTCGGCGCCCCGCCGCACGGCGGCGCCGCGCCGGGCGTCGACCGCATCGTCATGCTGCTGGCCGACGAGCCGAACATCCGCGAGATCATCACCTTCCCGATGAACCAGTCGGCGGTCGACCTGATGATGGACGCACCCGCCGAGGTTCCGGCCGAGAAGCTGCGCGAACTCCATATCGGTTTGCGGCTACCGCCGGCCCGCAAGGACTAGATACTGCAGACGAAAGTGCAAATTTGACTGAACCCACAAGGTTCAGTACCATCAATGAGTTATAGTCTTTTTATAAAGAAGATTATGAGCTCATTTCAGCTCTCTTCCCTTTTCCTGCTACCCTTGGTGGCGGGAACGGCGCTCCTGACGAGTGCCTGCGGGGTGCCCGTCGCCGTATCGGCCGCGAGCTACGCCGCGGATGGAGGGCTGCTGGCGACGTCGAACAAGACGTCGACCGATCATATCGCTTCGGTGGTCACCAAAAAGGATTGCGCCATCTGGCGGGCCTTCCGCGGTCGGCAGATCTGCAATCAGCGTGAGGGAGAGGACCCCTACGAGACCGACTATACGGAGCCGCAGCGCTCAGTCTCGGAAAGCGGCGTCTCCTATTCATCACCGTTGCGACCCCAGCCCGACACGCCTGCAGTCAGCTGGGACGCCGCGTCCTACGAAGCGCCGGCGGCCAAGCCGCAACCGGCGCCGGTCGCGCAGCAGGAGCCCATGACGGCGACCGTCGAGCCGGGTCCGGTGAGCACTCCGCCCGCGCCGGCCACGTCGCCCGCACCGAGCAAGTCCAAGAAGGCGAAGACCGTCCAGCGCTCCGCTAAGAAACCTTCACGAGGTCCGGCGGGGTCTGCCCCCTGAGCAGGAAGGCCTCGAGATTGTCGAGCGCCTTGAATCCCATGGCGTTGCGGGTCTCGACCGTGGCCGATCCCATGTGCGGCAGCAGGAAGGCGTTCTCGAGCCCGTAGTAGCCCTGATGGATGCGCGGCTCGCCGTCGAACACGTCGAGTCCGGCCGAGGCGAGGTGACCACTCTTGAGGGCGGCGATCAGGGCCTCGTCGTCGACCACCCCCCCGCGGGCCGTATTTACGACGATGGCACCCCTGGGGAGTTTGGCGATGCGCTCGGCATTCACCCATTTTGCCGTCGCGGGTGTCATCGGGGCGTTGATCGAGAGGAAATCGCAATGCGGCAGCATCTCGTCGGGGTTGGCGTGGAAGATCGCACCCTTCTCGAGATCTGGCGCCAGTCTCGTGCGGTTCGAGTAGTGAATCTGCATGCGAAAGGCGCGGGCGCGGTCGGCCGTGGCCTGGCCGATCCGCCCCATGCCGAGGATCCCGAGCCTCTTGCCGGTGACATGGGTGCCCATGAGCTGCGTGGGCGTCCAGCCGACCCAGCTGTGCGTCCGCAGCAGCGTTGCGCCCTCGTGGGCCCGGCGGGCGGCGCCCAGCAGGCAGAGCATCGTGATGTCGGCGGTGGCGTCGGTCAGCACGTCGGGCGTGTTGCTCACGACGATGTTGCGCTTGGCGGCGGCCCCGACGTCGACATGCTCGTAGCCGACGGAGAAGGTGGCGATCATGCGCACCGAGGCGGGCAGGGCGGCGATGGTCGCGGCATTGAGGGCGTCGCCGGCGGCACACATGATCCCGTCGAAGCCGGCCGCGGCTTTGGCGAGAGCCTGCCCGTCATAGAGCCTGTCCTCGGGGTTGAGCTGCGCGTCGAAGTTCGCCGCCAGGCGCGCCTCGACCTCGGGCGGGAAGTGGCGCGTGGCGATGACCCTGGGCTTGCCCTTGCTCATTGACGATTTCCTCCCTGTGCAGCCCTGACGCAGGCGATCATTCTGGAATTCCGCGCGCATGGATATTACGCTTGCCAGCCCGGCTACAAGGCCTGGCCTTTCAAGCCATCGTCAGTTGACCACGTATAGTATTCGCCGTCCTCGCATCCAAACAGCGGTCGTCCACGCCGCCGTCGGCGTTCTCCTGTTGCTGGGGGTGTGGATAAATCACGCCGACGCGCAGCAGCAGGACCAGCCGCTGGTGCCGCATCGCGCGACCTACGACATGAAGCTGTCCGTGGCGCGCCCCAACAGCGGCATCGTCGAGGTGAACGGACGGATGGTTCTGGAGACCGTCGAGGCCTGCGAGGGCTGGGAAGTCCGGCAGCGGATCAAGCTCACCTTCCTGCGCAACGACGGCGACGAATTCACGACCGATTCGAGCTTCACGAGCTACGAGACGAAGGACGGGCTCTCCCTTCGCTTCAGCGTCCGCAATATCCAGGACAACGAGGTCGAGGAAGAGTTGCGCGGCCACGCCGATCTCGAGGCGCCGGGTGCCAAGGGGAGGGCGAGCTTCACCCTGCCCGAGGCGCGCAGCTTCGGGCTCCCCGCCGGAACGCTGTTCCCGACGACCCACCTGATATTGATTCTCCGCCACGCCCGCGACGGCGACAAGTCGGCCTCCTACCTGGTTTTCGATGGCGCACGGCTCGATGGTGCCTTCCAGGTGAATGCCGTCATCGGGCGGCCGCCCCGACAGACCGGCTCGCCGGTGGTGCGGGGCGACGTGGCCCTGTTGCGCAACCAGCCCGCATGGAGCGTGCGCTTCGCCTTCTTCGCGACCGGTGACCAGGGCGCCCCGCCGGAGTACGAATTGGCCCTCGACTTGCTGGGCAACGGCATCGCGCGTTCGATGCTGTTGGACTACGGTGACTTCGCCGTGGATTCCCGTCTCGTTCAACTTCAAGCCCTGCCGAGGCCACGATGCTGATTCGCCGCCTGCTTGTGCCCGCTGCCGCTCTTTTCGTCCTCGCGGCTCCAGCGACGGCGCAGGAAATGGTGCCGCATCGCGCCGTCTACGAGGTGAACTCGATCGAGAACGGCAAGCCGACCGGCAATACCCCCGGCACCTATGCGTACGAACTGAAGCTCACCTGTGACGGCTACGTCATCTATCAGCGCTTGCGGCTCGAGACGGCGGGGCAGAGGTCGACGGTGGTGAGCGAGCAGCAGACCCAGATGACCGAGAGCAAGGACGGCCGCAAACTGACCTTCGAGCACCGCTCGGTCGCGGGCGGCAAGCAGACCAGCCTGATGAAGGGCGAGGCGGCGATGTCCGACGATGGTACCGGGGAGGCGCGGTTCAGCGATCCCCCGAACCAGACGGTGGCGCTGCCGGCCGGCACGATGTTTCCGGTGGCCATCGCGCGAGCGACCATACGGGCGGCGAAGGCCGGCGAGAACGGCCTCGATGCGCGTTTCTTCTTCGGCGACAAGGTGAAGCCGCCACAGCAGGTGAACGCCGTGATCGGCAAGGTGCCGCGGCGCCTGGCCGACGTGAAGATTCCCGAGGGCGCCGAAGAACTGGTCGACGGCCGTACCCGGATCTACTACCGCGCGGGCTTCTTCGATGCCGAGGCGAAGGGCGCGGGCGAACCCGCCTTCGAGATGAGCAGCGTCACTCTGGACAACGGCATCGAACTCTACGGCACACACGAGCAGGGCGAGGGTGGCATCGAATACCGCATCACCCGCCTGGAGCCGCTGCCCAAGCCCGAGTGCAAGTGAATGCCTGATGCCTTTGCTGTTAGACCGCCCGCTCGAAAGGAGCCGTAGAGTCTAGCCGGGAGGCCAGAGCCAGGCGGCACCGCGGACGCCGCTCGAGTCACCGTGCACGGGGGGCTTGAGTTTCGTGGCGATCCGGTCGCGTTCCGAGAAGATGTAGTCCTTCCAAAGCTCAGGCACCCGCTCGTAGAGTTTGGACATCTTCGACAACCCGCCGCCCAGGACGATCACATGCGGGTCGAGAAGGTTGACGACGTTTGCGAGCGAGCGCGCGAGACGGTCGCAATAGCGCTCGAAGCATTCTGCCGCCTTGGAGTCGCCGGCCGCCGCGGCTTCGGCAATGTCCGTGGCCCGCAAGTCGCCGCCTGTTGCCCGCCCGTACTGGGCCTGAAACGCCGGCCCGCTGAGCCACGCCTCGACGCAGCCCTTGCGGCCACAATAGCATTCAGGGCCGGGGCGCTCATCGTCGCGCGGCAGGGGGAGGGCGTTGTGGCCCCACTCGCCGCCGATCGCTTGCGCGCCGACCAGTGGTTTGCCGTCGATGACGATGCCGCCGCCGACGCCTGTTCCCAGGATCACGCCGAACACGACCGGGGCGCCGGCGCCCGCGCCATCCGACGCCTCGGAGACAGCGAAGCAGTTGGCATCATTCGACAATCGCACGTTATCCCGACCCAGCGCCGCCCTTAGGTCGGCATCCAGGGGATGACCGTTGAGTCGGGTCGAATTCGCGTTCTTGACGAGCCCGGTTGCCGGCGAGACGGCGCCGGGATGTCCCACGCCCACGTGGCAACGCTTGCCCACGCGGTTCTCCAACTCCTGCACGACGCCCACCACGGCATCGACCGTGGCTTCATAGCTCTCGCGCGGTGTGGGAACACGCAGTCGCGCCCTTTCGGAGCCGTCATCGCCGAGGACGATGCCTTCGATCTTGGTGCCGCCGAGGTCGATACCGATGCGCATTGGTCACTGTGCTGTTGCTGGAAGGAACTTGAACGGTTCGGCGCGTTTGAAGTCGCTCGCGACCTCGCCGGAGAAGACTTCGCCATTCTGGATCGTGAGCTTCTTCACGGGGGCGCCGGGCTTCAGATCGAGCTTGTCCAACGAAACCCAGAAGGTGTTCGGACGGGTCGCCGAGTCGAAATAGTAGATCAGGTTCTTTTGGTCGGCCACGCTCCGCCAGAGCGTCGAGGCGATGTTAGGTTCGTTCGGCGTGGTGAGGCCGAGTGGGACGCTGACCGACCGCATGACACTCATCACGCTCGCGACTGCCTGATAGGTGAAGGACTGGTCAGGGACGCTCTTGATGAAGTTCTTGTCAGCTGCTCGCGGAATGGCGCCGAGCAGGAACGAGGTGCGTACGAAGCGATCGGCCGCGCGGGCCGTTCCAGGCAGGAAGGTCGTGCCGCCCACCGTCTTCCAGTATTCGTCGAGCGCGAGTTGCTGATCGTAAGATGGCGAGTTGGTCATCACTGCGTATCGCTTGTCGTGATGGACGACGAGTTTACCACCGATATACTCGAAGATCGCCGAGTCGCCCGACCGGTCTGAAATCGACAGATGCAGGGCCGCCGGTGCGCCATTGGGCAGAGTGGGCGCGACGATCGTGAAGGGTTCGGCTCGCAACGCCTGAACGGCTTCGGCGACGGTCGCAAAATTGTCGAGCACGTATTGCGGCCACGCCACGATCGAGAGGTTGGGCCGGCTAGGTGTCGCTGGCGCATACTGCGATTCGCCGAGATAGAGCAGGTTCGCAACCAGGCCTTTCTCGTTCATGCCGTCGGCACTGCCGGCCTCGTAGCCGGACACGACAACACTGCCGTATCGCGAGGTCCAAGCCATCGAGTTCGCGCCCGCCGCGCCGTCCCGTTTCAGGCCGGCCGGGAACATCCAGAGATTGGAATACATGTCCTCGTCCCAATCCATGTTACGGCCGGTCAGAACGAGATTGCCCTCACCGACATAGAGCGCGCGCGTGCAGGCCGGCGCAGGCGTTGCAAGCGAGGTCACGGATATGGCGAGGATCGATATCCCCGAGAGAAGTCTTGTCATGGTTTCGCTGTCCCCCGTTCGAGCGACCGGACTCTCACAGGAATCGTGCGCGTATGTCGATGCTGTTCTCCACGCCGATCTTATCGAACGTCGACGACAGCCAGGCGGTTGCAGAGGCCCGGCCGGCCTTGAACAGATGGTCGAGGAATTCGGGCTCGATGTTGAACTTGCTGACCGCCCCGAGCGGCGCCAGCGTCGGCGCATCGGTGATCGAGTGGATCAGGATCTTCTTCAGCCGATCGCCGAATGCGCCGGTGACCGCACCTTTGTCGATCAGCTCCTGGACGAAGGCGATGGCACGCATCTCGGCCATCAAGGCGCCGCCGAAGGTGATTTCGTTCAACCGGTCGGCGATCTCGGCGTTCGAGGTCGGGACGCCCTCCCGGTGCGGCGGGTCGACCTCGATCATCACCACGTCGGCGCTCTCGCTGTTGTAGATGAAGGGCCAGATCGGCGGGTTGCCACGGAAACCGCCATCCCAGTAGGGCTCGCCGTCGATCACCACGGCTTCATGGATGCTGGGGAGGCAGGCCGAAGCCAGGAGCGCGTCGATCGACAGCTCTTCGCGCGTGAAGATGCGCACCTTGCCGGTCGCCACGTTTGTCGCGGCGATGAAGGCCTTGATCTGGTGACAGGCTCGGACGGCTTCCTGGTCGAAGTGCCGGGTCAGCAGGTCGCGCAACGGATCGTACTTGAGCGGATTGCGCTGCCAGGGCGTGAGCGTCCGCTGGATCAGGTCGGCCCATAGCGCGCCGGGAGAGTCGTCGAGGTTCCAGTTACCTTGGAGGCGGTCGAGCGGGGTGCGCCGGATCGGGCTCGCGATCGACATCTGCCCGAGCTCTCCCCAGAAGGCGGCCAGCGCGGCCCGGGCGCCCGCCGGGCCGCCCTTGGCCCAGCCTTGAAGGAGAATGGCGGCGTTCATGGCTCCTGCGCTGGTTCCGCTCACCGCTTCGATTTCGAGGCGGCCATCCAGGAACGCACCCGCTTGGTCTGCCTGAACCACGCTTCCAACGTGTGCGGGACCTTGGCGCCCGCCGCCGAGGTCGGCGCCATCTGCCTCAAGAAGAAGGTGGCGTTCCTGTTGGACGCGGCCCAAACGGCGGGGTCGGTCTCGATCGACGCCCAGAAGCTCGGCGTGGATTTCCTCTGTTTCCCCGGGCACAAGGCCCTCATGGGTCCGCCCGGGACGGGGGGACTGGCGGTCTCCCAGCGGGTCGACCTGGAACCCCTCTTGGAAGGTGGGACGGGCTCCGCGAGCGATTCCGAGGACCAACCCGACCTTTGGCCCGACAAGTTCGAGTCCGGCACCTTGAACCTCTGGGGGCTCGCGGGTTTGAGGGCCTCGGTGGATTTCCTCTTGAGGCATGGCGTGGAAACCCTCCGCAAGAGGGAACAGGTCTTGACGGACCGGTTCTTGGCCGGGTTGGAGCGGCTTCCCAAGGTCAAGGCGTTCGGTTTACCGAGGGGATCCCGCGAGCGGGTGGCCGTGGTCTCCGGCGGCGACTCGGGCGTGTTCGGCATGGCCTCGGCGGTCTTCGAGGCCGCGGAGGATCCGCGCTTTACCGGCATCGACGTCCGCGTCGCTCCCGGGGTCTCCGCTGTACAGGCGGTGGCC
>CAZPOS010000227.1:0-915 GCA_964588065.1 uncultured Reyranella sp.
CGGAAGGCCGCTCGGAGCCCTTCGACCTCGGTGTGTTCACGCACTGCGGCATCGACCCTCGGCGCAAGCGCTACGTGCTGATCAAGTCGCGCCAGCATTTCCGCGCCGGCTTCGAGCCGATCGCCAAGCACATCGTGATGTGCGACGGCGACGGCTGCACCGCCTCCGACCTGAAGCTCTTCAAGTACGAGCGGGTCAAGCGTCCCCTCTATCCGTTCGACCTCGACATGCGGCTTGGCCGCAACGAAGCCTAGGAGCCCCCATGGCCACTTACGACATCGTCATCCGCAACGGCCAGGTGGCCGACGGAACAGGCAAAAAGCTCTTCGCCGCCGACGTGGCGGTGAAGGGCGCTCGCATCGTCGCCGTCGAGGCGCCGGGCACCTTGCGCGGCGACAACGAGATCGACGCCGCGGGCAAGGTCGTGGCGCCGGGCTTCATCGACGTGCACACGCACGACGACACCGCCCTGATCGACAATCCAGCCATGGCGATGAAGGCAAGCCAGGGCGTCACGACGGTGGTGTGCGGCAATTGCGGCGTCTCGGCCGCGCCCTACGTTCGGCCGGATGTCGGACACTGGATGTCGCTGATCATCAAGAAGAAGGAAAACCTGTCGAAGGACTTCGCGTCCTTCGCGGCAAAGGTCGATGCGGCGAAGCCCGCCATCAACGGCGCCTTCCTGATCGGGCACGGCACCCTGCGCCTCAACACGATGGGCGACGACCTCAACCGGGTCGCGAGCGCGGGCGAGATCAAGCAGATGCGCGAGTTGCTCGACCAGAGCCTCGAACAGGGCGCGATCGGCATGTCGAGCGGGCTCTTCTATGCCGTGTCGAGCCACGCCTCGACCGACGAGGTGGCCGAGGTGGCCGCGCCGCTCGGCAAGTGGGGCGGCGTCTACACCGCCCACAT
>CAZPOS010000227.1:925-8892 GCA_964588065.1 uncultured Reyranella sp.
ACATGCGCGACGAGGGCGACCATATCCTGAAGGCGATGGACGAGACCTTCGAGATCGGCCGCCGCGTGGGTGCCGAGATCATCGTCTCGCACCACAAGTGCTCGGGTCGCTCCAACTTCGGCCGCATGAAGGAAACGCTGCCGCGCTTCGAGGAGGCGATGAAGAAGCAGCAGATCTCCTTCGACGTCTATCCCTACGTCGCCGGCTCCACGATCCTGCGCAGCGACATGCTGGAGCGGGCCGAGAAGGTGCTGATCACCTGGTCGGACAAGGTGGAAGGCATGAGCGGCCGCGACCTCAGGGAGATCGCCGAGGAGATGGGCTGCTCGATGAAGGAAGCCGCCGACCGCATCCAGCCAGCCGGCGCGATCTACTTCATGATGGACGAGAAGGACGTGCAGGCCGCCATGTCCCATCCCGGCGCCATGATCGGCTCCGACGGCATCCCGTTCGACGCCCATCCGCATCCGCGCCTATGGGGCACCTTCCCGAGGGTGCTCGGCCACTATTCGCGCGACCTCGGGCTGTTCCCGCTCGAAGACGCGGTGCGGCGCATGACGTCCTATTCGGCTCAGCGCTTCCATCTCGCCCATCGCGGGGAGGTCAAGCCCGGCTTCTACGCGGATCTCTGCATCTTCGATCCGGCGACCGTGATCGACACCGCCACGTTCGAGAAGCCGATCGCGCCGGCCCGCGGCATCGACACGGTGATCTGCAACGGCGCCTTCGCCTGGCGCGACGGTAAGCCCGGTGGCGGCCAGGCCGGCCGTGCGCTGAACCGCCAGGCCATGCAGGACGAAGCCAGGGCCTGATTGCCGTGGGGCGAACACACCAAAAGAAAAGGCCCGCGGAAGCGGGCCTTTTTGCTGATCAGTCGTTGCCTTCGTCGCGGCGGGTACGCTCCATGCGCTCGTGGCGCTCCTGCGCCTCGACCGACAGGGTCGCAATCGGCCGGGCCTCGAGACGCTTTAGCGAGATCGGCTCGCCGGTCTCCTCGCAATAGCCGTAGGTCCCCTCCTCGATCGACTTGATCGCCTGATCGATCTTCGAGATCAGCTTGCGGAAACGGTCCCGCGTCCGCAGCTCCAGCGAGCGGTCGGTCTCGGCGGTAGCGCGATCGGCAAGATCCGGCTGCGCCAGACTTTCTTCCTGCATGTTCTGGAGCGTCTGGTTTGATTCCTCGATCAGCTCGTCCTTCCACTTCAGCAGCTTCTGCCGGAAGTACTCCTGCTGCATCGGATTCATGAAAGCTTCACGTTCTGACGGCCGATAATTCTGCGGCAACGTAATCGACATCGTCGGCAACTCCACTCGAAGCCACGACGGTCCGCCCGGGAAGGGCCGACCCTTTCGAAGCGCGCGGAGTATAGGGATGGGCTTTCGCGGAGCAAGAACGTTTCGGGGCCGCGCCCCGATTCAGCCGTGCACTGCAACAATTACAGCGGTTGTAATAATCCTCAGGATTCGAGGCTTTCCGCGCTTCCCATCAACCGCGATGCTGCATCGCAGCAAATGCCTCCAAAGACAGCAACCTGGCGAAGGTCGTGGTCGGATCGAAGGCAGGTTCGACCGAGAACGCAGTTTCGGCCGCTTCCCCGAGGCTGGCGCCGTTGGTCAGAGCTTCCACGAAGGACGCCTCCGCCGGGTAAAGGCTTGCGAAGGCGGCATCGTCCGGCCGGCGCAGAACGAGCACCGATGCCGGCCCTTCGTCTAGGGCGACCGTTCCCGAGTATCCCCTCGACTGGGCGGCGTGCCAGATCCGGTCGATCGGCCAAGGCGAGCGGACCAACGACACCCCAGTGGCCAACGCCAGCTTCAACTCGAACAACCATTCGGGAGAGAACTCGGCCAGATCCGGCGCCAAGAGCCGCGGCGCCATCGGCGCGTGGTAGGCAAGGTTCAGCGCCCAGTCGAGCCGCGCCACGTCGCCGAGATAGGGCAGCGTCGCCGCAGGACCGTGGCCGGTGACGTAAGCCGGAAAGTCCGCGCCGTACTCCGCCAGGACGGGCTGCACCGGCGGATGCAGCGAGACGAATTCTCCCGCCATCGACTCGAAGAAGGCCTCGCCGACGATGGCCTTCACTGTCGGGAAGCTAGCTCCAAGCGCCCCCGCCAGGCTCTGGCGGACATGGTGTCGATGGATGCGCAGGCGTGCCGCGGCCGTGATCGAGTCGCCCATGACCGAGGCGGCGAGATCGCCCCGGTCCTCGCCTCGGAGGTGCGCCGCGAACGCGGCCTGGAGATCACGCAGCGCGCGCATCGGCCTCGACGCCGAGCGACTGTGCCGCCCGCCGCGCCTCGTCGAGCAAAAGGTCCAGTGGTGGGAGGTCCGTGTCCCATTCGACCAGTGTCGGGCGCGGCCCGCAGCGGAGCACGATCTCGTCGAACAGTGCCCACACGCCCTCGCTCACTCGGCTGCCGTGATCGTCGATCAGCACCGGCTCCCCATCCGCATCGTTCACCGCATGGCCGGCGAGATGATACTGGCCGATGGCCGAAGCCGGCAGTCCGTCGAGCCATGCCGCCGGATCGAGCCGCAGATTGTGCGCGGTGACCACGATGTTGTTGGCGTCGAGCAGCAGCCCGCAGCCGGTCCGGCGGACCAACTCCGCCAGGAACTCCGGCTCGGACATGGTCGAATGCGCAAAGCCCAGATAGCAGGACGGGTTCTCGACCAGAACCTGCCGTCCGAGCCGTTCCTGCAGCCGGTCGACATTTGTTGCGACGACCTGGAGCGCCTCCTCGGTGTAGGGCAACGGCAGCAGGTCGTTGAAATAGCGGCCGCCCGCGACGCTCCAGGCTAGATGGTCCGATACGAGGGCGGGCTGGAGCCGACGGATCAGGGCCGCGACGCGGTCGAGATGGGTCTCGTCCAACCCGTCGACCGAACCGAGCGACAGGCCCACGGCGTGGACGGAGAATTCGTAATCCTCCCGCAGACGCTCGACGGTCCCGAAGGCCGGCGAGTCAGCCAGGTAATTCTCCGCGTGGATCTCGAGAAAGCCCGTGGCCGGCCGGTCGCGCGCGAATTCGGCGAGATGCGGCGAACGCAGCCCGATGCCCGCGACCGGCTTCACGCTCAGCTCGGCGTGAGCTTTCCGCCGATGATCTTCTCGCAGGCGCCCTTGGGAACGGACACCCAAGCGTCGGGCTGCGCGTCCGTCTTCGAGGTGCCCGCGCAGGACGACTTCGCGGTCTGGCAATCGTTCTTGCCGGCTTTGGCGATCCCGTAGCACTTCTCCATGTTGCCCTGCGCCTGGCTGGTGGCGGCCGGCAGCACAAGGGCGGCGGCAAGAGCCGAGGCGATCGCGACGCGGGTCGTGTTCATTGTGTCCTCCATGAAATTACGACACCCAGTCTATACTGCAGATTGCGGCAGCAGGGCGTCGCCCCCCGGATAACGTACCCACAGCGGCGGAGTAACGGAAACTTGTTCGACAGACCCGGCAATGGAGTGCTGAGCCCCGGCGACTTCGTGCGTCACCCCGGCCAACCGGACTGGGGGCTGGGTCAGATCCAGTCGATGATCGGCCATCGCATCACCGTGAATTTCGAGAATGCCGGCAAGGTCGTGATAGACGGCAACGTCATCGAACTCGCTGCAGACGACGCATCGCCTCGCTGAGTTCGACGGGCGTGTTGACGTTCAGGAAGGGCGCGGCGTTGCCCGGCCAGACGAGTTCCTCGAAGGCATAGCGCTGGGCGAAGGTCTCGACCCTTCGCATGCCTTCCTCGAGGATGGCACGGCGGAGGTCGCCCGCCAGCTTCACCGACCAGATGGCCAGCGTATGCTCGCGGCGCTTGCCGTGACGCACCATCAGCACGTCGGGCTCCGGCACGTGCATCAGGCCGCAGAGCCGGACAGTCAGATCGAGGGGCAGGAACGGCACATCGGCCGGCGCCGTCAGAATCCAGCCGGAATGCGGGTGATGCCGGCGGGCCCATTCCATGCCGGCGAGAATGCCAGCCAGCGGCCCGAGCCGCCGCCCCTCGCGTTGCGCCATCTCCTGGATGTCGGGCGGATCGGCGACCACCGGCACGCCCAAGGCCCGGAATTCCGGCGCCGGGTCGTTGGCCACGATCACCAGATCCATAACCTGGGGTCGCAGCCGCTCGACGACGTGCGCCACCATGGGGCGCCCCTCGAGGACGCGCAGCGGCTTCAGGACACCCGGGCCCATGCGCCGCCCCTCGCCGCCGGCGAGCACCACACCGACCACGGCGCCACTGCGGACCGGTCCGAATTTCTGCAACGCTTTCGTCGTCATGGTGGCACTATGCGACGACCAACGAATCAAGCAAGGGGGAGCTCCAATGACATTCAGCATCGCCAAGGCCGCCACGTGGCTGCACCAGGTCGACAAGGCCCGTGCCGTCGTCGGATGGTGGCCCGAACGCTTCGCCACCGACGACGAGCGTCTGGCCTACAAGGTCCAGGATGCGTTCCTGAAGAAGCAGGTCGTCAAGCAGGGCCCGCTGGTCGGCTACAAGATCGCGCTCACCTCCCCGCAAATTCTCGCGCAGACCGGCCTGAAGGGTCCGGCCTATGGCCCGATCCGCAAGAAGCGCGTGTTCGAGCACAAGGCGACCGTGCGCGCCGATCGCTGGACGCGCCTGGGCGCCGAGCTGGAAATCATCCTGATCCTCAACGCCGACGTACCGGCGCCGAAGGGCAAGCCCTACGACCGGGACACGATCGCGCCCTATGTCGGCGAAGCCCGCGCCGGCTTCGAACTGATCGAGGACCGCGGCGCCGACTACAGCCGTCTCGCCGTCAATCCGCTGATCATGGACGCGGGCTGGAACGGCGGCTCATTGCTGGCCAAGCCCAACAAGGACTGGGCGAGGCTCGACCTCGGCAATCTGCACGGGTCCGTTTCCTTCGACGGCAAGGTCGTGCGCGAGGGCCATTCGGGCGACGTGCTGGGTCACTGCTACAATGCGCTGGCATGGCTCGCCAACAAGCTCGGCGAGCACGGCAAGCGCTTGCGCAAGAGCATGATCGTCTCGTCGGGCAGCATGGTGGCCTGCCAGTTCGTGCCGCCGGGCAGCACCGCGACGGGCAGCATCGAGGGATTGGGCGAAGTGACGCTGAAGTACGAGCTGCCGCACCCGTGAGTCCGGGACCGGAGCCGACAAGAGACCGCCGGCTCCGGCCGGGTCTGCTCAAACGACGAGGAAGTCGGCCGCCGTGAGGCTTCCCGTCGGCGATTGTACCGTGGCGAACTGGATGGCGAGCCCGCTGCCATTGCCGTCGGCGTCGTAGGACAAGGCGCCGGTCCCGGCGTTGAAGACGATCCTGTCGTCCGCGTCCAACGCCGCCGAACCGATCCGGAAGGCGGCGCCGGACAGGGCGCCGGCCGACAGGGCGGCGAAGACCGCATCGTCCAGCAGGATGACGTCGTCAATCGCGCTGAAGTCACTGATGACGTCGATGTTCAATGTCCTGAAGGCCGTGTCGAAGACGAAACTGTCCCTGCCCGCCCCGCCGCTCAGGTAGTCGGTTCCGAGGCCGCCTTGAAGGATGTCATCGTCCGCGCCGCCGATCAGCGTGTCTGCGCCGTTGCCGCCCACCAGAAGGTCGTTTCCGGTGCCGCCTTCCAGATGATCGGCCCCCGTAGAGCCATCCAGCGTGTCGTTGCCGGCACCGCCGATCAGCGCATTGTTTCCGCCATTGCCGGTCAGGACGTTGTCGTCGTCGTTACCGGTGCCATTCAAGTCGTCGGTGCCCGCCAGGACAAGGTTCTCGAGGTTGGCGCCCAGCGTCCAGTCCAGAGCGGTCATCACCGTATCGATCCCGGCACCGGCGGCTTCCGTCACCGTGTCCAACACGTTCTCCACAAAGTAGGTGTCGTTGCCTGCGCCGCCCGACATGGCATCCGCCCCGACACCACCATCGAGGAAGTTGTTACTGGAATTGCCAACCAAGACGTTACTCAGGGCGTTGCCGATGCCGTCGATGTTGGCACTTCCGGTCAGCGTCAGGTTTTCGACATTGGCGGCAAGGATGCAGTTGACCGAACTGTCGAGCCGATCGGTCCCTTCGCCAGCGGCCTCAACAACCTGATCCCCGAGCGTGTCGACGACGTAGACCTCGTCGCCCAGGCCCCCGATCAGCGTATCGGCGCCCGCGCCACCATCCAGCACGTTGTTGCCGACGTTTCCGCTGATTTCATTGGCAATGCCATTGCCGGTACCGTTATTGTCGCCTTCGCCCACGAGCGTCAGGACTTCGATTTCGTCATCGGCATCGATCGCAAAGGATATCCATGACTTCGCCTGGTCGAAGCCCTCTGCTTCTCGCTCGACCAGCATGTCCTCGGAATCCTCGACCACGTAGACGTCGTCGCCCAGGCTGCCGATCATCATATCGGCGCCACCATCGCCCATGAGCAGGTCGTTGCCCTCGCCACCCATCAGTGTGTCGGCGCCCGCTTCACCCTTGAGCGTGTCGTCGCCCTCGCCGCCGACCAGCGTATCGTCGCCGGCTTCACCGAACAGGAGATCATCTCCCGCACCGCCATCCAAGACATTGTCGCCGACATTGCCATAGATTTTGTTGAAGAGCCTGTTGCCGGCGCCACTGTTGTCGCCCCCACCCACGAGCGTCAGCATTTCAATATCGGCGTCGGCGTCGATGGCAAACGATACCCACGACACAACTTGGTCGAAGCCCTCTCCTTCCAGTTCGACCAGAGAGTCCTCGGAGTCTTCGACAACGTAGACGTCGTCGCCCCACCCGCCGATCAACTTGTCGGTGCCGGCGCCACCCATGAGGGTGTCCAGGCCGCTGCCACCGAGCAGCGTGTCGTCGCCATCTTGACCATACAGGGAATCGTCGCCCGCGCCGCCATCCAGCACATTGTTGCCGACGTTTCCGGTGATCTCGTTGGTAAGGTCGTTGCCGGTGCCGGCGACGTCGCCGTAGCCTTCCAACCTCAGACCCTCGACATCGGCCCCCAGCGCGTAAGCCACGCGGCTCCTGACGATGTCGATTCCCTCATCGGCCTGCTCCACCACATGATCGGCGGCATCGTCGACGATGTAGGTATCATCGCCCTCACCGCCCACCATCGTGTCGACCCCCGCGCCGCCGTTCAGCCTGTCCGCACCGGCGCCGCCGATCAGCGTGTCGTCACCCAGGCCGCCACTGATCCTGTCGTTGCCATCACCGCCGTCCAGCAGGTTGTTGCCGGCATTGCCGGTCAGCCAATTGTCTAGCTCGTTCCCCGTGCCGGCGAGGTCGCCATTGCCCAGCAACTCGAGGCTCTCCACATTGTCCGCCAACGCGTAGGTTATCCGGCTCTTGACGATGTCGAGGCCCTCGTCCGCCAACTCCAGGACCTGGTCGCCGGTATCGTCAACGATATAGAAATCGTTGCCCTCACCGCCCACCATCGTGTCGGCCCCCGCGCCGCCATTCAGCCTGTCCGTGCCGGCGCCGCCGATCAGAGTGTCGTTGCCGAGGCCGGCATTGATCCTGTCGTTGCCATTCCCACCGCCCAGCAGATTGTTCCCATTGTTGCCCGTCAGGACATTGTCGAGGTCGTTGCCGGTCCCGGCCAGGTCGCCGTTGCCCAGCAATGTCAGGTTCTCGACATTGACGCCAAGCACGTAGGCCACATTGCTCCTGACGAGGTCGGTGCCCTCGGCCGCCCGCTCAACGACCTGGTCGCCGACATCGTCGACGACGTACGTGTCGTTGCTCGCACCGCCCGACATTTTATCGGCGCCCTCGCCTCCGATCAGGACATCATTCCCCGTGCCGCCGTACAGAGAGTCGTCCCCAGCAAGACCGTAGAGAATGTCGTTCGCATCCGTTCCGAACTTCTCGTCGTCGAGATCGGTGCCCTTGATCTTGGCCATGACGTCGTCCTCCTTGCCGAGATCGGCCAACTTGACCGTGGCAGTTGCGGGAGGCGCTCGAGCTGCGCCCGATGCCACCTTGGATGGCACCAGTGTCGTGG
>CAZPOS010000228.1:0-281 GCA_964588065.1 uncultured Reyranella sp.
GACGGGGCCGCGCCACCGCTGGCCCTGGGCGCTCGCCCTGCCGCTGGGCTGGTTGCTGCTCGTGGTCTTCCTGGCGATCACCGCCGACTGGATCGGGCTGCCCGATCCGTCGGCGCAGGAACTGATCCTGCGGCGCAAGCCGCCATCGGCCGAATTCCTGCTGGGCACCGACAATCTCGGCCGCGACATGCTCTCGCGCGTGATCTACGGCGCCCGTACCTCGCTGATCGTCGGTATCTGTGCGCCGGTCCTGGGCTTCCTGGTCGGCGGCGCCATCGGCA
>CAZPOS010000228.1:291-8892 GCA_964588065.1 uncultured Reyranella sp.
CGCCGGCTATTTCCGCGGCAAGGTCGACATGCTCGCGGTCGGCTTCATCGACATCCTGCTGGCCTTCCCGTCGCTGGTGCTGGCGCTCACCTTCACCGCCTATCTCGGACAGAGCCTGTTCAACGTCACCCTGGCGCTGGGCATCCTGTCGATCCCGGCCGCGGCGCGGGTGGCGCGCGCCAACACGCTCGCCTGGGCGAACCGCGATTTCGTCCTGGCCGCGCGCACCATCGGCGCCAGCGATTGGCGCATCCTGACGCGCGAGATCCTGCCCAACCTGCTGCCGCCGATGTTCGCGTTCTGGCTGGTGGCGATCAGCGTGATCATCGTGGCCGAAGGCGCGCTGTCCTTCCTCGGCCTCGGCATCCCGGCACCGCAGCCGAGCTGGGGCGGCATGATCGCCGACGGGCGCGAGGCGCTCGACGTGGCGCCGTACACCGCGCTGATCCCGGCCGCGGTGATGTTCGCCACGGTCCTGTCGCTCAACTTCGTCGGCGACATGGTGCGCAACAGGGTCGATCCGCGGAGGTCGGCGCTGTGAGCGGCGAGACGAAGAGTACGCCGCCGCTCCTGTCGGTACGAAACGCCCAGGTGGCCTTTTCCACCGTGCGCGGTCCGCTGCGCGCCGTCGACGGCGTGTCGTTCGACCTGCACGCGGGGCGGACGCTGGGCATCGTGGGCGAATCGGGATCTGGCAAGTCGGTGCTGGTGCGCTCGCTGATCGGCCTGGTCGGCGCCGGCTCGGGTGCCGGCGTGGGCGGCGAGGTCGTGTTCGAGGGGCGCGACCTTCGCAGCCTGTCGCCGCGCGAGTTCCGCAGCGTCCTGGGCACCGAGATCGGCATCGTCTTCCAGGACCCGATGACCTCGCTCAATCCGGTGATGAAGATCGGCCGCCAGATCGGGGAGGGGTTGCGTCTCAACCGCGGCCTGGACGCGAAGGCAGCCGGGCGCCGTGCCGTCGAGTTGCTGAACGAGGTCGGCATTCCCGAGCCCGAGCGCCGCGCGGGACAGTACCCGCACGAGATGTCAGGCGGCATGCGGCAGAGGGTGGCCATTGCCATCGCGATCGCCTGTGCGCCCAAGCTGCTGATCGCCGACGAGCCAACGACGGCGCTCGACGTGACGGTGCAGCGCCAGATCCTCGACCTGCTGCAGGGCGAGCAGCGCCAGCGCGGCATGGCGATGATCCTGATCACCCACGATCTCGGCGTGGCCGCCGGCCGCAGCGACGACATCATGGTCATGTATGCCGGCCGCGCAGTGGAAACCGCGGCGACGCGCGAAATATTCCGCTCGCCGCGGATGCCCTACACGGAGGCGCTGCTGCGCTCGCTGCCGCGGCTCACGGATCCCACGCACACCCGGCTCAGCGCCATTCCCGGACGGCCCCCGGACCTGGCGCGGCGCAGCGGCGGTTGTTCCTTCGGGCCGCGCTGCCTCTATCGTACCGAGCGGTGCGACGCCGAGCAGCCGCCGCTCGTGAGAGACGGCGGTCGCGGCTATGCCTGCTTCCATCCACGCGACGTGGAGCGGGGAGGGACCGCATGAGCGATCTCCTCGCCATCCAGAACCTCGTGGTCGAATATCCGGTGGGCGGCGGCCGCCACGTGCATGCCGTAAGCGACGTCACGCTCTCGGTGAAGCAGGGCGAGACGCTGGGGCTGGTCGGCGAATCGGGCTCGGGCAAGTCCTCGCTGGCGCGGGCGCTGCTGCAGCTGCCACCACCGAAGGCCGGCGCCGTCGTGTTCGACGGCAAGGATCTCACGCAGATGCGCGGCCAGGCGCTTCGGGCCATGCGGCCGCGCCTGCAGATGATTTTCCAGGATCCGATCGCCTCGCTCAATCCGCGCCGCAAGGTCGCCGAGATCATCGCCGAGCCGCTGATCGTGTCGGGCTTGTCGGATGCCGCGGAGCGCACCCGCCGCGTCCGCACCGTGATGGAGGCCGTCGGCCTCGATCCCGACCTCGTCTGGAACCGCAGGCCCCACGAATTCTCCGGCGGTCAGTGCCAGCGCATCGCCATCGCGCGCGCCCTCGTGCTCGAGCCCGCCTTGATCGTATGCGACGAGCCGGTGTCGGCGCTCGATGTCTCGATCCGGGCCCAGATCGTCAATCTGCTCGAGGACATGAAGGCTCGCTTCGGGCTGACGCTCCTGTTCATCGCCCACGATCTCGCCGTGGTTAAGTCGGTGTCGGACCGGGTGGCGGTCATGTATCTCGGCCGGCTGTGCGAGGTCGCCGATTCCGATTCGCTGTTCACCACGCCGGCGCATCCCTACACGGCCGCTCTCATGGCCGCGATCCCGGTGCCCGATCCGGACGTGCCTCTGGGAGACACGAAACTGAAGCCCGGCGATCCGCCGTCGCCGCTCGATCCACCTTCGGGCTGCCGGTTCCGCACGCGCTGCCCGCACGCGCAGTCGCGTTGCGCGGACGAAGTGCCGCCGTTGCGCCAGATCGCGCCCGGCCGCGAGGTCGCCTGTCACTTCCCGCTGGTCGGCTGAGGCGGGCTACAGCGTTCGCGCCGTCGTACCCTTGTAGAGGATCGGACCGGTCGGGCGACCGGTCGGCGAGCCGCCGGACGGTTCCAGGGTGATCTCGAAGAGCTGGTCGGCCGCGGTCGTCGGCAATCGTTCGAGGTCGAGCGACGTTGCCCGCGCGCGGTCGAGCAGGCCCACCGATCGCGGGCCGATCTCGCGGTTCCAGAGCGTCCAGACCTGCAACGAACGTCCCGCCGGCACGGTCATGTCGACGAGCGGGATCATCTCGACCCGTCCGTCGGCGAAGGCGTTGACGATGGCGCCGGCCTGGCGTGTCGCATCGTCGACCAGGATGGCGACGTAGACCGGCTTGCGGGCGGCCACCTCCTGCGCGTGGCGCACGGTCACGGTCGTGACGACGGCAAGGGCCAGGGCGGCCGTGACCCCGGAGAGCGCCGCGATCCGCAGCGCGCCCAAGCTGTTCCAGAACCGCCGCAGCAGCCCGGCAGGCGCCGTCTTCGGCGCGGTCGCCGTCGCGCCCATGCCCGCCTCGATCCGCCGCCACAGCTCTTCGGGCGGGACGAGCGGCTCCGCGGTATCGTCGAACGCCGCGAAATGCCTCTGCCAGGCGGCGACCTCGCGGGCGAAGGCGGGATCGGAGGCGAGGCGGCGCTCCGCGGCGGCGTGCGTCTCGGGCTCCAGCAGGCCCAGGACGAATTCGGCGGCGTGAATCCGGTCGTCGCGGTCGGGCGTCATCCCAGGCACTCCTGCAGGGAGACGAGGCCGCGGCGTATCCAGCTCTTGATGGTGCCCAGCGGCACCCCGAGGCGCCCCGCCAGCTCGCCGTGACTGAAACCGTGCACATAGGCGAGCACGATGGCGCTGCGGCGGCCGGTATCGAGTCTTTCGAGACAGTGGCGCAGGGCGCTCGAGTCCGGCAGTCGTGCCAGGGCCGAATCGGGCTCGGGCATGTCAGTGTCCACCGGCTCGTCTGGGCCGAAGCGTCGTTCGTCGCGCAGGATCGTCAGGGCCTGGTTCCGCACGATCGTGTAGATCCAGGCCCGGGCAGAGCCGCGCGACGGATCGAAGCTGCGCGCGCTGCGCCAGATTCGCATGAAGGCGTCGTGCGTCGCCTCCTCGGCGAGATCGCGACGGCGCAGGATCCGCATCGCGACGCCGACCATGCGGGCCGCTTCGAGATCGTAGACGACGCGCAAGGCCGACCGTTCACCGGCCGCACATCGGACGATCGCGGCCGATACGCCAGCTTCGAGCGCCGAATGATCGGAGGGCACTTCTGCCGTCATCGGTCTCTGCCCGCCTCCCTGCGATCGCCGGCGCCGTTTCCACGCCCTTGCACGTTCTCTGAAGAATACTTCGGAAAACGCCGGTTGGATGCACCCGGCAGACGATCTCGATTCTTTTTTACGGCGCTGCATCCAATCGCGCCTTTCCGCCGGTAACCGCTGCATGACCCGCTGATGGGTCGGCAACGGAAGGAGAGATCCCATGACGATGAAGGCAATCCTCGCGGCTTCGACCGCCCTGATGGCCCTGGCGGGTACGGCGCAGGCGGCGGACGTGGCCGCCCTGATCGGAAACGACACGATCGCCATCGTCGACACGTCGGCCAAGAAGGCGACCAAGAAGATGAAGGTCGAGGGCGTTGCCGCCCCGCTGGTCGGCATCGACGTGCGGCCCGCCGACGGCATGCTCTATGCGCTGGCCGCCGACGGCACGCTCTACACCATCGCCATGGACGGCAAAGCCACGAAGAAGTCGAAGCTGGAGACGATGCTGCCGGCTGGCACGTCGGCGACGGTGGACTTCAACCCGGTCGCCGACCGGCTGCGCGTCATCGGCAGCGACGGCACCAGCCTTCGCGTCAATGTCGATGACGGCAAGGTCATCAAGGACGGCAGCCTGAAATACGCCGACGCCGATGCCAACAAGGGCAAGGCGCCCAAGGTGATGGCCGGCGCCTACACCAATTCGGTCAAGGGCACGAAGGAGACCACCCTCCTCAACGTCGACACCACGACCGGCGCCCTGGTGAAGCAGGCGCCGCCGAACGATGGGGTCCTGAACACGATCGGCGCACTCGGCCCCAAGGTCGACGCGATCGCCTTCGACATCGGGTCGGACGGCACGAAGAACGAGGGCTGGGCCATGACCGGCGACCAACTCTGGTCGATCGACCTGGCGACCGGCAAGGCCACGCAAGTGGCGAAGATCGGGGGGCTGGGCGGCACCGTCACCGACATCGCCGTCCTGCCCAAGATGTAGCGGTGTCCTGAAACGAAAACGGCGGACCCTGAGGGTCCGCCGTTCTCTCGTAGCCGATGCCGTTGGCATCGGCCTCGCCGATTGGTCGGAGCGAGAGGATTCGAACCTCCGGCCCCTAGCTCCCGAAGCTAGTGCTCTACCAGGCTGAGCTACGCTCCGTCAGGATTTGCGGACTCCGGCCCGCGGCGAGGCCGGGGTTATAGCCGCGACCCCGGTGGGTCGCAAGGGCCGAGCCGGCCCGTTATAGTCGCCTCGTGATTCGGGCCCAGGGGGATAGATGGCGAAGGAAAAGCGGCTGAAAATCGCGCTGATCGGCTACGGCGCCATCAGCCAGATGCTGTTCGACGTGTTTCGCGAGAAGAAGCCGCCGATCGATATCGTGGGCGTGCTGGTCCGGCCGGAGCGCGTCGCGGCGACGCAGAAGAAGCTCGGCAAGAAGGTCGCGGTGGTCGATACGCTCAAGGCGCTGCTGAAGCTGAAGCCCGATGTCGTGGTCGAGGCGGCCAGCCAGCAGGCGGTGCGCGAGTGGGGCGAGACCATCCTCAAGAAGGGCATCGACTTCATGGTGATCGCCACCGGCGCCTATGGCGACCCGGCGCTGTGGAAGAAACACCTGAAGGCGGCCGAGAAGGGTGGCGCGCGTCTGCGGCTGCCGGCGGGCGCCATTGCCGGCCTGGACGGGCTGCTCGCCATGCGGCTGGGGACGCTGGAACGGGTGAAATACATCTCGATCAAGCCGCCGCATGCCTGGACCGGCACGCCGGCCGAGACCGAGTTCGACCTGCCGTCGATCAAGGAACCGACCGTGATCTTCCGCGGCACGCCCGCCGATGCGGGCCGCCTCTACCCGAAGAACGCCAATCTGGCCGTGACGGTGGCGCTGTGCGGCGCCGGTCTCGACAAGACGGAAATCGAGCTGGTTGCCGATCCGACCCTTCCGCCGGGGACGAATGCCAGCAAGCTGGAAGTGGTCTCTGATTCAGGCGAGCTGAAGCTCGAACGGCTGGGGCGGGCGATGCCGGACAATCCCAAGACCGGCGTGCTCACCGCCCTCACCATGGCGGACGACCTGATGAAGATCGTCCGCCACAGCGACTGGTAGGCCGTTAACGCGGGCCGGGGCCGCCCATGCGCATGTACGCATGGGGGCCGAAGCCGGCGCGCGGACGGTCGAGCAGGGCCTTCTGCTCCGGTGTCAGCACGGCAGCCAGGGCGGTGAGCGACGGTTTCACCGCCTCGATCGTGGCGATTCGGGCCTTCATGGCGTCCTCTTCCATCGTGAGCCGCTCGAGATAGCCGGGCCGCTCCTTCAGCTCGGCCGGCAGGGTCTGGCAGCGGGCCATCGACTTGGCGCTGGCCTCGTCGGCCGCCTTTTCGAAGGCGTTCCAGGCGGTCATCTGGTCGGGCTTCAGTTCCAGCCGGGCCTTGAGATAGGCCCGATCGCCGATGCGGCGGGCGGTCATGTCGAGGCACATCGACTTGGGCGAGAAGCTCCGCTCGCCCCGTTCGCCGCGTTCGGCACCGCGGGCGCGCTCGCCGCGCGGCGCGCCCTGCGGCGGAGTCGTGGGCGGAGTGGCCTGTGCGAGTTCGATCGCCTCGTCGCCGTCGAGCAGGTCGAAGGCCGAAGCCGGAGCGGTGAAGGCAAATCCCGCCGCGAGGACGAGCGCGGTGGGCAGTACCAGTGAACGAATCGACATCGGAAACCTCGCCATGAAAGGTGGTTCCCGAGGTACGGACCAAGGGCCCCAAGCGTGCCCGGCCCGAAGGTTAAGTTATGTAAAGTTCAGCCGCTGCTCGGCCAGCCAGCGTGCGAATGCCTCGCGCTGTTCCGCCGTCATGTGCAGGCCTTCCTTGGTCCGCCGCCAGAGCACGTCCTCGGCGTCGACGGCCCATTCGTCGCGCACCAGATGGCGTACCTCTACCTCGTAGAGCGAGCCGCCGAAATGGCGGCCGAGGTCGGCCACGGTCTTCACGTTTTCAAGCAGGTCGTCGAGGCCGGAGCCGTGGCGCCGGGCGAGGATACGGACCAGCTCCTTCGGCAGATCGGGCTTGCTGGCAGCGGCGCCGTCCACGAAGCGGTCGAAGGCCTCCTCGAAGGTCGGGGCGTCGGCCATTTCGCCGTCGTAGACGGCGCGGCCGTCGGTCCAGGGACCGCCCATGCGCGGGAAGTAGGGTTCGAGGTCGCGAAGGGCATGTTCGGCCAGCCGGCGGTAGGTCGTGATCTTGCCGCCGAACACCGAGAGGATGGGCGCCTTGCCCTGCGGGGAGCCGTCGACCTCGAGGTGATAGTCGCGCGTCACCTTGGAGGGATTGTCGTCGCCGTCGTCGAACAGCGGGCGGACGCCGGAATAGGTCCAGACCACGTCCTCGGGCCGCACGGGCTTGGCCATGTAGCGGCTGGCGAGGTCGCAGAGATAGACGATTTCCTCGGGCGAACAGACCGGATGCTCGCCTTCCTGAACCGCGATATCGGTGGTGCCGATCAGCGAGAACTCACGCTCGTAGGGAATGACGAACACGATGCGGTTGTCGCTGTTCTGCAGGATGAAGGCGTGGTCGCCATCGTAGAGCTTGGGCACGATAATGTGGCTGCCCTTCACGAGACGTACCCGCTTGGGCGTCTTGATCTCGGTCTGCTCGTCGAGGAAGTGCTTCACCCAGGGGCCCGCGGCGTTCACGAGGGCGCGCGCCTTGAGATGGACGGGCGCACCCGCCGGGCCCTGCAGCTCGATGTGCCACAGCTTGCCGTCGTCGCTGCGTCGGGCCGAGACGCAGCGATGGCGGGCGAAGATCCGCGCTCCCATCTCGCGTGCTGACTTCAGATTGGAGATCACCAGGCGGGCATCGTCGACCCAGGCGTCGGAATAGACGAAGCCTTTGTCGAAGCTCGGCTTCAGTCCCGCCCCGAACTTCGACCGTTGCAGGTCGACCTGGATCGACTTGGGCAGGGTCATATGCCAGTCGAGATGGTCGTAGAGCCAGAGGCCGAGGCGCAACATCCAGCGCGGCCGCAGGTGCGGCTCGTAGGGCAGCACGAAGCGCAGCGGCCAAGAGAGGTGAGGCGCCTTGGCCAGCAGCACCTCGCGCTCCTGCAGGGCTTCGCGGACCAGCCGGAACTCGTAGGTTTCGAGATACCGCAAGCCGCCATGGATCAGCTTGGTCGCCTTCGACGACGTCGCGCTGGCGAAATCGTTCATTTCACAGAGACCGACCGTCAGCGCCCGGCCCGCCGCATCACAGGCGATGCCCGCTCCATTGATGCCGCCGCCGACCACGAACAGGTCGAGCGGCCGATCCTCCGTCACATTCATCGCTTACCTATAGCCCGCTTGACCGGGTTCTGCAGGAACCGCAAAAGGCCGCATGGGTTTCCTGCTCAAGATTGCGCTGTTCGGCCTGGCCCTTTACGGCATTTACAGGAGTTTCCGGCACTGGAAGGGCCTTTTCGACCGTTTCACCGGAAACGATCTGTCGCAGCGTCCGCCGCCGCCTCCACCTGCGCCCGTACCCCCGGAGACACCCCCGGCGCCGCCGCGCAAGCCGGTGGTGATCGAGGATACCGTCCAGTGCGCCGGCTGCGGTGCCTACATTCCGACCACTGCCGAAAAATGTGGCCAGTGCGGTCGTCCCCGGCCATAAGGCCGCAGCAAACCACCAGCCTTGACCGGCTGGGGGGTGGAACCTATTTTGCCGCACCGCAAAAACGCCCATAAGTTGCGGAAATAAAAGGCCTTTGGAGCTTCGGGGAATACCGGTGTCGAACCCCTCAGCAGCGCGCGGGAAACCGACGTGCTTTCAGGAACTGATTCTCACCCTGCAGGACTATTGGGCGGCA
>CAZPOS010000229.1:0-8817 GCA_964588065.1 uncultured Reyranella sp.
CCTCGGATCGAGGGCCGCGGCCATGTCCTCGTGATCGGGAACGAGAAGGGCGGCTCTGGCAAGTCGACGACGGCGCTGCACATCGCCGTATCGCTGATGCGGGACGGCGCCCGTGTTGCGACGCTCGACCTCGACGCCCGGCAGGGTACGCTCAGCCGCTACATCGAAAACCGCGCCAACTACTCGGCGAAGAAGGGCCTCGACCTGCCCATGCCGATGCATACGCCGGTGATGATCTCGACCCTGAACGACCGCCGCGAGGCCGAGGCCGACGAGCGGGCGCGGCTGGCGGCGGCGCTCGAACCGGCGGTCGGCGCGGCCGACTTCGTGATCATCGATACGCCGGGCAGCGACACCCATCTCAGCCGGCTGGCTCACACCTGGGCCGACACGCTGCTGACGCCGCTGAACGACAGTTTCATCGATCTCGATCTGCTGGCCCGGGTCGATCCCGATACGCTGAAGATCCTGCGCCCTTCGATCTACGCGGAAGCCGTGTGGAAGCAGCGCCAGATCCGCGCCATCGAGGGCGGCCGGCCGGTCGATTGGATCGTGATGCGCAACCGCCTGTCGTCCCTGGCGGCGCGCAACAAGCGCGACATGGGCAACGTCATCGAGGCGCTTTCCAAGCGCATCGGGTTCCGGGTCGCCGCGGGCCTCAGCGAGCGCGTCATCTACAAGGAGCTCTTTCTGATGGGGCTCACTCTGCTCGACCTCAAGCGCAGCGGCGGCGCCGGACCGTCCTTGACCTTGAGCCACGTTGCGGCGCGCCAGGAAGTGCGCGACCTCGTGATGTCGCTCAATTTGCCGGGGGTCGCGCCTGCAGAAGCGGACGTGCCCGCGACAGAAGAAGCCATAGAAGCCCCGCCGCCTGCAGAATGAACAGCAGGCCGAACGACCAGGCGTAGCCGTCCGGCGAATAGCCCGTGGCGGTACGCGGCCACAGATCGACGACCTTTCCGATCGCCCACTGGCCGCCGAAGATGACTGTGAAGACCACGAGATTGGAACTGGTGCTGACCCGGCCGGCATATTGCGGCGGGAAGGACCGCGCCAGCAGCGGCATGTACTGGATCGGATAGGCGCCGAGAAAGCCGAACAGCAGCCAGGCAACGACGGGATAGAAGGACGGCAGGAAGGCGATCCAGGCACAGACCAGGGTGAAGAGCGCGCTGACGAGATTGGCCGAGGCGAAGTCGCTGACGCCGATCCGGCGGAACGCGCCCGCCAGCACGCCGCTCAGCGCGAATCCCGCCGTCATCACCGCCGTCGTGTAGAGTTGGATGTCGGCGCGGGTCTCGTTGCTCTCGATGCCGCCGACGTCACGCAACCAGGGGCCGATCCACAGGGTGATCGCGGCGATGAATGCCATCTGCTGGAAGGTGAGCAGCGGCTGGATGCGCCAGAAGAAGCCGTTGGTCAGCACGATGCCGGTGATGCGGAACTGGTCGCGCAGGCTGCCGGAGGCGGTCGGTGTGCCGCGTTCCGGCACGACCGTGAACAGGATGGCGGAGACGACGAGGCAGAGACCGGCCAGCCAGAAGAACAGTCCCTGCCAGCTGATGACCGAGAGCGACCACTGGATCGGCAGGGTCGCGGCCATCGAACCCAGGCCGCCTGCCATCATGTGGAAGCCGGTGATCAGGCCCCAGCGCTCGGGCGGATACCAGAGGGTGATCGCCTTGATGGCGGCCATCAGCCCGCCGGCGAATCCCAGCCCGATCAGCACGCGCGCCACGATCAACTCGCCGAGCGAGAGGCTCAGCCCGAACAGCGCAGAGCCGATCGCCGCCATCGCCAGCAGCACCGCCTGCACGCGGCGCGGTCCGTAGCGATCGAGCATGACGCCGAGGATCGGCTGGCAGCCGGCGAAGAACAGGAAGAAGGCGGAGGTGAGGAGGCCGAGGTCGCCCGCGCTGATCCCAACATCCCGTTCGAGGTACGGGAAGATCACGGCGTTCACGCCGCGGAAGATGTAGGAGAGGAAATACGCCAGCGCGAACGGAACGAAGACCCGCAGCAGCAGCGTGGCGAAGGAGGGGGCGTTTCCGGTCATGCTTCAATGTTGGCGCAGGCGCGCGGCTGCACCATATTGAACACATCGCAGAGGGTCAAAGGACATGGCCGAGGATCGCCGTGGAGCGCGCAACGTTCCGTCCACCGCAGGTGCGAATGCGGTCGATGCGTTCGTGCGCGAAGTCGGCAGGCTGCCCGCCGATCGCCCGCCGGGTGGCCGCGGCCGGCTGCTGTTCGCCATGGACGCCACGGCGAGCCGGGAACCGACCTGGGATCATGCCTGCGCCATCCAGGGCGAAATGTTCGTGGCGGCGGATGCGTTGGGTGGTCTCGACGTGCGGCTGGCCTTCTATCGCGGTTTCGAGGAATTCAAGGTCAGCAAATGGACGTCCGACGGGCGTGAACTCGCACGACTGATGAGCAGCGTGCGCTGCGCAGCCGGCCGCACTCAGATCGCGCGGCTGCTGCGCTACGCCGGCGAGCAGCGGCGCGAGAGTCGGCTCGATGCCGTGATCTTTGTCGGCGACTGCTGCGAAGAGGATGTCGACGCAGTCGGACACGAGGCCGGGCAACTCGGGCTGCTTGGCCTGCCTGTCTTTGTCTTTCAGGAAGGCCAGGATCGCACGGCGTCGCGCCTGTTCCCGCAGATCGCCAAGCTCACCCGCGGGGCCTACTGCAAGTTCGACCGGTCGAGCCCCGACCAGCTCAAGCGCCTGCTCGGCGCTGTCGCCGCCTATGCCGCCGGCGGACGCTCTGCCTTGCTCGCATACGGCAAGGACCAGGGTGGCACCGCCGCCCTTCTCACCAGCCAGATGAAATGACCGAAGACCTGCTGATGTCCGTCGAACGCTTCTTCGACGAGGAAATCCTGCCGCGCCATCGAGAGTGGGCGGCTGCTGTCTCCGCCCGCAGGGGCACCCCTGCGTTCATGGCCGATCTGAAGGCGAAAGCGCGGGCCGCTGGCCTGTGGAACCTCGGCCTGCCGGACCGGATGAGCAATCGCGCCTTTGCGCCGATCGCCGAGATCATGGGGCGCCTGCCGTGGGCACCCGAGGTGTTCAACGCCCAGGCGCCGGACGTGCCCAACATGATCATGCTGCAGCACGCAGCGACCGCGGATCAGAAGAAGCGATGGCTGGAGCCCCTGCTGGAGGGACGTGTGCGCTCGGCATTCGGCATGACCGAGCCGGACGTCGCCTCGTCAGACGCCACCAACATCGCGACCACCCTGCGGCGCGAGGGCGGCGACTGGGTCGTGAACGGCCGCAAATGGTACATCACGGGCGGCGCTCATCCCGACTGCGCCTTCGTGATCGTGATGGGCGTCTCGCGCGCCGAGGCGTCGCGGACCGGGCGGCATTCCTGCGTGATCGTGCCGATGAAGTCGCCGGGCTTGCGGATCGTCCGCGAACTGCGCTTCCTCGGATGGGAGGACAGTATCGCGCCCATCGCCGAACTCGCCTTCGACAACGTGCGCGTGCCGGCAGAGAACCTGCTGGGTGAAGAGGGCGAGGGCTTCGCCGCCGCGCAGGTGCGGCTCGGGCCGGCGCGGTTGCATCACTGCATGCGGGCGATCGGCAGCTGTGAGGTGCTGCTCGAACTCATGATGGCGCGCGCCGCCGAGCGGCGGACCTTCGGCCGCGCGGTGATCGACTACGATTCGGCGCAGCAGGCGATCGCGCGCTCCCGCATCGAGATCGAGCAGGCCCGTCTGCTGGTCCTGCGCACGGCCGAGAGGCTGGACAGCGACGGGCATCAGGCCGTGTGGCGCGACGTCTCGATGGTGAAGGTAGCGGTGCCGGAGGTTGCGCAGCGCATCGCCGACCGCGCGCTGCAGCTGTTCGGCGCGATGGGCGGAAGCGACGATGCACCAGTCCATCGTGCCTTCGCCGTCGCGCGCATGCTGCGCATCGCCGACGGGCCCGACGAAGTCCATCTGCGGCAGATCTTCCGGCAGGAGAGGCCGGCCCGCTGGACCGTGGCGGACTCACCCTATATTACGCCGGGCGATGACTGAGACCGGCCGCAGGCGCATCTACGGGATCATATTCGGACTCATCCTCGCGGGGGTGACGCTCTTGGGCCTCGAGGTGCTGGCTTCGTTCGAAGCGCCGTCCTGGCCAGCGCGCGCGCTGCGGTCAACGCCGCCGGTCAACGTCCAGCCAACCGACTTCGCCGGCCTCGCCGACAAGCCCTGGGTCTTCGAGCCGTACAATTCCTGGGGCATGCGCGACAAGGAGCGCAGCCTCGCCAAGCCTGCTGCGGGTGGTTTTCGAACGGTGTTCATCGGCGACAGCTATCTCGAGTTCCAGCTGACGCGTCCCACACTGCCCGGCGAGGTCGAGCGGCGCTTCATCGAGGCTGGGCAGCCGAAGGCCGAGATGATCAACCTCGGTATCTCCGCGACGGGCCCCCGCAGCTACTACTACCGCATGCGCGACGTGGCGTTCGCGCTGTCGCCCGATGCGCTGGCGGTCTTCTTCTTCTCGGGTAACGATTTCCTGTTCGACGGCCAGGGATTTGGTCAGGGCCTGCTGCCGGATCTCGTCAGCGAGGCGCCGGGCGGTTCGATCCTCGGGAACCTCATGCCCAACGCGAACTGGCTGCTGGTGAACCGCCTGCGCCTGTCGGAGACGCTAGCGACCAACAAGCCGGTGCCGCAGGAGTTCAATACCCTCGCGACGATTGCCCGCCTGCGCCCGGCCGAGCGTACGACCGCCCTGGCCCGCCACATCAAGCGCTACTACTATCCCGACCTCAGCGAACAGCAGATCGCCGCGATCTTCAGCCGCGATGGCGACGCTTTCTGGCGGGCATACGCCGCGGGCAAGGCCGATGATGAATCTCTGCAGGGCTGGCTCCTCAACCTCATGACGAAAGCCGAGGTCGAGAAGTCGCCCTATTTCGAGGCGACGACGCCCGGCCAGGCAGCGCGGCTCGTCAAGGACGGCGACATCCAGGCGACATTGTCGTGGCTCACCGCCATGGACCGTGCGGCCCGCGCGCGCGGCGTACCGCTGGTGCTGTTCATCGTACCGCCGGGCAGCGTGGATCCCGACTATGTCGAATACTGGAAGCCATGGCCGCGCTTCTATGCGTTCAACGTGATTGCCGATTACAGGCAGGACCGCCTGCTCGAAGCCTTGAGCAAGACCTCCGTGCGCTACGTCGACTTGCGCAAGGACTTCGAGGGCGTGCGCGGCGCCTACCGGCGCAGCGATGCTCACTGGACAGACAAGGGCGTCGAGATCGCGGCCAACCGCGTGTTCCAGGAATTGCGCCGCCTCGAGCGCCCTTAGGCGGCGCCGAGCAGCCGCGCCGTCCAGCTGCCGGGCAGAACGGACCCCAGCCAGACGCCGGCCTTGGTGCCGATCGGGAAGGCGATACGCGGCTTGTTGGCGGCGAGGCCGCGCCGGATGATCCTGGACGCCTGGGCCGAGCTCATGAGGAACGGCATGGGGAAGGGTGCCTCCGCCGTGATGCGGCTGACGACGAAGCCCGGGCAGATGACGCTGACGCCGATCCCGTCCTTCTTCAGGACGTAGCGGATGCTTTCGCCCCACACCCGCACCGCCGCCTTACTGGCATTGTAGGAGGCGGAATAGGGCAGCCCGATGAAGCCCGCCAGCGAGGAGACGATGCCGATCTGGCCGCGCTTGCGGGCCATCATCGGCGGGAGCAGCGGCTCGACCGTGTTCAGCACGCCGTTGATGTTGACGTCGAGCGTCTTGCGGATGATCGAGAAATCGTCGAGCGAGGAATTGTCCTTGTCGATCGAGATGCCGGCATTGGCGAGCACGAGGTCGACGGGATGCGCTCCGTCGAATTCAGTGAGCCACGACAGGAAGCGATCGCGATCGGTGACGTCGATCGTGGCCGCGACGACGCTGGCGCCCTTGGCGCGGCAGGCGGCGGCGACGGTCTCGAGTCGCTCGGGATCGCGTCCGGTCAGTGCCAGGGCCACGCCCGGAGCGGCGTAGTCGAGGGCCAGCGCTTCGCCGATGCCGCTCGATGCGCCGGTAAGGACGATGCTGGAGAAGGTCTTCATGTGCGAGGTCCCTACTCTCGAGGTTTGGTGCGCCAGCCCCAGGTGCCGGCCATTTCCTTCGCCATCCGCTCCGCCATCAGCGAATAGCCACGGCTGTCCATCAGCTCCCGTATGGGATGGATGTCGTCGCCGTATATGGTTTCCCTCTCGTCCATGAAGAGGTCGAGGAGGCTTCGAACCTCGATATTGCGTTCCCGCAGCGCGAGTAGACGGCCGACGATATCAACATAGCGTTGGCCATACGAGCTGTCGGGTGTCCCGCGACGTTCGTCCGGGGTCAGGACCTTGTCGACGGCAGGCACGGGCTGCAGGAAGAACATCGACTTGATACCGAAGTCGTGGGCCGTAGCGGCCATCATGCGTATGTACTTGGCGTACTGCGCGATCTGCCAATCCATGTAGATCGAGGGCGAGTCGGTGATGTCGGCGGGAAGGCCCATCATCGCCGAATAGGTCCTGGCGCCGGCGCCGTCCTGATGGTCGGAAGGTTTTGGCTGGAGAGCTGACGCGAGAAGATAGGCGGCATGGGAGTGGGCGGTGAGTCCGGTTCCCAGCCAGCCGGAGATGCGGCCCATGAACCAGCTGATCGCGAGACTGCCGAAGCCGTCCCTCGCGACGATCGGATTGACTCCGAGATAGTTGTTGGCCGGCATCTCGAACCGCCTGTTGACGCCCGGTTTGATCAGGTGTTGTTCGTTGTATCCGTCCAGCGTGACCACCGCGTCGATGAAATCACCATAGATGGCCAGCAGGATCATCTGCTGCGGCTGTTTCCAGGCGCCGACCCCGCCGTTCAGCACTTGGAACGGCTTCCCGGTCGGGCTGAAAAAGGACCGGTTGAGCTCCTCCTCAAGAAAGCTGCGGCGGCCAGGCTGGGTGTGTTGGCCCAGTTGGGAGGCCACGGAGCCGCCCGCGAGAAGAATGACATAGCGATCGGGATCGTGAGCGGTCGGAAAGTTGTCGCCGAGGAGGCCGGTATCATTGGCGCCCGGAACTCCGCAGGGATCGTCGCGGTGATGAACGAAGGCGAGGTACGGGTGTGGGAACATCGTGTCGATGTACCGGCAATTGCTCACGCCGCTGCCCGTGATGTCCTCGATGTAGGTATTGTGCGATCTGGCAAAGAGCTCCTTGGCGGGAGTGTAGCGGCCGTCGCGGATCGTCAGCCATGCCGTCGAGAGGACCTCGAATCCTGCAAGGGCTCCGATGACGCCGAGACACAGGGCAATGAGCTTGAGGCCCGTCTGCCGTGAAGCAATCCTGTTCACCATGACTGACGTCGCCTCAATAGCCGATTGAATCGAAAAGCCGATCCACTTAAGGGTTAACAATGCCTACGAAAAGGGCAGGGGGCAATTTGATCGCAAGTATGACGGGATACGCCCGGGCGCAAGGATCGGATGATCGGCGCCGCTGGGTCTGGGAAGCGCGAAGCGTCAACGGGCGGAACCTCGAGATCAGGTGTCGCGTCCCGCCCGGCTTCGACCGTCTGGAGAATCCGGCACGGGTAGCGGTCGGCGGAAAGATGAAACGGGGCAACGTCTCGCTCACTCTCACCGTCACGAGCGAACGCCACGCCAAGCCGCTCACGATCAATCGTACCCTGCTGGCAGAGCTGGCGACGCTGGTCGACGAAGTGCGCAGGACGACCGGGGCGGCCGCGCCCTCCGCGGACGGGCTGCTGCGGGTCCGGGGCGTGATCGAGGAAGAGGATGCGGGCGAGGAGACAGAGGAGGCGCTGGCTCTTCTCGACCGGCGGCTTCAGGCGACCCTCGATGAGACACTGAAGGCGCTCGTTGCGTCGCGGGCTGCCGAAGGCAAGGCCCTGGCCCGGGTGATCGAAGGTCACGTCGCGGAGATCGAGGCCCTGTGCGGACGGGCGACCGAGCGCGCGCTGGTGCAGATCGGCACCGTGCGCGCGCGTTTCGAAGCCCAGCTCGCCGAACTGCTCGGCCGGGTCCCGGCGCTGTCGGAGGAGCGCTTCGCCCAGGAAGTGGCGTTGCTGGTGGGCAAGGCCGACGTGCGCGAGGAACTCGATCGACTGAACGCCCATATCGCGCAGGCACGCAGCCTGCTCGCCGACGCGCGCGGCGACAATCCGGTGGGTCGGAAGTTCGATTTCCTCTGCCAGGAGTTCAATCGCGAGGCCAATACGCTCTGCTCCAAGTCCGCGGACATCGAGCTGACGCGCATCGGTATCGATCTCAAGGGCGCCGTCGAGCGCATGCGGGAGCAGGTTCAGAATGTCGAATGAGGTGGATGCCGGCCTGATCCAGCGGCGCGGCCTGATGCTGGTCCTGTCGTCGCCGTCGGGCGCCGGCAAGACGACGCTGTCGCGCCAGCTGCTCGACAACGACAAGCAAATCCAGCTCAGCGTGTCTGCGACGACGCGCGCGCGCCGGTCCGGCGAGAAGGACGGGGTCGACTATCACTTCGTCGATACCGCCACGTTCAGCAGCATGATCGAGCGCGGGGAGTTCCTCGAGCACGCGCGGGTGTTCGACCATTTCTACGGCACGCCGCGGGCGCCCGTGGAGGCGGCCCTGATGGCCGGGCGCGACGTGCTGTTCGACATCGACTGGCAGGGCACGCAACAGCTCAAGGAAAAGGCCGGCAGCGACCTCGTCACGGTCTTCATCCTGCCGCCGTCGACGCGCGACCTCGAGCGGCGCCTGATCACCCGCGCTCAGGACTCGATGGAAGTGGTCCAGAAGCGGATGGCCAAGGCGGCGGACGAGATGAGCCACTGGGCC
>CAZPOS010000230.1:0-8812 GCA_964588065.1 uncultured Reyranella sp.
GGGCCATGCAGGGCGGTGGGGCCGGACGTCAGTGCCGGGCCATCGCTCCGCCGTCGACGAAGATGCCGTGACCCGACAGGTGGCGCGCATCGTCGCTGCACAGGAAGGCGACCAGGCCCGCGACATCGTCCGGCTGGCCGATGCGGCCGGTCGAGGTCTTGTCCTCCCACATCTTCTGGAAACCGGGCAGATCCTGCAAGGCGGGCCGCGTCATCGGCGTTTCGATCGGACCGGGCTGGATGCAGTTCACCGTCGTGCCGATCGGCCCCAGTTCGACCGCCGCCGACTTGGCCAGCCCCAGGACCGCGTGCTTCGACGCCGCATAGGCCGCCAGCCCCGCATCGCCGAAGCTCGACGCGGTGGAGCCGATGGTGACGATCCGCCCGCTGCCCGCCTGCTTCAGATGCGGGATCGCATCGCGGATCAGGCGGAAGACGGCGGTGCAGTTCACCTCCATCACCCGGCGGAAATAGTCGGTCTCGTGTCCCTCCAGCGGGGTGAAAGTAGAGATCCCGGCGCAAGGGACCAGCGTGTCGAGCCCGCCCATCGACTCTGCCGCCGCGGCGACCAGCGCCTTGTTCGCGCCATCGGCGGTCAGGTCCGCGATGTGGTCTACCTCGCCCGCCATGTCGGCGCGGAATACCTTTGCGCCGTCCGCCTCCAGTCGCTGGGCCACGGCTGCACCAATACCCGATGCCGCGCCCGTGACCACCGCGCGCCGTCCGGCGAGCCGCCCGCTCAAGCGATCTTCAGTACGAGCTTGCCGGTGTTGGCCCCGGTGAACAGCCGCATGAAGGCATCGTAGGAATTCTCGATTCCCTCCTGCACGTCCTCGTCGATGCGGACCTTGCCTTCGGCCATCCACTGCGCGATCTGCGCGCCGCCTTCGGGAAAGCGCGCGACGTAGTCCATGATCAGGAAGCCGTGGACCGTCGCCTGGTGGACGAGGATCTGCCACAAGTTCCTGAGGCCGTGGCGCTCGACCGAATTGTACTCGCTGATGAGGCCGCAGAGGATGACGCGCGCCTTGGTCGCGAGGTTGAAGACCTCCGCCTCCAGGATGGTGCCGCCCACGTTCTCGAACACGATGTCGAGGCCATTGGGTGCGGCGGCGGCGATCTCCTCGCGCAGCTCGTCCTCGCTCTTGCCGCGATAGTCGATGGCGACGTCGTAGCCGTAGTCCTCGACCAGTCGGCGGCACTTTTCGGCCCCGCCGGCGATGCCGATGGTGCGGCAGCCGTGGATCTTGCCGATCTGCCCGACGACCGAACCGACCGCGCCCGCCGCGCCGCTGACGCAGAGCGTTTCGCCGGCCTTGGGCCTGGCCACGTCCATCATCGCGAAATAGGCGGTGAGGCCGACCGCGCCCATCGCCGACAGGAACTTCGACGGGCTGTCGGCCATCGACACGTCGACCGGCTGGGTGAAGAATTCGGGCAGGATCGCGCTGTATTCCTCGATCCCGTTCAGCCCGATGACCCAGGTGCCGACCGGATAGGCGGGATTGTCGCTTTGCACCACTTCGCCCACCGTCGTCGCGCGAACCGGGGTATCGAGCGGGATCGGCGGCATGTAGCTCGGCTCGTCCGACATCCACCCGCGCTGCGCGGGGTCGAGCGAGGCATAGTGGTTGCGCACGATCAAGCCGCCCGCGGGCAAGGCCGCCAGCGGTTCGTGGACCAGTTCGAAGTCCTCGGGCACCGGATCGCCGACAGGGCGGCGGCGCAGCAGGAAGCGGCGGTTGACGGTCATGCTCATATCCTCTTTCGATCGGAAGTCTGTGTCGCGGGCAACCCGGGGCATGGCACCTGCGACAATGGGCAGCGGCGCCCCGGAGTTGGTGGGAGGCAGCGCCGTCAACGCACCCAGCGGATCGCGTTCTCGACCAGTCGCCGGTAGTGCGGGTTTTCGTAGGCACCCGGCCCGTCGCCGGGCTGGATATAGACGAGCCGCGATTGGCCCGCCGTCTTCGCCCAGCCGACGAGGTTGCTGCCCGCCGGATGGTCCCAGCCATCGCGACAATACATCCGCCCCTCCACCGCATGGGTCGCCGACCAGAAGTGGTCCTTGTCGAACCGTGCGTCCGACCAGAGCAGCGGCGTGACGCCGTCCTCGTAGATCTCGGCAAGGTAGGGCTCATCGGTGATGGAGAAGCTCTCGGGCAGCCCCTCCGTCACCGGATGCCCCTGCGCCACGGTGAATTGCTGCGCAACATCGTGGGCGAAACCGCTGTCCAGCCGGGCTTTCCCGCGGAGCTTGCCGGGGCGGTAGAGAAAGCGGCCGCCGAGGATCTCGGAATATCCCTCCCACGTCGGCCAGCCGGCCAGCGCGTGGTGCAGCGCGACGACGCCCTTGCCGCTCTCGAGCAGGGCCTCGAACCCTTCCTCGAACCCGGCAGGCGGCGCGACATAGTGCGGCGGCGCATCGGGCGCTGCGAAGTCGAGGCCGGGCATGTCGTAAAGCACCAGCACGTCGAAATCGCGCATCCCCTCGGGGTTCATCAGGTAGGCGGCGGCTGGCTGGTCCACCATCGTCGCGGAAATGCCCGCCATCCCGTCGAACACCCCGGCAAAGGCGTCGCGCCCGAAGGGATGGCCCCGCACGGCGACGAGACAGCGGATGTCGGCGCGATAGTCGATGGTGGGCATCGCCTCAGCTCCTGACGTCGATGAGCGCCTTGCCGGTGTTCTTGCCGGTGAGCATGCGAGCATAGCCGACGAGCGTGTTCTCCAGCCCCTCGGTCACGTCGAAGGCGGCGGTGATCTTCCCCTCGTCGTACCAGTCCTTCAGCGTCTGGTAGAAGGCCGGGCCCTTCTCGGGCACGTCGGGCAGAAAGAACCCCTCGATGCGCAGGCGGCGCATCAGCACCTGGTCGTAATGGGCCGGGCCGGGCGCGCCCTCGGGCGCGTCGTAGTTGGCGACCATGCCGCAGACCGCGATCCGGCCGTAGAGCGCCATGTTCTGCAACACGGCATCGAGCACCGCACCGCCGACGTTCTCGAAATAGGCGTTGATGTCACCCTCGATCCTGCCCAGCTCGGCGACGAGATCCTCGTTCTTGTAGTCGATGCAGCGTTCCGCGCCGAGGCTTTCGACATAGCGGCACTTCTCCGCCCCGCCGGCAATGCCGATGACCCGCGCGCCGAGGTTGCGGCCGATCTGCACGGCAAGGCTGCCGGTCGCGCCCGCCGCCGCCGACACCACCATCACCTCGCCCGGCTGGATGCGCAGGATGTCCTGGATGCCGTAGAGCGCGGTCCAGCCATTGAGGCCGAGGACCCCGAAATGCTGCCGGGTATCGTCGAGCGTGTCGTCCACCGCCACGGCCCAAGCCTCGTCGGGGCGGAAGGTCGAATAATCGGCCCACTGGCCGAAGGCGCGGACCAGCGTTCCGACCGGAAAGCGATCGTCGCGGCTTTCGCTCACCCGGCCAAGGCCAAGGCCCACCATCTTCGTGCCCAGCGGCAGCGGCGGCTGGTAACCGTCCTCCCGCCCGCCCATCCACATGCGGGTGCCGGCATCCATCGACAGGTAGTCCGCCTTCACGCGGATCTGTCCTTCTTCCAGCGGCGGCAACTCCTCATGCTGCAACGACAGCGCTGCAGCAAAGTCGTCGCCCTGCGGGTGGGCGTCGAGACGCCAGTAACGGTTGATGGTCATGGGCATCCTCGGTTCGAAGTGTTGCACAATGTCTATAGTCTGCCGGGAATGCATGACCCTGTAATTTCGATCAGGCAGGCTTGAGGCCTGATCGTGCTAAAGGCAGCGGGAGGAAACAAGCTTTTCCCAGGGAGAGACATCGATGTTATTCAGCAAGCATTCGCTTCTTGCCGCCTCGTGCCTTGCCGGCGCGGCCTTCGCGAGCCCCGCCATCGCCCAGGACACCACCGACGGCACCGAAGCCCGCCAGGGCGGCCTCGACGAGATCGTCGTCACCGCGCGCAAGCGCGAGGAGAGCGTGCAGGACGTCCCCGTCGCCGTCACCGCGATTTCCGAAGCGGTAATCGAGAACCGCGACATCACCAGCGTCGAAAAGATCGCCGCGATTGCGCCTGGCTTCAATGTCGGCCGCGCATCGAACGGCTCGGGCGCGCAGCTCACGCTTCGCGGCATCGGCTCGTCCTCGACCTCGATCGGTATCGAGCAGTCGGTCGCCGTTGTCGTCGACGGTTCGTATTACGGGCAGGGCCGCGTCATCAACGAAGGCTTCTTCGACCTCGAACGGGTCGAAGTGCTCAAGGGGCCGCAGGCGCTGTTCTTCGGCAAGAACGCGACGGCAGGCGTGATTTCGATCACCACCAAGGATCCGGGCAGCGAGCCTGAATTCCTTGCCCGCGCGGGATATGAGTTCAACGCCCAGCAGTACCGGCTCGAAGGCGTCGCCTCGACCCCGATCAGCGAGACCGTGGGCGTTCGCCTCGCCGTCCGCTATTCGAAGATGGAAGGCGGCCTTTACGAAAACGTACAGGTCGCGCGCCCGTACCCGACCGCCGACATCCAGGACATTCTCGCCGGCGGCGACGGCAACCCGATCATCCACACCTCGCTGCCCGTCACCGACGATCAGCCGGGCGAAGAGGAACTGCTTACCCGCGGCACCATCAAGTTCGACGCCGGCGGCCCGCTCACCGCGACGTTCAAGGCGTCCTACGGCCTGAACAAGTCCGACAACTCGTCATGGAACTATGTCGCCTATGCCTGCGGCCGCGCCGACGGCAACACGCAGCTGGCGGGTAGCCCGTGCGTCCAGGACTTCATCACGTACCAGAACACGATGCCGGCAGACATTGCAGAGAATTTCCCGCTCGCCGGCGACGGTTCGCCGTACAACCGTTATGAATCGGCGGCCGGTACACTCAACCTGGTCTATGACGCCGATGCCTTCCAGATCAGCTCGGTCAGCAACTACCAGTGGAACAACAACAAGTGGCTCTGCGTCTGCGATTTCCAGACGGCGACCAACGGCGGCACTTGGGCTACCGAAAATTCCAGCTGGAAGGCCTTGTCGCAGGAACTCCGCCTGCTGACGCAATTCGACGGTCCGTTCAACTTCATGATCGGCGGCCTGTATCAGGACACGAAGCGCGACTTCGCCCAGTTCATCCATTTCGCTAACCTGCGCGATGACACGCAGACGCCGGAAAACCAGTACATCGCGACGAGCAAGACCAGCTACACCAACGGCGAGACCTTCGCGATCTTCGGCCAGGCGACCTTCAACATCATGGAGACGCTCGAACTGGCGGCAGCCTGTCAACAATGCCGGTGTTACCGGCATCTTCCGTCCGCAGAACGATCCCGACGGCCTCGGCGAAGTCTATGCCAAGCAGAAGTTCGACGACTTCTCGCCGGAAGTCTCGCTGACCTACAAGCCGACGCCGGACCTCCTGATCTATGGTGCGTACAAAACCGCCTACAAGTCGGGCGGCTTCTCGAACGGCGGCATCAACTCGAAGTTCATCACCAACATCCTGCCGCAGGATTACCTGACCTTCGACAAGGAAACGGCCGAGGGCTTCGAAGGCGGCATCAAGCTGACGACGATGGACAACCAGCTGCGGCTCAACCTCATCGGCTTCAGCTACAAGTACAGCGACCTGCAGGTCGACTTCTTCAACTCGCCGACTTTCGCCTTCCTGACGCTGACCGCCGACGCGAAGACCGAAGGCGCCGAGTTCGACTTCCAGTACGCGCCCTACAGCGCTCCGGGGCTCAATCTTTACGGCTCGCTGAACTACACCAAGGCTCGCTACACCAACTTCCCCGTCGCGCCGTGCTACGCCGGCCAGACCGTCGAGGAAGGTTGTAACGCCGAATTCAGCGCGGCGACCGGCGGATTCACCCGCCAGAACCTCAACGGCACGCCGCTTTCGGTCGCGCCGAAGTGGACCGCGAGCCTCGGTGCGTCCTACGAGATGGAAGTGGGTTCCGACTACATGCTGGGCCTCAACATCGACGGGCGTTACTCGGACTCGTACCTGGCATCGGGCTTCGGCAATCCGCTGTCGAAGCAGGACAGCTACGCCACCCTCGATGCCGGCCTCCGCTTCGGTCCGGAAAACGAGCGTTGGGAGCTGGCCGTGATCGGCAAGAACCTCACCAACGAGTTCTACGTCACCGGCGTCGTCGACGGTCCTTCGACTGGTGCGGGCACCGGTACGCCGGCCGCCGCCGGCACCGCGCTGAAGGCCGACCAGCTTGGCTTCGGTTCGCTGCCGCGCACCGTTGTCGTCCAGGTCACGACCAAGTTCTGATCGTTCGGCAATACAGGTTGGGGGAGCCGCCTTCGGGTGGCTCCCTTTTTTTGGGCTTGCTGCGCGGTCGGAAGAGAGCAACTTCATTAAAAAGGGGAGCGCGCCTCGCGGCCGCTCCCCTTCGTTATCGTGGTGCCTTCGCGCAGGTCATGCTGCGCGGAATGGCAGATGGGTCAGAGGCCCTTGGGGCCGTGCTGGCGGTGGATGTTGCGGAAGACGCGCTTCGAGAAGTACCAGCGCCCGTCGATCTTGACGCACTCGTCCTCGTAGCAGCCGCGGTCGCGCATCGTCTTGTCGCCCTGGTCGTAGACCTCGCTGGTGTAGGACCGCATCGTCGCGCGGTCGCCATCGACCTCGATCGATCCGGGCCAGGCGCTGAAGATCACGCCGGGGTAGTGCTTCATCGCCTCCACCCACAGGCCCACGATATTGGTGCGGCCTTCCTGCGGCGGGAATTCGGGATAGTCGGGCATTTCCCAGCGCGACTCCTCGGCCCAGCACTGGCCCCACGCCTCGGCATCCACGCGCATGACCGCATCGCCATAAGTGTCGAGCAGTTCGCGCAGGGCCAGGCGATCGGCTTCGGGTCCGGTAAAAGGCATCGTTCTCTCCTTCGGTTCGATGGGCGCAAAGGTAGAAGGCACCGGACGATGCGAAAGCTGGTTGATTGGGTAGGTCGCCGCGCTGATGACCGGCGACCAGATGCCGCGATCAGCGGGTGACGGGCAACTCTTCCATCGACGGCGGTTCGTCGGGCAGGCTGATCTCGATCACGCCATCCTCGACCCGCAGCGGGAACGTGCGCAAATCCTTGTAGGCACTGCCGACGCAGCGGCCCGAGGCCATCTCGAACCGCGCGCCGTGCAGCGGGCACATGATCGCGCCGCGACGCACGCGTCCTTCGGATAGCAGCGCCGCCTGGTGGGTGCAGCGATCGTTGACCGCGAACAGCCCGTCCTCGGTCTTGGCCACCAGCACGTACCAGCCCGCCACCTTGGCCGCGGCCTTGCCGGTTTCGGGAAATTCGCTCATCGCGCAGAAGGGATGCCAGCTATCGCTCACGGGTCATGTCTCTGATAACAAGAATGGTGCGCCCTTACCGGGCAGAGGCCGGGGTTACACGCTAATCTTTGCGATAGCTACCGCCCGCGGGGACCATTGGCGAGACTGCCGCCCGAACCTGAATCAGGATGGAGAGAATGGCTATGTCGCAGGAGATGATGGCGCGCGTTGTCGATGCGCTTTACGCGGAATGCGCGGCAGGCAACTGGGACAAGGTGGCCGAAATGGTCACCGACGATCTGGAAATCGTCGAGGCTGACGGCCTGCCGATGGAAGGCACTTATCGCGGAAAAAACGCGCTGAAGGATGTCTTTACAAAAGTCTTCGGCCTGATCGAGATTGCCGGCGTCGACATCTTCGATCGCTGCTACGGCGAGAACCACGTCGTTGCGCTCGCCCGCATGAGCTTCGCAGACCCGTCGCTGGCACCGGCAGAGCTGGCCGAGGCGTTCCGTTTTCGCGGCGACAAGGTTTGCAAGATCATCCCGTACTATTTCGATCAGGCACCGGTTCGCGCCGCCGCCGGGATCAAGGCCGCCTGACACACGGGCACGCTGGCGGAGAAAAAGGGGCCGCGGCATTGCGCCTCGACCCCTTTTCATTCGCCCCTGCGGATCGGTAGATCAGCCGATCTTGCGCACCGGATCGCTGCCATCCCAATCGACGGCCGCGTCCTTCATCATCTGGAAGAGATCGGCACCGCCGGCCCCCAGCTGGATGTATTCGACCAGTCCGCCCGGACCGAAGCCCGGATCGGCGTAAAAGACGTGCCCGTCATCACCCACCTTGCCCGACACGACGATCGTACCGCCGGCATCGAGCACCGTGCGGCGCGCTTGCTCGATATCGGCGACGACGTGGCAGGTGTGGTGCAGCGCATCGCGCACGCCGTACTGGCCGCTGTAGTGGGCAAGGCCGTCGTTCTCGGGGCGCACCAGCTCGATCTGGATGTCGTTCCAGTAGGCGATCGCGACCGAGAAGATCGCATCGGTCGGCTCACCCATGTAGGTCAGGTCGCCCAGCTGGATATTCTCCAGCAGGAAGAACGGCCCGACGCCCATGGTTTCGGTCCAGTACCTGATCGCGGCATCGAAGTCGCTGGGCACGAAGGCCATCTGCATGATCGGCGCAAGCGCCGAAATCGAGGCTGGCTTGGTCATCGCATCGCTTCCCTCACGCGAAGAGCTTCTCGGGCTCTTCGAGCAGGCCCTTGAGCGTCGCGAGGAACTGTGCGCCCGCAGCGCCGTCGATGGCGCGGTGGTCGACCGACAGCGTCATCGAGATGACCGTGGCGAACGCGATGTCGCTCGCATCGGTTTCGACCGCGCGCTTCTCCGCCGCGCCGACCGCAAGGATCGCACCCTGCGGCGGGTTGATGATCGCGTCGAAGTTCTCGATCCCGAACATGCCGAGGTTGGAGACGGTGAACGTGCCGCCGTCCATTTCTTCGAAGCCCAGCTTGCCGTCCTGCGCCTTGCCGATCAGCTCCTTGGTCT
>CAZPOS010000231.1:0-8773 GCA_964588065.1 uncultured Reyranella sp.
TCTTGTCCATCGGGTCGCCCGGATGGATCTTGTTCTTGATGCCGTCGAGGCCGGCCATCAGCATCGCCGCGAAGGCGAGGTACGGGTTGGCCGACGGATCGGGGAAGCGGACCTCGACGCGCTTGCCCTTGGGCGAGGACGCGTAGGGGATGCGGCACGAGGCCGAGCGGTTGCGCGACGAGTAGGCCAGCAGCACCGGCGCCTCGAAGCCCGGGATGACGCGCTTGTAGGAGTTGGTGCTGGCGTTGGTGAAGGCGTTCAGCGCCTTGGCGTGCTTGATGATGCCGCCGATGTAGTACAGCGCCGTCTCCGACAGGTCGGCATAGCCCGAACCCGCGAACAGCGGCTTGCCGTCCTTCCAGATCGACTGGTGGGTGTGCATGCCCGAGCCGTTGTCGCCATAGAGCGGCTTCGGCATGAATGTCAGCGACTTGCCGTAGCTGTGGGCGACGTTGTGCAGCGTGTACTTGTACTTCTGCACGTTGTCGGCGGTCTTCACCAGCGTGTCGAACTTGAAGCCGAGCTCGTTCTGGGCCGGCGCCACCTCGTGATGGTGGATTTCCATGACCAGGCCCATGTCGGTGCAGACCGACATCATCTCGGCGCGCAGGTCGTTGTGCGTGTCGACCGGCTGGACCGGGAAGTAGCCGCCCTTGACGGCCGGACGGTGGGCGAGGTTGCCGCCCTCGACCGCGATGCCGGTGTTCCACGGCGATTCGTTCGAGGAGATGCTGTAGAAGCTGCCCTGCATCTGCACGTCGTAGCGGACGTCGTCGAACACGAAGAACTCGAGCTCGGGGCCGAACACGGCGGTGTCGCCGATGCCGGACGACTTCATGAAGGCTTCGGCGCGCTTGGCGGTCGAGCGCGGGCAGCGGGCGTAGAGCTGGCCGGTCGAGGGCTCGACGACGTCGCAGTTCACGATCAGCGTGGTCTGCGCCGAGAAGGGATCGAGCACGGCAGTGGACGGATCCGGCATCAGGATCATGTCGGACTCGTTGATGGCCTTCCAGCCGGCGATCGACGAACCGTCGAACATGACGCCGTCCTCGAACGTGCCTTCGTCGGTGGCGGACGCCATGCGGGCCGTGTGCTGCCACTTGCCGCGAGGATCGGTGAAGCGGAAGTCAACGAACTTGACGTCCTTTTCCTTGATCAGCGCGAGAACCTGTTTGGCATCCATTGTCGATCGTCCCTCTACTTGTGGTTACTGCTTACAGCCCCCGAAAGGCCGGGTCCTCATACGGCGGCGTCACCACGCTCACCAGTACGAATTCGAATCGCGTCGTCGATGCTCGACACGAAGATCTTTCCGTCGCCGATGCGACCGGTATGGGCGGAGGCACGGATTGCCTCGACCGCCTTTTCCACCATCTCGTCCTCGATGATGAGTTCGAGCTTCACCTTCGGCAGGAAGTCGACGACGTACTCGGCACCCCGATAGAGCTCGGTATGGCCCTTCTGCCGGCCGAAGCCCTTGGCCTCGAGAACCGTGATGCCTTTCAGGCCGATCTGGTTGAGGGCGTCCTTCACCTCGTCCAGCTTGAAGGGCTTGATGATCGCTTCGATCTTCTTCATTTGGCTTGAGACACTCCGCACGAAGGCACCGGGCCCTCCGCTCATAAGAGCCCGTGTCAGGTTAGGGAAGCACACTTCATGCCAGAATTGCCCACAGGATAACGCGGTCAATCTGGCTTCAGTCTGTCTGTTTTGAGGGCGGATTGGTCAAAATACAATCATAATACAGCGCAAAAAGTAGACAAACGAGATGCTTGCATGAAATCCGCAAACTCAACGATGGCCGGGCTCGGCACGACGGTCTTCGAAGTCATGTCGGCGCTGGCGCGCGAGCACCAGTCGGTCAATCTCGGCCAGGGTTTTCCCGACGACAAGGGGCCGGAGGAGGTGAGGGCGGCCGCCGCGGACTATCTGTTGAACGGCCACAACCAGTATCCGCCCATGATGGGGATTCCCGAACTGCGGCAGGCCGTCGCCGAGCATGCCGGGCGGTTCCAGGGACTCGATATCGACTGGCAGGCCGAAGTTCTGGTGACCTCGGGCGCAACCGAGGCCTTGGGCGACTGCCTGTTCGGCCTGATCGAGCCCGGCGACGAGGTCGTGCTCATCGAGCCTCTCTATGATTCCTATCTGCCGATCGTGCGACGGGCCGGGGGCATTCCGAAGCTGGTGCGGCTGGAGCCGCCGACCTGGCGCCTGCCACGCGAGGAGCTCGCGGCGGCCTTCGGGCCGAAGACCAAGCTGATCCTGTTCAACACCCCGATGAATCCCTGTTCCAAGGTGTTCGACCGCGAGGAGCTCGATTTCATCGCCGGGCTTTGCCTCGAGCACGACGTCTACGCGATCTGCGACGAGGTCTATGAACACATCATCTTCGACGATCGGCGCCACGTCTCCCTGATGACCCTGCCGGGCATGCGCGAGCGCACGGTCCGGATCGGCTCCGCCGGCAAGAGCTTCAGCCTGACCGGCTGGAAGGTTGGATACATCACGGCGGCACCCGAGCTGATGAAGCCGATCGCGAGAACCCACCAGTTCATGACCTTCACGACCCCGCCGAATCTGCAATGGGGAGCGGCGACGGGACTGCGTCTGGCCGATGGTTATTTCTCGTCGCTTGCCGCCGACATGCAGCGCAAGCGCGACCATCTGGCGAGGGCTCTGGCGAAGATCGGCTTCGACGTCCTGCCGTCGCATGGGACCTATTTCGTGACGACGGACTTCCGGCCGTTGGGCTTCAACGGGACCGACGAGGATTTCTGTCGACACATCACGGTCGAGGCCGGGGTGACCGCCGTGCCGGTCAGCGCCTTTTACCAGTCCGACGGCGCGCCCCGGCATTTCGCGCGCTTCTGCTTCTGCAAACACGACAGCACTCTCGACAACGCAATCTCTCGATTGGCGAAACATTTTGGGCGCTAAGACCCTAGTATTTGCAGTAAGTTGAACTTAAGGTGCAATTGTAGAGCACTTCTGAGGGGCGCGTCCGGCGCCTGAGGGATCGTCTTTGAGAGTGAGTACAATTTGCTCTGATCGCGCAGAGATGAGCCTGCCGTCCGAGGGGCTGTGGGAGGAATGAACTGGCTTGCCTCCTCCGAGCATCCACCGGCCGCCTCGGGTAACGTCAAGGTCGATGGACGGCGCCTTCGCAGCGAGCGAACCAAGCAGCTGATCATCGAGGCCTACCTGGCGATCATCCGGGAGACTCCGGAGACACCGGTTCCCACCGCGGCCGACATTGCGGCACGTGCCGGGTATTCGGTCCGGTCCATCTTCGAGCGCTTTCCCGATCTTCATACGTTGCGGGTGGCTGCTGCGGACTACGCACTCGCGCATGCGGCGGCGCTGGCGCCGGCGCGCCACGTCGACGGCGACCGGGCGACGCGGATCCGGTCTCATGTCGAGACCAGGGCCGGTACGTGCGAGCGCGGTGTGTCGCTGTGGCGGGCGATCCTGTTCAACGTCGACGAGAATGACGATCTCAAGGTCCGCATCAAGGTCGCGCGCGATCGAACGATCGAACGGATGGAACTGATGTACCGGCCCGAACTCGATCTGCTCGGGCCCGTCGAACGCCGCAACACGCTGGTCGCCCTGGAACTTATCACCGACATCGAGAGCTGGGCGCGTCTTCGCGAGATGTATGGTCTGTCGTTTGCCGAAGGCTGCGCAGCCTGGATCGCCGCCATAGATCGGATCCTGCCGAAGACGCCGGAAGACGGCGCATCGGGTCGATGAACGCGCGTCCCATCAAGGTCGAAGGTCGTCGCCTGCGCAGCGAACGGACCAAGCAGTTGATCATCGAGGCTTATCTGGCGCTCGCCGAGGAACTGTCGCCGCGCGTACCGACGGCGGCCGAGATCGCGGGGAGGGCGGGATACTCGGTGCGGTCGATCTTCGAGCGCTTCCCCGACATCCTCGCTCTCCAGGTTGCGGCCGTGGACTACTGCTTCGCGCAGGTTGCGGCCTTGGCGCCCCCGAAGGGCGCCGAGGGCGACCGCGAGAGCAGGATCGAGGCCTATGTCCAGACACGCGGAGAGACCTGCGAGCGCTGGGTCCGCCTTTGGCGGTCGTTGATCGTCAACCAAGGCGATTCGCCGGAACTCAAGGCGCGCATCCGTTTGGCGCGCGACCGCGTAACCGACCGCATGGAACTGATGTTCGCGCCGGAGTTCGCTGTCATGCAGCCACAGGAACGGCGTCAAATGTTGGTCGTGCTCGAAGCGCTGACCGACGTGGAGAGCTGGGAGCGGCTGCGCGAGTTCTTCGGCTTGACCGCCGAAGAGGCTGGCGGTGTCTGGATGCAGGCGATCGACCGGTTGCTTCCCAAGAGTTCCAGCGGGTCGGCGTGACCGCGGCGGGTGGCGGGATGCCGGCGGCGTTCGCCGACTCCGAGCTCACGGATGGCCGGAGGCGGCGCAGCCAGCGCACGCGCCAGATCATCATCGATGCCTATCTCGCGCTCCTGCGGGAAACCCCTCGTATCCCGACCGCTGCCTCGATCGCGCAGCGCGCAGGCTACTCGGTTCGGTCGGTGTTCGAGCGCTTTCCCGACCTTCATGCCCTGCGGGTGGCGGCCACCGATGAGGCGCTGCTCCGGGCGTCCGGCCAGGTCGCCGCGCGAGCGGCGACCGGGAGTCGCAGCCAGCGCATCGCGGCGCACGTCGAGATGCGCGGCCAGATCTGTGAAGAATGGCTTCCCCTGTGGCGTGCCCTGAACGCCAATCAAGGCGATTCGCCCGAGCTGAAGGCGCGCATCCGCCTGATCCGGGACATGGTCTTGCGGCGCATCGAGGATGTCTATGCGCCGGAGTTGTCCGCTCTGGCGCCGCGCGAGCACCGACAGACGGTTCTGGCGATCGATGCCTTGGTGGATTTCGAGAGCTGGGCGCGCCTGCGGGGCCAGCTCGACCTGTCTTTCGACGACGCCTGTGCGGTCTGGATGCACGCCATCGATCGTCTTCTACCCCGGACGTCTGCTGATTGTTGACGCTCCCGCCGCCGGAGCGTAGGAAGGCCGCGCTTCGTCGGGAGCGATCCGCGATGGCGGCCGTAGCTCAGTTGGTTAGAGCGCCAGATTGTGATTCTGGATGTCGCCGGTTCAAATCCGGTCGGCCGCCCCAATCGCCCCCGTTCCATGCCGCCAAGGCCTGACGTGCACGATCTGATTCCCTGCGACACACTTTCCCTTCTGGCCTGTGGGCAGATGGCGAAAGCCGATGCTTTCGCCATGGCCGCCGGCATTTCGGGGCCTACCCTGATGGAGGCTGCGGGCAGGACGGTGGCCGTCGCCGCGATGGAGCGATTCGCGCGGCGCCCCGTCATCGCCCTCTGCGGGCCGGGCAACAATGGCGGCGATGGATTCGTCGCGGCGCGGCACCTGCAGGCGGCGGGCTGGCCCGTCCGCGTGGTTCTCTTCGGCGCGGTCGCAAACCTCAGGGGCGATGCGGCCTGGGCCGCCGGAACCTGGAAAGGGCCGGTCGAGCGCTGGTCGCCGGCAACCGTGGAGGGAACCCCCCTTGTGATCGACGCGGTCTTCGGGGCCGGCCTCAGCCGCCCGATCGAGGGAGAGATTGCCGCCGCCATCGATCTGGTGAACGAGCGCAGGCTACCCGTGATCGCCGTCGACGTGCCAAGCGGGCTGCATGGGGACACGGGGGAAATACTCGGCCGCGCCTTTTGCGCCCAGGCGACGGTTTCGTTCTTTCGTGCCAAGCCTGGCCACTATTCGGTCGAGGGGCTGCGTCGCTGCGGGGCCCTCCACATCGCCGATATCGGCATACCGACGGCGGCGCTGGATTCGATCGCGCCGCTAACCTGGCTCAATGCACCGGCGCTGTGGGCCCATCTGCTGCGCCGCAACGACATCGGCGACCACAAATATTCGCGTGGTCACCTCACGATCCTCGGCGGGGCCCATGCAACGGGCGCGGCGCGGCTGGCGGCCCTGGCCGCGCGCCGGGTGGGGGCAGGGCTGGTGACGATCGCAGGTGTCCGTTCGACGATGACGGCCTATCAGGCCGCCGAGCCGGGCAATCTCGTGGTCGAGGCCGACGATGGCGCGATGTACGCCCGCCTGCTGGATGACGAGCGGCGCAACGCGATGCTGATCGGTCCGGGCTCCGGCGTGATCGAGCGGACGAGGGAGGCGGTCCTCGCGGCCCTCGACACCCGGCGCGGTGTGGCGCTCGACGCCGACGCGATCACGGTCTTTGCCGGCGATCCCGCTCGCCTGTTCGAGCGCATCGCCGGGCCGACGGTGCTGACGCCGCACGAGGGAGAATTCCGGCGGCTGTTCCCCGATCTTGTCGGTCCCGCCAGAAAGCTGGAGCGGGTGAGGGAGGCCGCGGCGCGCAGCGGGGCAACGATCCTGCTCAAGGGACCCGACACGGTGATCGCCGGACCGGATGGACGCGCAGTGATCAACGTCCATGCCTCGCCGGCCCTCGCGACGGCAGGATCGGGCGACGTGCTGGCGGGTTTGATCGGCGGGCTTCTGGCACAGGGCCTCGCACCATTTGCTGCGGCGTCGGCGGCGGCCTGGCTGCATGGGGAATGTGCGCTGCAGTTCGGGCATCCCGGCCTGATCGCCGAGGATTTGCCGGCGCAATTGCCGCGCGTTCTTCACTCCCTGTCGTCCTTCAATTGACCGTTCATCGGGGTCGGGCTAAGAGGCCGGCGATTCGGCCTTCGCGGCACGCCCCGATGGCTCAGGATGTCGTTTGGGCAAGCTTCGGGCGGGCGTGGTGGAATTGGTAGACACGCGAGATTTAGGTTCTCGTGCCGCAAGGCGTGGGGGTTCAAGTCCCTCCGCCCGCACCAGGAAATGGAAGTGAGACAATGCAAGTTACGGAACTCTCGGCCGAAGGCCTGAAGCATCAGTTCAAGATCGTCGTTCCTGCCAGCGATCTGTCGGCCAAGATCGACGAGCGTCTCGCCGAGATGGCGAAGACTGCGGCGATGCCGGGATTTCGGCCCGGCAAGGTCCCCGTCGGCCTGCTGAAGAAGCAGTACGGCCAGGCGTTGTTCGGAGAGGCCGTCGAGGCGGCCGTCAACACGAGCACGGCCAAGGCGATCGAGGATCGCGGGCTGAAGCCGGCGCTGCAGCCGCGCGTCGACCTGAAGCAGCTGGAAGAGGGCAAGGACGTCGAGTTCGAGGTCCTCGTCGAAGTGCTGCCCGAGATCGGCAAGCTCGATTTCTCGGGCATCGAACTGGAGCGGCTGAAGGCCGAAGTACCGGAGAAGGACATCGACGAGGCGCTCGAGCGCATCGCCAAGGCCAACCGGGAGCAGAAGCCCGTGGACCCGCCGCGTCCGGCGCAGAAGGGCGACGCGATCAAGCTCGACTTCGTGGGCTCGGTCGACGGTGTCGAGTTCCCCGGCGGCGCCGCCAGCGACTACACGCTGGAACTGGGCTCGGGCTCGTTCATCCCCGGCTTCGAGGACCAGCTGGTGGGCGCCGAAGTCGGCAAGACGGTCGACGTCAAGGTGACCTTCCCGACCGAGTACGGCGCGCCGGAACTCGCCGGCAAGGACGCCGTGTTCAAGTGCACGATCAAGGAAATCCACGAGTTCGTCGAGAAGCCGGCGGACGACGAGATGGCCAAGAAGAACAACTTCGAGAACCTGGAGGCCATGCGCAAGGCGATCGGCGAGCGCATCGGTCAGGACTACAACCAGATCTCGCGCACGATGATCAAGCGCCAGCTGCTCGACAAGCTTGCGGAAGCCCACAAGTTCGAGGTGCCCGAGGGCCTGGTCGAGAGCGAGTTCAACGCGATCTGGCAGCGGATCGAGGAAGCCAAGCAGAAGGGCGAGAAGCTCGAGGACGACGAGGAGAAGATGCGCGAGGAGTACCGCGACATCGCGGATCGCCGCGTGCGTCTGGGCCTCCTGCTGGCCGACATCGGCCGCTCCAACAGCATCGACGTGACGCCCGAGGAGCTCAACCAGGCGGTCATGCGCGAAGCCATGCGCTACCAGGGCCAGGAGCGCCAGGTCCTCGAATTCTTCAGTAAGAATGCCGAGGCGAAGGAGCAGCTGCGGGCGCCGATCTTCGAAGAGAAGACGGTCGACTTCATCCTGGAGCTGGCCAAGGTTTCGGAAAAGTCGGTTACCCCCGAGGAACTGCTCAAGGCCGCCCGCGAGGCGGAAAACGAGGAGCCTGCGGAAGCGGCGGCGAATTGATCCAGAGCCGGTGGTCTTGAATGGGGCCACCGGCGCTGCCACTTTCCGTAGCACTGTCACTCAAGGGGGCCCGCGATGATTCGCGACCGCGATCCGCTGGAAGTCTACAACAACTACTACGTGCCGATGGTGGTCGAGCAATCGGCGCGCGGCGAACGCGGCTACGACATCTGGTCGAGGCTGCTGAAGGAACGGATCATCTTCCTGAACGGCCCGGTCGAGGACCATGTGGCGGGCGTGCTCTGCGCCCAGCTGCTCTACCTCGAAGCCGAGAACCCGACCAAGGACATCTCGTTCTACATCAACTCGCCCGGTGGCGTGGTGACGTCCGGCATGGCGATCTACGACACCATGCGATACATCCGCCCGCACATCTCGACCCTCGTCTATGGCCAGGCGGCCTCGATGGGGTCGCTGCTGCTGACCGCGGGCGAGAAGGGCAAGCGGTTCGCCCTGCCGAACGCCCGGATCATGATCCACCAGCCCTCGGGCGGTGCTCAGGGCCAGGCCACGGACATCGAAATCCATGCGCGCGAGATCCTTGCGACCCGGGCACGGCTCAACCAGA
>CAZPOS010000232.1:0-7925 GCA_964588065.1 uncultured Reyranella sp.
GCCGATGGTGAAGGTGAAGATCGAGTTGCCGTTGATGCGCGCCGAGCCCCCACCCCAGTCGCGCGCATTGGTCGGCAGGTTCGTCACCTTGAGATCCTTCAGTGAGACGTCGTGGCGCGCCTCGGTCTGGCCGGCCTCGTCCGGCCAGCCGCGCAGCACATAGGTGATCCCGTCCTCGGGCGTGTCGGTGTAGTGCGTCGAGTGCGCATTGTTCATCGTGACGATGTCGGGCTTGCGGCCGAAACCGTTCAGCCCGTTGTAGTCGGTGATGGCGCGCACGCCCTGCGGCGTGTCGATCTCGAAGCTGGCATGGCCGAGAAAGGTGATGATCGCGCGGCTCGCCGTATCAGCCGCCATCTGGACCCCGTCGAGCGAGGCGACCTGCACCCCGCGTCCCTGCAGGGTGGGGCCGAGTTCGACCAGGTTCTTGGAACAACGGGCAAGCGCCGGTCCCGCCAGCAAGGCGAAGGCGGTGGCGCACAGGGCGACGAGGGACAGACGAAGAGTCATGGAGCCTCCGGGTCAGGATGGCAGCTTCTCCCCGGATGCACTCGATATGCCAGCCCTTAGTCCCGTTGACTCGGGATTGTGAAGCAACTAGAACAAAACAAGAACATTTAGCCCAGACCCATCCACCAGACCGACGAGGGGGCGATGCCCGTCATTTCCCCGACTGCCTTTGCCTCCCCTGCTTCCCGGGCCGCCAACGACAGGGCGGCCCCGGTACCGGCCGCCTTGCGGGAAAAGGTTCGTCGGCTGGAAAGGTCGAACAGCGGCCGGCGCAGCGGCCGGGCCGCTTCGGTGCCGCTCGGAATCCCGGCCATCGACGCTCTGCTGCCCGAAGGCGGTCTGCTGACGGGCGCCTTGCACGAGATCGAGGCGGGACCCAGCCCTTCCGGGCGGGTGGCGCCGCACGACGGGCCGGTCCTCGGCTTCGCCGGCCATCTGCTGGGCCGGTTCGGTCCGGGCACCATCCTGTGGTGCCGCCGTCCCACCGGCACCTTCGACGCCCCGCCCTATGCGCCAGCCCTGTCGGCCTGGTTCGATCCGGCGCGCCTGCTGATGGTCACGACGCAGCGCGACGAGGATCTCTTCTGGGCCATGGAGGAAGGGCTGCGCTGCCCCGGCATCTCGGCCGTCGTGGGCGAGACGCGCAGTGCCGATCCCACGGCGGGTCGCCGCCTGTCGCTCGCCGCCGAGAAGAACGGCGTCCCCGCCCTGCTGCTGCGCGCCCAGCCGGCACCGCCGCAAAGCGTGTGCGCGACCCGGTGGCGGATCGCCTCCGCACCCTCCTGTTCGACGCCGGGCCTCAAGGATGTCGGCGCCGCCCGCTGGCACCTCGAATTGCGGCGCAACCGCTTCGGCACGCCGTCCGCCGCCGAAACACCGTCTTGGCTCCTGGAGTGGAACGATGAAACGCATTGTCTCGCTGTGGTTCCCCAAGCTCTCCACGGATCGCCTGGCACGCACTTCGAAGAAAGACTGGTCGGATAGGGCCGCCGCCATCGTCGTGTGGCGCGAGGGCTGCCCACGCCTCGCCGCCGTCAATCCGCACGCTCGTACCGCCGGCCTGCGCCCGCACATGCGGCTGGCCGATGCGCGCGCGCTGCTGCCCGATCTCGTCACGGTCGCGGGCGAACCGCAGGCCGACCTCCGCCTGGTCGAGGCGATCGCGGGCTGGTGCGATCGCTATACGCCCTGGGTCGCGATCGACCCGACCGGCGGGGCGCTCACCGAGGACACCGGGACGGCCTGCAGCGCCGGCGGCTTCGGCGGCGATGCCGGCCTGCTGCTCGACGTGACGGGCTGCACGCATCTCTTCGGCGAGGGCGAGAGCGGTGAACGCGCGCTTTTGGCCGACCTGGTGACGCGCCTTGCCCGCCGCGATCTTTCCTGCCGCGCCGCGATGGCCGACACGGCAGGCGCGGCCTGGGCGCTGGCGCGTTTCGCCGAGCGCCAGGCCGATCTCTTCTGTCCGTCGCACGGCCAGCGCGAGGCGCTCGCGCTGCTGCCGGTCGAGGGGCTGCGCCTCGAGGCGCCGATCCTCGAGACCTTGCTGAAGCTCGGCCTGCGCCGCATCGGCGATCTCTATCCCATGCCGCGCGCCCCGCTGGTGCGGCGCTTCGGCGAGCAGCCGGTGCGTCGCATCGATCAGGCGCTGGGCCGGCTCGACGAGCCGATCGAGCCGCGCCGCCTGCCGCCGGCCTTCCGCACGCGCCTCGCCTTCGCCGAACCGATCGGCCGTGCCGACGACATCGCCGCCGCGACCAGCCGCCTGCTGGCCGCCCTCTGCCGCCAGTTCGAACAGGCGGGCGTCGGTGCACGCCTGCTCGAGATCGCGCTCTACCGCGTCGATGGCTCGGTCGACCGCGCCTCGATCGGCACGAGCCGGCCCAACCGCGACAATCCGAAACTGATGAAGCTCTTCGAGGAAAAGCTCGGCGAACTCGATCCCGGCTTCGGCGTCGAGCTGATGATCCTGTCCGCCCCCGAGGTCGAAGCCTGGAGCGGCACGCAGGATGCCCTGCCCCATCAGGATTCGCCCACCGTCGCCTCGGACATGGACGGCACGATCGATCTCGCCGACCGGCTGGCGCTGCGGTTGGGCGCGGAGAATGTGGTGCGGCTGCTGTCGCGCGACAGCCACCTGCCCGAACGTGTCCAGGTCGCCGCCTCTGTCGCGACGAAGCCGGCCGCGGCGGACGCCTGGCGCCGCATCGCCGGCCTCAAGGGGGCACGGCCGACCCGCCTGTTGCAGCGGCCCGAGCCCGTCGAGGTAACCGCCTTCGTGCCCGACGATCCACCGTCGGTGTTCCGCTGGCGCCGGCATGCCCATCGCATCGTGCGCGCCGACGGGCCGGAGCGGATCGCCGACGAATGGTGGCGGCCGCGGCCCGACGGCAGCCGCCCGCCGGCCAGCACTCTGCCGCCGGTGCGTGATTACTACCGCGTCGAGGACGATGACGGCGGCCGCTTCTGGCTGTTCCGCGACGGGCCCTACCGGCTCGCCGCCAACGGTCAGCCGACGGCCCGCTGGTTCCTCCACGGATTCTGCGCCTGAAGGGGAGAGGGAAATGGAGACGACCACAGCGACCGCCAAACGGGGCACCACGCTCACCATCCGCGGCCTCGATGTCGCGGTCATCGAGCGGCTGAAGAACCATGCGCGCGCCCGGGGCCGCTCGCTCGAAGCCGATCTGCGCGACCTGCTGACCTATGCGTCGGGCCAGCCGCTGGTGGTCGATCCGCTGGAGGAAGCCGATCGCATCGCCGCCATGACGCCGCGGGTGAGCGTCGCGCACAGGGGAGCGGACGCGTGATCGTCGTCGTCGATCCCGGCGTCGCCCTCAAATGGTTCGTCGAGGAGCCGCTGCGGCCGCAGGCGCGGTCGTTGCTGGCCAACCGCCACGAGGTGATCGCGCCCGACATCCTGATCGCGGGCGTGGCCGAACTGGCCCGGCAGAAGGCGAGGCGCGGCGAGATCACGCTCGAGCAGGCCGAACCCATCGTGCGCAACATCGCCCTGCCGGCGTTCATCTCGGCCTTCGTCGAATCACCGCAGCTGCGCAATCGCGCCTTCGCCATCGCCCTGCAGTGCGGCCGGCCGGTGCACGAATGCTTCTATGCCGCCTGCGCCGAGGCGGCGAAGGCGCCGCTGGTCAGCGCCGACGAGGAATTCCTGCAGGCCCTGGAGAACGAGGGCATCCTGGTGCGCGGCGTGCCGCTCGCCCAGGCGGAAGAACTCGTCGGTCCCTGACGCCATGGACTATGCCGAGCTCCAGGTCACGACCAACTACAGCTTCCTGCGCGGCGGCTCGCATCCGCAGGAACTGGTCGAACGGGCGATCGAGCTTGGCCACAGCGCCATCGGCATCACCGACCACAACACGCTGGCCGGCGTCGTGCGCGCCTTCGCGGCGTCGCGCGGCGAGAAGAAAGGCGCCCCCGACAGGATCAAGCTGCTGGTCGGCAGCCGCCTCGAAACGCGCGACGGCTACTCGCTGCTCGCCTATCCGACCGATCTCGATGCCTACAAGCGCCTGTCCCGCCTCTTGACCCTGGGCAACCGGCGCACCGGGAAGGGGCAGTGCGACATCGGCTTCGAGGATCTCGCGGAACATGCCGAGGGCCTGCTGGCGATCGTGCTGCCGCCGCGCAAGCCTGGAGACCCGGCCTTTCGCGAGCGGCTGCAACGCCTCGCCCGGCTGTTCGGCGACCGCTGTTATCTCGCGGGAACGATGCTGTTCCGCGGCGACGATGCGCGGCGCCTGGCCCAGCTCGACGATCTCGCCAGCGCGACGGGGGTGACGTTCGTCGCCACGAACGACGTGCACTATCACGTGCCCGAGCGGCGCGCGTTGCAGGACGTCGTGACGGCCATCCGGCTCGGCTGCACGGTCGACGCGCTGGGCTTCCGCCGCTTCGCCAGCGCCGAACGCCACCTCAAGGCGCCGGCAGAGATGGCACGCCTGTTCCGTCGCCATCCGCACGCCATCGCCGCCACGCAGGAGATCGTTCGGCGCTGCACCTTTTCGCTGCGGCAGCTCACCTATCAATATCCGGTCGTCTATGAAGGCGGCGAGACTCCCATGGGCAAGCTCATGCGCCTCACCTGGGAAGGCGCGGCATGGCGCTATCCCGACGGCGTTCCGGAGGAGGTGGCCAGTACGATCCGGAAGGAATTCGAGCTCATCGCCCTCAAGGATATCGCACCCTATTTCCTGACGGTGCACGAGATCGTGATGGAGGCGCGCAGGCGCGGAATCCTGTGCCAGGGTCGCGGCTCGGCCGCCAATTCCGCGGTCTGTTACTGCCTGGGGATCACCTCCGTGAATCCGAAAGAGACGAAGGTGCTGTTCGAACGCTTCCTGTCCAATTCCCGCGACGAACCGCCCGACATCGACGTCGATTTCGAGCATGAGCGCCGGGAAGAAATCATCCAGTGGATCTACGAGGAGAAGCATCGCTCCAAGGCCGCCCTGGCCGCCACGGTGATCTCGTTCCGCAGCCGCAGCGCCATCCGCGAAGTCGGCAAGGCACTCGGCCTTTCGCCCGACACGGTAGGGGTGATGGCCGACACCGTGTGGGGCATGGGCTCGGGCGGCGTGCGGGTCGAGCATGTGCGGGAGGCCGGCCTCGATCCGGTCGATCCGCGCATCCTGCTGGCGCTCGAACTCTCGTCGGCCCTGTGCGGTTTCCCGCGCCATCTTTCCCAGCATGTCGGCGGCTTTGTCCTCACTCAGGACCGGCTCGACGAGCTGGTGCCGATCCAGAACGCGGCAATGAAGGACCGCACAGTCGTCGAGTGGGACAAGGACGATCTCGACGTGCTGGGGATCTACAAGGTCGACGTGCTGGCGCTCGGCATGCTGACGGCCCTGCGCAAGAGCTTCACGATGATCGAGAAGCATTTCGGCAGGAAGCTCGATCTCGACATGCGGCCGGACGACCCGAGCGTCTACGAGATGCTGTGCCGCGCCGATTCGGTCGGCGTCTTCCAGGTCGAGAGCCGGGCGCAGATGTCGATGCTGCCGCGCCTGAAACCCCGGGAGTATTACGACCTGGTCGTCGAGGTGGCGATCGTGCGGCCGGGTCCCATCCAGGGCGGCATGGTCCATCCCTACCTGAAGAACCGCGCAGATCCTGGCGCCGTCATCTATCCGAAGCCGGAACTCGAAGCGGTCCTGAAGAGAACGCTGGGCGTTCCGCTCTTCCAGGAACAGGCGATGCAGATCGCCATCGTCGGCGCGGGCTTCACCCCGGAGAAGGCCGACGAACTACGTCGCGCCATGGCGACGTTCCGGCACAACGGCACCATCCACAAATTCAAGGCCCCCTTCATCGATGGCATGGTGGAACGGGGATACGAGCGCGACTTTGCCGAACGCTGCTTCAAGCAGATCGAAGGGTTCGGCGAATACGGCTTTCCGGAAAGCCACGCCGCGAGCTTCGCGATCCTGGTCTACGCCTCGTCCTACGTGAAGCACTACTATCCCGAGGTCTTCGCCGCGGCGCTGCTCAATTCCCAGCCGATGGGTTTCTATGCCCCGGCCCAGCTCGTGCGCGATGCGCGGGACCATGGCGTCCAGGTGCTGCCCCCCGACATCAACGCCAGTTCCCGGGATTGCACGCTGGAGGCGGGGAAGAACAATCGCTGCGCCCTGCGTCTCGGCCTGAGTCAAGTGACGGGCCTGTCCGAAGAGGTGGCCGACAGGGTGGTCGAACGGCGCGGTACGACTCCCTACAGCGATCCTGCCGACCTGTGGCGGCGCAGCGGTCTCAGCAAGAAGCAGATCATCGCCCTGGCCCGAGCCGATGCCTTCGCCTCGCTCAGCCTCACCCGCCGCGACGTGCTGTGGGCGGTGCGCGGGTTTGCCGACGGGCAGCTGCCCCTGCTCGACAGCCAGCCGCGGGTGCGCGACCTGGAACCCGCCGTCAGGCTGCCCGGCCTCACCCTGGGCGAGCAGGTGGTGGACGATTACAGCAGTTTCTCTATGTCCCTGCGCTCGCATCCGATGCAGCTGCTGCGGCAGACCTTCGCCCAGCAGGGACTCTCCAGCACCGAGGCTCTGGCATCGGCGAAGAATGGCACCGTCCTGACCCTGGCCGGCCTGGTGCTGGTGCGCCAGCGGCCGGGGACCGCTTCCGGCGTGGTGTTCGTCACCCTCGAAGACGAGTTCGGCATCGCCAATCTCGTGGTCTGGCCCACGGTGTTCGAAGCCTATCGCCGCATCGTCATGGGCGCGCGCATGGTGGGAGTGCGCGGCCGCATCCAGTGCGAGGGGGAGAAGCAGTACAAGGTGATCCACCTCGTGGTCGAAGAGATCTGGGACCTGTCGGCCGAACTCGATTCGATCTCGGAGCTCGACCTGTTCCATCTGACCCATCCCCGCGGCGACGAAGCCCGCAGGGAACCGGCAGACCAGCGTGTGAAGGTCGCCGAGGCCAATGCCACGCGCCACCGGTCCAGCCGCTCCTCCCCTGCCCAGCCTGTCGCCAGGCCTGCTTACGACCGTGACCGCATCGTCCTCGACCGGCCGAAGATCCGCATCCAGAGCCGGGACTTCCACTGACCCGGCTCGACGTTCGTCAGAGTCGCGTCGCCTCGTCGATCAGCTCCTGGGCGGCGATGTCCAGCAGCTCGTCCTCGGCGGTGCCGTCGAGTACCCGCTCCTTGCCGATCTCGAGCAGCACCGGCACGGCGAGCGGCGAGATGCGGTCCAGGCGTCGATAGACGATGCGGCCCCGGGCGCGCTTCAGCAGGTCGCCCAGTCGTTTCAGATCGGCGAGCTGCCAGGCCGCGTCCTGGCGGGTGGCGCGCAGCAGGATGTGGTTGGGCTCGTGCTGGCGCAGCGTGTCGTAGATCAGGTCGGAACTGAACGTGACCTGGCGGCGCGATTTCTCCTCACCGGGAAAGCGCCGCTCGATCAGGCCGGCGATCACCGCGACGTTGCGGAACGAGCGCCGCAGCATGCTCGATTCGTCCATCCAGGCTTCGAGATCGTCACCCAGCATGTCCTCGTCGAACAGCTCCTCGAGCTGCTTCGGCGAAGCCGGCCGCAAGCCCCACAGGCCCAGCACATAGTCGGTGGCGACGAAGCCCAGCGGCCGCAACCCCATGCGCTCCATGCGGCGCGTCAGCAGCATGCCTAGCGTCTGGTGGGCGTTGCGCCCCTCGAAGCAATAGGCCACCAGGAACTGCTTGCCGCCGCGCGGGAACCCCTCGACCAGCAATTTGTCGGCCGGCGGCAGCATCGAGCGGAAGACCTGGATGCGCAGCCATTCCTGCACCTGCAATGATTACCTTGTAACCTCTTTCCTCTGCTGATGAAGCATACTCAAAAAATACATCTGGTTCTCTGTGCGCTGAAATAATTTTCATTTCATAAGGTATCTGAAATTGATCTAATACCTCCGCTGCTTTG
>CAZPOS010000232.1:7935-8713 GCA_964588065.1 uncultured Reyranella sp.
CATTCCTGCACCTCGGCCGGCAGCTTGGGATGCTTCAGCGGATCCTGCAGGATGCCGCGCACCCGGTTGGCGAGGAAGGTCGAGAGCGGCAGCCGGCCGCCGCCATAGGCCGGCACCTTGGGATCGCCGGTGGTGGCCGGCGAACAGATCGCCGACAGTTCCTTGACGCCCTCGAAGCGCAACAGGCGGCCGGCGAACACGAACGTGTCGCCCGGCACCAGCCCCTGCACGAACCCCTCCTCCACCTCGCCCAGCACAGCGCCCCGGCGCAGCCGCACCTTCATCAACGGCAGCTCGACGATGGTGCCGACATTCATGCGGAACTGCTTGGCCACCAGCGGCGAGGCCAACATCCAGCGTCCATCGGGCAACTGCTTTAGCCGATGCCAACGGTCGTAGGCCGCGAGCGCATAGCCGCCGGTCGCCACGAAGTCGAACGTGTCGTCGAAATCCTGGCGCGGCAGGTCACGATAGGGCTGCGCCCGGCGCACCTCGGCGAAGAAGGCCTCGCGGTCGATCGGCTGGGCGCAGGCGGTGCCCACGATGTGCTGGGCCAGCACGTCGAGGCAGGGCGGCCGCGGCGGATCGCCATCGAGCTCGCGCGCCTCGACCGCCTCCAGCGCGGCCAGCGATTCCAGCACCTCGAAGCGGTTGGCCGGTGCGATCATGGCGCGGCTGGGCTCGTCGAGCCGGTGGTTGGCGCGGCCGATGCGCTGCATCAGGCGGCTGACGCCCTTGGGCGCGCCCATCTGGATGACGAGGTCGACGTCACCCCAGT